>JBGPOW010000030.1:0-29795 GCA_041488235.1 Binatia bacterium
GTGTGCCCGTGCTGCTCCAGACCGGCGAGCTCGCCGGCCCGGCGCTCCTCGGGTTCGCGATCGTCTGGGTGAACGCCGCGCTCGTCGCCGCCGGCCGTTGGGTCGTCGCTACCCGCGACGTCCGCTCCCGCGACGCCGCGCTGCAGGTGACGCCACGGTCGCGCGCGCGCGACGCACGCGCGCACGACGCCGCGCCGCCGCCGGTGACGCCACGGGCACGCGCGCGCGACGCCGTCATGGCGCTCGCGCTTCCGCTCGTCGCAGTCGTCGCACTCGTCGGATTCGGCGCCTGGCGTCTCGCAACCGTGCGCGCAGTTCGCGCCGCCGCGCCGGTGTTACGCGTCGGCGTCGTGCAAGGGAACATCAGCATCGAGCGCAAGGGCGACCGCGCGTTCTTCGGCCGCAACATGGACGCGTATCGTGAGGCCTCACGAGCGATCGCGGGCGACGTCGACCTGCTGATCTGGCCCGAGACCGTCTTCCAGCACCGCATCTCGGCCGAGCGCAGCCGTCTCGACGGCGAGGACGATCCGTTCCCGGGGGCGACGCGCCCGCTCCTCTTCGGCGGCCTCGCAATCGCGCGCGCCGCCGACGGCACGGCGCGTGTCTACAACAGCGCGTTTCTGCGCGGCGCCGACGGGCGCGTCCTCGGGCGCTACGACAAGCGTGTGCTGGTCCCGTTCGGCGAGTACATGCCGCTCGGCGACCGTATCCCGCGTCTGCGCGAGCTCAGCCCGGCGACGAGCAACTTCGCGGTCGGCGGCGACGCGGCGCTGCTCACCGTCGGCACGATGGCACGCCTCGGGGCGCTGATTTGCTACGAGGACGTCATTCCGGGGCCGGCCCGCGCTGCCGTCGCAAAGGGGGCCACGCTACTCGTCAACCTCACGAACGACGCCTGGTACGGCGACAGCGCCGAGCCGGTGCAACACCAAGCGCTCGCGGTGTGGCGCGCCGTCGAGAACCGCCGCGATCTCGTGCGCGCCACCAACACGGGACTGACGAGCGTCCTCGCCGCGACCGGAGAGGAGGTGTCGGAAGTGCCGACGTTCACGACGACGACGCTGACCGCCGAGGTCCGCCTACTCGGCGGGACGACGGTGTACGCGGCGGTGGGTGACGTCGCGGCGTGGATGATCGTCGCCGTCGTCGGCGGCGCAGCAGCACGACGGCGGTTCGGCGCGGCGCGACCTCGTGCACCGAGGCCGCGCCGTCGCTCCGGCCGCCGTGTCAGGGCGTACAGGTGATCGTCAGCTTGTCGTCGTCCCTGATGCCGTCGCTGCGCGTCGCCCGTATCCGAAACGTCTTCTTGCGCTTCAGGCCGTGGCGCAGCGGGACGCGCACGTAGGTGCTCTTGCACACGTTCGGGGTGGCGATCGGCGCGGTGTAGTTGATGATGGTGAAGTGGTCACCGGTGACCGACGCGACCGGGCCGAACGCCTTCACGAGTGCCTGGACCGTCTTGGCGTTGTTGCGATCGTCCGTTCCCTTGGCATCGGTGCGCGGCATCTTCAACTCGAATGTAGCGACGTCCGTGGGCTGACAGACCTGGCCGTCGCGGTTCACGATACGCGGATCGGCGTTGTTCAGGCAGACGAAGAGGTGGGCGACGCATGTCCCGTCGCTCGCGCCGTCGAAATCACCGTCGCCGCCGTCGTGGATCGTCACCTTGGCGGAGGTGATCTGGGTCTGCGCGACCGGCGCGTCGACGAAGAACTCCGAGATGCAGTTGGTCGTCGGGCTCCCCTTCCCGGGCATGCAACGGCCGGGGTTGCTCTCCGTGCATCCCGGCAGTGTCGGGAAAGCGTGCCGCGCTTCGGCGTTCGCCACGACGTCGGCGGTCGTGAGCAGCGTGTCGTGGTAGCCGTTGCCGAGCCAGAGGTTCACTTGGTCGCCGTAGTGCGGTCGCCCGAGGACGCCGTCCTCGCCGCCGGGGATGACGTTTTTCGCACGCACCGGACCGCTCGAGCCCATCTCGACGACGCTCCGTCGATTGGGACCGCTGCCGAAGGCGAGGCTCGTGTCGCTCGTCGGCCGCATGCCGTAGTTCCCGACGTCGACCGTGAAACGCGCGCCGTTCGCCGGCGCGCCCGGCGGAAACGCGGCCGCCGGCTGCGGCGGGATGCTGAACATGCCGCCACCGGCGATGCGGGTGTCGTTCAGCGCGCCGTCCAAGAAGCTCTCGAAGATGACGTAGTGCACCTTCCCCCAGAGATAATTGTCGACGTTCGACGAGCCGCCGTAGGCGTCCGTGAAGCTCGCGCCGGCGAGCAGGTCGAGGGCGCTTTGCAGGCTCTTGACCAAGAGGACGTCACGCTCCTGCGCCGCGGGGAGAGAGACGGTCGGGTCGTCGAAGAAGTTGACGCCCGACACGCCGACGCCGGTGAACGGCACCTTGTCGAGAAGTCTCAGAAGACCGCGAATCGCCTCGTTCGTACCTTGGCGATACGTGATCCCGTTGGCCGCCAGCGTGGCGTCGAACGTGTTCGTCACCAACTGCCCGACGGCGACGTTGTAGATCGTCGTCGCGACGCTGTCGACGAGGTCTTGCGCGCTCGGGACGCCGGGGTCGCCGGGCGTATCGAAACCCGTGGGTGTGTTGTAGGTCCACGCGGCGAGACGGTCGCGCGCGTCGGTGACGCGGCTGTTCACGAGACTCGCGAGCTCTGACGGGGCCCCGAGGGCCACGGCGGCGTTCACCGCCGCGACGAAGTAGCCTGCCAGCCGGCGCGCCTCGAGCTGATTCACGTCCGCCTGCATGCGTTGCATGTCGGCGAACGAGATCGTGCCGTCGCCCGGCGGCGTACCGGGCGGCGTCGGAATGAGGCCGAGCTCACTGCGGATCAATTCGGTGATCCGCGCGGCGCGAAACTCGTCGTAGCCGAAGCCGAGGTACGGCCCCGTGCCGGCGAGCGCCTCGTTCAGCGGATCGTTGTCGGCGGTGTTGCCGACCGGATCGTTGTTGGCGTTGACGAAGAAGTGCGCCGGCGGGTTCTCGATCTGCGGCACCTGCGCCGCCGGCACGATCTCGTACGGCACCGACTGGTCCGCCGGCAGCACGGCCTTCGGAATCCACTCGTTGCCGCCGGTACCGTTGCGGATCACGAACGGCGGGTTGCCGGAGACGGCCCCGGCCGCGATGTCCTCGCGGATCGGGAACTCGCCGCTCGCGAAGTAGGCGATGTTTCCCGCGTCGTCGCTATACGACCAATTCTGCGAGCCGAAGTCGAAGAGCTGCAAACCCGATTTGAAATCGGCGAGGTTCGTCGCCTGATTCCAGACGAAGAACGTCTCGATCTCCCGCGTCGGAAAGAGACCGGTGAACTGGATCGAGATCGCCGAGCCGCCGCTGTGATTCGCCGGGAAGGGATAGGGCTGCAGCGTCTGCGGGAAGATCGGGCCGTGCCGCGGCACGACCAGCACCTTCGGCGGGACGATGTTCGCGAGCAGCGGCGTCACGTCGACGACACCGCTCACCGACAGCGCGCTGATCGCGGTCGCGAGCACCACGCGCTCGAAGCCGAGCAGGTTGCCATTGTCGACGTTCACCTTGACCTGCAACGGCAGCTCGGTGATGGGCTCGGGATTGCCGAGATAATGGCTGTAGAGCTTGCCCGTGAAGTCGCTCGACACGTCCTCGAGGTACCAATCGGTCACGTCCGTGGGATTCGTCGTCGAGCCCCACGCGATGTGCTCGTTGTGGCCCTGGACGACGCCGGGCGCGCCGGCGAAGCCGATGCCGGTCACGTTGAGATTGCCGCCGCGGTCCTTAGTGTTGATGTGCAGCTCGTAGAACGTCGCCGGGCTGCCGAGGCCGAGGTGCGGATCGTTGGCGAGGATCGGGTTGCCGGTATCCGTGACGCTGCCGTCGACCGCCCACTCGTTCGAGCCGACGGTGCCGCGCTCGCGAATCGCGCGCATCGCCGGCTGCTGCATCAGCTGCGCGATGTACTCGCGCGCCTTGGTGAACGTCGCCTTGCGTGCGTCGGCGATCGCGCGTCGTTGCGCCGCCGTCGGGTGGCGCGGCGACGTGCCGCCGTGGCGCGCCGACTCGGCGCCATTACGCCGCGACGACGCCTTCACCGCCGCGGCCAATCGCGCGACACGCGCCCCGGCGTCGCCACCGTGTGCCGCGCCCGCGATCGGCGCGTCGGCGTACGTCGCGGTGCTCGCGAGCATCACCGTCTTCGGCGCCGCGAGGCTGGAGAGCGGGATCGGACTACCGCTCGCATCGGGAACCGTGAACGCGTTCTCCGCCGGCTGCACCCGCGCCAGATCGTCGACGAACGCGGTCCGGCCGGTCACGCCACCCAGACCGGCTTCCACGTTCGCCAGGTCGCCCGTCGGTCCGTCGTCGAAATCGAACGACAACTCAAACGCCTGCAGCTTGCCGAACGCAATCGAGTCGATCGGCGTCCACGGGTTGATGTGCGTGAGGTGGAGGAGGGCGTACTCCGGCGGCAGCGTCCCAGTCGCGTTCATCCGCGTGATGACCTCGTTCACCCCGTCGGCGTACGACTGCAACGCGCTTTGCACCGTCGGCGACATCGCGTTGAACGAGTCGACGGCGGCGCGGCGCAGGCCGAGCGTCTGGAAGAAGAGATCCTGCGTGACGTTGCCGATGTTGCCGGGGAACGGCGGGTCGGTGGGGTTGCCGCCGGGGCCGATCTGGAAATCCGGGAAGCCGAGCAGCTCGGAGACGGTGCCGCTCGGGATGCGGCGGAACACGTCCATCTGGAAGAGACGATCGGTCGCATGCACGTAGCCGATGACGAAGGCGGCGTCGTTGAGCGTCGACGCGTAGACGTGCGGGACGCCGTGGGTGTCGCGCACGACGTCGACCGGCGCCGAGAGCTGCAGGAACGTAAACGTCTGCGCGACCGGCAGATCGGTGACGTCCGTCGCCCGCGCGGCAGGAGCGAGTGCGAGGACGACGGCGACGACGAACGGCACGAAGGGAACGCGAGGCATAGGGGGTTCCTCCTTTGAGGGGCTCGCGTGAGGGGCTCGCGAGAAGCGCGGCGATTAGACGGCCTCGGAGGGGCACCTGTCAAGGAAAATCGCAGTCATCTTGCAAAGCTGGGTGCCGTCGTCGATGATCGATCTCGCTCATGTACGAGGCGTTTTACCGGCTCAGCGGGCCGCCGTTCCGGCTCACCCCCGACCCGCGCTTCCTCTTCCTCAGCGCTCATCATCATGAGGCCCTGGGGCACCTGCTCTTCGGGATCCGCGAGGGCACCGGGTTCATCAACGTCACGGGAGAAATCGGCACCGGCAAAACGACCCTGCTGCGCGCGCTGCTGCGCGAGCTCGATCCGAACACGATCGTCGCTTACATCTTCAATCCCGTCCTCTCCGACCTCGAGCTGCTGCAGTCCATCAACAGCGAGTTCGGACTGCCGGCGACGTCCGCCAGCAAAAAAGAGCTCATCGACGAGCTGAACCGCTTCCTCCTCGCCAAGAAAGTCGCCGGCGCGCGCGTCGTCGTGATCGTCGACGAGGCGCAGAACCTCGCACCGATGGTGCTCGAGCAGCTGCGCCTGCTCTCGAATCTCGAGACCGAGACCGAGAAGCTCTTGCAGATCGTGCTCGTCGGCCAGCCGGAGCTACGCGCGATCCTCGGCCGTCCCGACCTGGCACAGCTGAACCAACGGATCACGGTGCGTTGGCACCTCGAGCCGCTCGATCGCAAGGAAACCGGGGAATACGTCCGCCATCGCCTGCGCATCGCCGGCGGCACACCGGCGACGGAGCTCTTCACCCGCAGCGCGCTGCGGCTGATCTATCGCTACTCGGGTGGCGTACCCAGGCTCATCAACATCGTCGCCCATCGCGCACTGCTCACCGGGTTCACCAAGGAGCAGAAGACGATCGGCGCCGCGACGGTACGGCAAGCGATCCGCGAGCTCCGTCGTGACGATTCGGCGTCGAGCTCGCGCCGGCCGTTCCTGCGGCCGGCGTTCGCCGCCGGCCTGGTGGCGGTCGCGCTCGCCGTCGTCGCGGCGCTCGCGATCGTGCCGCTGCGCCAGCGCGGCTCGTTACCCGCGCCGGCGCCGATGGCGAGCGCCAGTCCCGCCACCGGCAACGCCGCGCTTCCCGCGGTCGCGATGCGCGCCACCATCGAGAGCGCGCCGTCGGCAACCGTCAATGCCGCGGCGGCGGCGACGCCCGCCGCACCCGCGGTCGCACTCGCTCCGACGCTCGGTGGTGCGGTCGCCCCGGCGGCGACTCCGGCTCCGGCAGAGCCGACTCCGATCGCGACCGTCGCCGCGCCGCCGAGCGCATCGCCCATTCCCGATACCCTCGACGTCGGCGCGGCGCCGCAGCCGAACGCGACGCCGGCACAAGGCGACGTCGCCGCGTTTTGGGAAACACTCGGCGCGACCGACAACCGCGCGGCCGCGCTCACCGCGACCGACGATCTCCTCGGCGTGTGGAGCGCCGAGCCGCTCAGCGCCGACGAGCGCCGCAAGACGAGCGTCGATCTCTGGGCGATCGCCGGCAAGCGCGGGCTGCGCTACCTGCCGGTCAGCGGCACACTCGAGCGCCTGCAGCTGCTGAATCTGCCGGCGATCCTCGAGCTGTCGGTACCGACGTCGCAGCGCCGGCGCTTCGCCGTCGTGACCGGCGTCGACGGCGATCACGTGCAGCTACGATATGGCACGATCGCGGTGACGCTCACCGCCGACGAAATGGCGCACGTGTGGCTCGGCGAGGCGCACGTTTTTTGGCGTGACTTTTTGAATCTGTCTGCGTACATGGCACCGGGGAGTGTGGGGGAGGATGTGATGAAGCTGCAGCAGATGTTGGCGCGGATCGGAGAGTACCAAGGGAGCTTCTCTTCCAGTTACGATCGCCCGACGTCCGAGGCGATCGCGCGGTTTCAACGCTCGCGACGATTGGTCGCCGACGGCGTCGTCGGGCCGCTCACGAAGATCCTGCTCTACGAGGCGACGGGGGCATTCGACCATCCGCGCCTGGGCAACGTGACGTGAGCACGATCCTCGACGCGCTGAAGAAGGTCGAGCGCGACCGCGAGTCGCCGCAAGAGGACGTGCTCGCCGAAATCGGGCTGCCGACGGAGACGCCTCGCCGCGGCATCCCGACCCGCGTCATCGTCGCATGCGCCAGCATCGGCTTCGCCGCGGGCATCGGGCTCGCGCTGTGGCGCGACACCGCGCCATTGCAGCAAGCTCCGCCACCCGAGTCCGTAACGGCACCCGTCATCGATGTCCCGCCGCCGCCCGCCGCGAAAGCGGCCGGGCCGGTCGCGAAGCCACCGGCGGCGCCGCCGGTCGTCGCGAAGGCAGAGCCGCCCGCGCCGCCTCCCAATGGGTCGCCGCCCGCCGCCGCAGCGCTGCCCAACGCTGCAGCGCCACCACAGGGTATTGCGCCGCCCGCCGCCAATCCGCCCGTCGCCAACCCGCCGGCACCCGCGCCAAATGCGCCTGCGGCGCCACCGGTGTCGAACGTCGCGCCCGCACCGGCGATGAATCCACCAGCACCTCCGGCGACGGGTCCGGTGATCGTCGGCTCCGCCGACCGCGGCGGCGCCGTCGTCGAGCCGTCGCCGTTCACGCCCGGTACCGAGCCGGGCGCGTCGGCGGCGGCACCGCCGGCGAAACCCGCTGCACGCGGCGGGCGTAAGCAGCAGGCAGCGCCGCCTCCGCAAGTGGCGCTCGCCCCGCCGCCGGTCATTGCGCCGCCACCTCCGGCCGTCGCGCCACCACCTCCCGCTCCCGAACCGGCTCCGCCGCCCGTTCAGGCCGAGCCCGCGCAACCTCCGCCCGTCGTCATCGACACCGGGCGATCGCCGCCGGGCAGCCCGCGCATCTCGCTCACGTTCCTGCAGTGGTCCGCGGACCCGAACCGACGCTTCGCCTTCGTGAGCGTCGACGGCGCGCCGGCGATGCGCGTCCGCGAAGGCGACACGGCAAGCGGAATGACCGTCGCGGAGATCACGCCCACGGGCGTGCAGTTCAAACGCGAGGGTCAGCTGTTCATGATTCGGCCGCGCCACTGAGGCGCGGCCGTTTCACTGCGGTGTACCGACCTCGATGTCGACGTAATCGGAGTCGGTGTCGCCGGTGCTATCCGTCACCTCGACCGAGGCGCGGAACGTGCCCGCCTTGTCGTACGTGTGGCTCGGATTGACCTCGGTGCTCGCCGGGGTGTTGTCGCCGAAGTCCCACTTCACCTTGTGCTCGCCTTGGCCGCCGGAGATGTCCGCCTTGAGCTTCACCGCGAGCGGCGGCGGTCCTTCGTCGGGCTCCGCCTCCGCCCACACCATCAGAATCTCGTCGCCCTCTTGCGCCTCCGCGCCCGTCGCAGAAGCCGCGGGCGCCGGTGACGCCACCGCCGTCGCGCTGGCGACGGGCTTCTCCTCGGTACGCGTGCACGCCGGCACGCTCACCATCACCACCATCGCGATGACGGTCCAGCGAAAAACTCGCATGCGTCCTCCTCGAGCGAGATATGCGACGATCACGAAATTCGATGCGGCAAGAATTGTCGCCAATGCTTGGCAGGGAGTCAAGGTGAGCGCACGCGGCGGGCGACGCCCAAACGCGACCTTACGCGAGCGCCGCACGCGCCGAGCGCGCGCTCGCGCCGCGCGCAACGACCGCGCGTCGACTCAGCCGAAGCTCCACTTCGCCATCGTCCACACGTCGCGCGGGCTCTCGCCGAGCTTCCGCACGACCGACGCCTCGAAGCCGCTGTGCATGAGACAATCGCGGCAGCGGTGGTCCTGGCGCGACTCCCAGTAGTCCCAATCGACGCCGTTCCAGAACTCGTCGAACGTCGGAAAGAACTTCTCGCCGACGAGATAGCACGGCCCTTTCCAGCCTTGCGGCGTGCGCGTCACGTTGCCCCAGGGCGTGCACGGGTAGTCGCGCAGACCGGCGGCGAACTCGAGGAAGAGCGGCGTCGAGTAGAGCTTGTATTTCTTCGCCAGCTCGACGACGCGTTTGAACTTCGCGTTCACCTCGTTGCGGAAGAGAAAATGCTTCTCCGGTAGCACCTCGTAGTGGTATCCGGGCGAGAGCAGCATTCCGTCGATCCCGAGCGACGAGAGATACGCGAGCATCTGCTCGATCTCATCCATGTCGGTCTCGCGGAAGATCGTCGTGTTCGTGCACACGCGATACCCGAGCGACTTGCCGACCTTGATCATCTCGATCGCCTTTTCCCAGACACCCGGACGATCGACGACGAAGTCGTGCGTCGTGGCCATGCCGTCGAGGTGTACGTTGATCGAGAGGCGATTGTGCGGCTTCGCCTTCTTGAAGAAGCGGTCGAGCAGGATGCCGTTCGTGCAGAGGTAGACGTGCCGCTTGCGGGCGGTGAGACCTTCGACGAGCTCGACGATTTCCGGATAGATCGTCGGCTCGCCGCCGCAGACCGATACGACGGGCGTGCCCGACTCGTCGGCTGCCCGGAAACACTCGTCGAGCGACAAGCGATCTTTGAGGTCGCCGTTGTACCGTTCCGGCGAGCACCCGAGACACGCGAGATTGCACGTGTGCAGCGGCTCGAGCATGAGGACGAGCGGATAACGCTCGTTCCCGCGCAGCCAATTCTTCGCCTGCCACGTCAGCATGTCGGTCGTTATGTGCGCGGGAAACCGCATGTTCCACCCCTCTACCGGTCGGTCAGCCGGCGACTATACGGTCCTGCTCCACACGGGGCAAGCGGGGCCTGCGCAATGACGAGCGGCAGCGCCTGAGCGAGCAAAGGACGGCCGCAGGAGCTTCATGCTCCTCCATTGGCGTCGCGTCCGATCGTCATCGGTAAGGCAGGAAGTGAGGCGCGCGCGGCGCGAGCGAGCACGCTTCCCGCCGTCGCCGCGTGGCGACGGAGCGTGCCGAGGAGCGGCCACACCCACGGCATCGTCGCCACACGTGCGCGCGCCGCCCAGCTCGCGTCGAGGTTCGGCGGCAGCTGCTCGAGCGAGAGCGCCGCCGGATCGAGGACGACACGCAACGCGAACAGCGGCACACGGCGCGTGATGGCGTACCGGGCGAGCGCCGCCGCCTCCATCTCGACTGCGGCCGCCGCGTATCGCTCGTGCGCGGCGCGCTTCGCCGCGACGTCGGCGACGATGGCTGCCGCCGAGAAGAGGGTGCCGATACGCGGTGGGCGCCCGAGAGCCGACGCGAGGACGCGGTCGAGGCTCTCGACGAGCGCCGCCTCGACGTCGTAACGGCGCGCGACGCCATCCTCTTCCCAGACGATCGCCGACGGCACGATCACGTCGCCGGTGACGAGCTCCGGGTCGAGCCCGCCGGCGAAGCCGAGCGATCCGACGAGCGTGATGCTCGACGGCAGCGCCGTCACCGCGCGCTGCGCCGCCGCCGGACCCACACCGCCTTCGATGACGACGATCTCGTGCTCGCCCGCGCGCCCGCTCCAGCTCGGACGCGCCGACGGACGGATGCGCTGCGTCCGCGTGAGCGCGCCGAGCACGGCGCGAGTCTCGAGGCGCAGCGCCGTGACGACGCCGATCACGCTCACCGGCGCGACGCGCCCGTCACGGCGGCGATCGCCGCTGGGTCGGGCACGCGTCCATCGCCGCGGCGGACCTGGAGGCGGGCACGCGAATAGTCGCGCGCGTGCGCCGCGAGATCGTCGGCCGTCGCGCGCCGGCGCGCGATCAGCGCGTGGCTCACGACGAGCACGACGACCGGAACGTAGAGCAGGATCCCGATCGTGCCGAGGAGCGGCTCGCCGATCCAGAAGGTCAGGGTCAGGTTGAAGACCAAGATGCCCCCGTAGAGCATGGGCTCGAGCAGACCGCCGAGCTGCAGCGGGCGGACCCCGCCACCGTCCAAGCGTTCCTGCGCCCGCGCCTCGACGATCTGATACAGCCGGATCGTCGTCAGGCCGACCAGAAACCAGCCGGCGAAGTTGCTGAGCGGCACCCCGAAGTAGAGACCGCCGTGCGGATAATAGTAGATCTTCCCGAGGAACCAGCGGTCCCCGAGCACGGTGAGCGGATCGATCACGACGTCGAGCCACGTCATGAAGACCGCGCCGGTGAGCGCGACACGCCACGACGTCGCGATCGCCCGCGTCTCGACGACCTGAAACGTGCCGGGCGCGATCACCAGCGGGGCGTAGACGAGAACGGCGAGGCGCCAGCCGAGATAGCAGAGGAACGTGAACGACAGCGAGTCCCAGAACGGCACGTTGCTGATCCAGACCTCGCGGTCGCGCGTCACGTCGATGTAGTGGTAGAGCCCGAACGGAAAGCCGTTGCGCGTCGACGAGAGCTCGGCGGCAAATGCGACCAGGTAAGCGATCGTCGTGAACACGGCCGTTCGTTTCCAGCCGAGGCGCGTCACGGCGGTCACGACGTAGATCGCGAAGAACACGAATACGTACGGACGGTGAATCACCATGCCGGCGATGCGAGCGACGAGATCCATGATCAGGCGGCGGGCACGATCGTCACGACCACGCGCCGCTCGGCACGCGGGCCGTCGAGCTCGACGAGCATGATCCCTTGCCACCTCCCGAGCAGCAGGTCGCCGTCACGGATCGGGATCGTCTCCGACGGTCCGAGGATCGCCGCTTTAATGTGCGCCTGCGCGTTGCCGTCGATGCGGTCGTGCAACCACCCGGCGTGGTCGGGGATGGCGCGGTCGAGCGCGGCGAGGAGGTCGACGCCGATGTTCGGATCGTCGTTCTCGTTGACGACGATCGCCGCCGTCGCATGCAACACGCTCACGTGACAGAGGCCGTGCTGCACGCCGGCGTCGCGGACGACCGCACGCACGTCGTCGGTGATCTCCACGCACTGCTTGTGCGACGTCGTCCGGAACCGCAGCGTCATCGCCGCGCTCCTAGCGCGCCGGCGGACGATCGGCAAACGACGTCGGAATATCGATGAGAGTCGTCGTGCAACGCGTGGCCGCGGCGCGCGTCCTCGTGGCCGGCGAGCCGATCGCCGCCATCGGACGCGGGCTGCTCCTGCTCGTCGGGCTGGCGCCCGGCGACGGCGAACGCGAGGTCGACTGGATGGCGCGCAAGCTCGCCGGCCTGCGGATCTTTCCCGACGCAGCCGGACAGATGAACGCCGCGCTCGCCGCCGTCGGCGGCGCCGTGCTCGCGGTCCCGAATTTCACGCTCCTCGCCGATTGCCGGAAGGGTCGACGGCCGTCCTTCACCGGCGCGCTCGAGCCCGACGCCGCCGAGCCGCTCTTCGCGCGCTTCGTCAAAATCCTGACGGCGCACGTCGGAGCTCAGGTTGCGACTGGGCGCTTCGGCGCGACGATGCAGGTCGAGCTCGTCAACGACGGACCGGTGACGCTCGTCGTCGACACGTGACGGAAGCGGCTGTCGACTCACTTCGCGGCTTTCACAGCGCGGAGTTTTCATTAAGACTATACGCGTTGCATCGCACGCGCCCCGCTCACGGATGGGTCGGGTGGAGGAGGTCGAAATGTCGGGTCGCACACGCGTTTTCATCGTCGCCGTCACCGCCGCCCTCGCGCTTTTCCGCGCGACGGCGTCGGCACAGCACCTGACGGATCCCGTCGCGGCGAAGGCCGCCGACACGTGCCAGAAGGCGATCCTCAAGGCCGGCGCCGCGTTCACCAAACGCAAGCTCACGCGCCTCGACCGTTGCGTCGACGGCCTGCTCACGTGCGTGCAGACGAAACCGCCCGGCGACGCATGTCGGACGAAGACCGCCGCCAAGTGCAGCGCCGCGTTCGATGCGATCGCCCAACAAGACGAACCGAAGTTCATCGATACCGTCGCTGCCAAATGTAACGCGCTCGCGCCGGCTGACCTCCTCGCGGCCGCGGGCCTCGCGGAGGCACGCCTGGCCACCGAGTGCACCGACACGTTCGCGACGCCGCTCACGGACGCGCTCGACGTCGGCGCGTGCCTCGCGCGGCAACACGAGTGTCGTGTCGAGCAGCTCTTCGATTTCGCGGCGCCGCGCAGTCGCGAGCTCCTCGAGGGGGCTGGCCTGGCGCTCGCCGCCGGCAGCTGCTTCGCCGACCACGGCGGCAGCGGCGCCGCCGTCGGCGACGTCGACACCGGGAAGGCGCTCGCACGCTGCGCCGCCGCGATCAAAAAAGCGGGACGAACCTTCGCGACCGCGCGCCTGCGCGGCCTCTCCGCGTGCGCGCAGCGCGTGTTCTCCTGCGTCCAACGCAAGCAAGAGGACCCGACGTGTCTCACGAATGCCGCGAGCGCCTGCACCCGCCTCGTCAACGCCGCGGGCGCGGCGTCTGCGAAGCTCGCGCCGGCGATCGACAAGCGCTGCGCCGCGGCCGCAATCGCGTTCTCCACGGTCGGCGGCGGATCCGGCCTCAACCTCGACGCGCTGGCCGCGAGCTGCGCCGGATTGGGTGTCCCCGCGCTCAGCTCGATCGCGGACTACGAGACGTGCCTCCTTCGTCAGCACGCCTGCCAGGCGGAAAACCTGCTGCTCTTCGAAGTGCCACGGGCGCCCGAGCTCCTCGGCGGCGCTGGGGTGAGCCTGTCGACCGGCTGCCCCACGCCGACGCTGCCGACGCCGACCGCGACCGCTGGAGGCATCACGCCGACGGCGACGCCGACTGAGACGGCGACACCGACCGAGACCCCGACGCCGAGCCCGACGGCGACGCCGACCGCGACCGTCACGGCGACGGCAACCGATACCGCGACGGCGACTCCGACGGAAAGCGCCACACCCACGTCGACCGGCCTGACGCCTACCCCGACCCCGACCGACACCGGAACGACGCCGACTCCGACACCCACGGCCACAGACACGACGCCGACGCCCACCGCGACTGAGACACCCACGACGAGTCCCACATCAACGGCGACCGAGACTGCAACGCCGACGGAGACCGCCACTCCGACGGACACGGCGACTCCTACGGCGACGCCGACCGCGACGGAGACACCGTCCGAGACCGCGACGCTGACGCCCACCGTGACGGCGACGGCAACCGACATTCCGACGCCGACTGAAACGGCGACGGCGACCTCGACAGCGACCGAGACCGCCACACCCACGGCGAGCGCAACGCCCGTCGAGACCGCAACCCCGACCTCGACTCCGACGCCGACGGAGACGGCGACCGAGATTCCGACCCCAACCGAGACGCCGACGGACACCCCGACCGATACGCCGACGCCGACGGACACTCCGACTGAAACGGCGACGCCGACCGATACGCCGACGCCGACGGCGACGCCGACACCTGCGGACTACACGGCGGATCCTGACATCGTCGCCTGCTTCGACTTCGAGCAGGGCACGGTCACAGCTGACTCCTGCGGCGCCAATACCCTCACTGCCCACGCCGGCGTCGACGGCGTCACCGGCGACGCACGCTGGCACGACGCGAGCGCGCTCTTCGACTCCTCGTCACAGCAGTACCTCTCGTGCACGACCGGCAATTGCCCGGCTATGGACCTCAGCGGCCCGACGCAACAGATCACGATAACCTGCTGGGCCAAGCCGACCGCGACGATCGGCGGCGCATTCGCGTCGATCTTCGCCCACGAGCAGGATGGCGACGGCGGGTGGGCGTTCTTTAAAACCAACACGGACCAGTTCGCCGCCGCGCTCCTTCCCGACGGCGATTGCAGCACCGGCGCATTCGTCACCGCCAGCCCATCCGACACGCTCACCGCCGGCAGCTGGTACCACCTGGCGATGACGTCGAACAACGTGGACCTGAAGGCGTACGTCAACGCCGGTACGCCAACGACGGTCGCCTACTCCTCCGGAATTTGCGGATCGACCGCGGACATCACGATCGGTGCCAAGCCAAACAACGTCTTCGGGCCGCCGTTCGTCAAAGACTTCTTCGACGGTCGGCTCGACGAGTGCGCGCTCTTCAAGCGTGCGCTCTCCGACACGGAGATCTGCGACATCTGCCGCTTCGGGTTGGACGGCCAGCACGCCGACCGCTCGAGCGAGTGTAACGGCTGCACGTCGACACTCGATTGATCGTGTGCGCGCGGCCGGGCGGCGCTCCGCCGCCCGGCCGCCATCCGCCCCTCCGCCCCTACTTCGCGCCCGCCGCGGCGCCGACCGTCAGGTTCGGGCGCAGCGACTCGAGCATCTTGTCGCCGATACCCTTCACCTTCTTCAGATCGTCGACGCTCTTGAACGGGTCGGCCGCGCGATAGTCGACGATCGCCTTGGCTTTGGCCTCGCCGATGCCGGGAAGCGCCGCGAGATCGTCCGCGGACGCCGTATTGATGTCGACCGCGTGATGCGGCTCGGCGCCGCGCGCGGGCGGACCCGCGAGCGCAAGCAAGGCGGCGATCGCAAGGATGTGGAGAACGAGGTGAGACTTCGAACGCATACGGGTTCCCTTCTGCGCAAGCGGAGACCCGGGGGTGACGTCATCGTCGCGGCTCGTCGAGCGCCGGAGCCGGCGTAGATCCATCACCGATCGGCGGCGGAGGTTGGCAGAGATCGGCGAGCGCCGCTTGTGACGGCCGGCGGGAGAGCGATGCGGCGATGCCGAGCCGGCCCGACCAATAGCGAAACTTCCGCAGCGCCAAGTTGCGCCGGCTCTCGGTGAGCGGCTGTCCCGGCACGTGCTCCTCCCCCGGCGACAAATGAAAGCCGAGGAGGACGCCCGCCGCCGTCTTGTTGCCGGCCGCGGCCTCGTACGCGTCGAGCAGCGCCCGCCGCTGGATCCGCGCCGTGATCGCGTGAAAGCCGGGCCAGCGACGCCGCGTCGCCGCATCCAGGTCGCCCTCGGCGACGTGATCGAGCACCGGCGCCGCGTCCGTGGCATACGATCGAGGATCGTCCGCGGGCGCACGCGTGCGGCTCGCGGCACACGCGATGCGTGCGGCTGCGGGAACCGCAGTGTCGGACGCACGGCCGTGGGCGGCGCCGGCAAAGCCTTGCAGGACATGCGCCACGACCTCGGCCGAGAGCGTCTGCGGCTCCACGCGCAGCGCCACGCGCAAGACGGTGTAGAGCTGCCGGACGTTGCCGGGCCAATCGTAGTCGCGCAGACGGTCGAGCGCTGCCGCCTCGAGCGCGACGTCGCGACCGCATACGGCGGTGACGTAGTGGCTCGTCAGGACCGCGACGTCCTCGCGGCGCTCGCGCAGCGGCGGAATCACCAGCACGCCGTCGCGGACGAGACGATAGTAGAGGTCATGGCGAAACGCGCCGGTCGCGGCGAGCGTCGCGAGGTCCTCGTGCGCGGCGGCGATGACCGCGACGTCGACCGTGATCGGCGCGATGCCGCCGACGCGACGGAACGCCTTGCCCTCGATCGCGCGCAGGATCTTCGCCTGGTGGTCGCGTCGCATCGCGGCGATCTCGTCGAAGAACACGACCCCGCCGTGCGCGCGCTCGAGCGCGCCCCGCTTGTCGATCGCGCCCGGAAACGCGCCACGGACGGTGCCGAAGAGCTCGCTTTCCAGATGGTCCTCCGGCACTGCGGGACAGTCGAACACCTCGTACGCGCAATGCGCGCGCAGCGACGAGCGCCGCAGCGCCTCGGTGACGACCTCCTTACCGACGCCTGACTCACCTTGGACCAGGACCGTCCGAAACCCCGCGCGCGCGATGGTCGCGAGCTCGGCGCGCAGTCGCACGATCGCCGGGGAGACGCCGAGCAGCTCGGTGGACGCAGCCACGAGCGGCGTCCTGTCGCTCTCCGCACCCCGCCCTGCCACCACGAATGCGCCCGTCACGGCGCGCACTCTTGCGATTCGCGAGCGCGGCAGTCAATGCCGCGCGTGCATTTCCGCCGAGACAATGTCGGCGTCGTCATAGTCGCGCGTCCGATCGGCATGCGATTGGAAATCCGCGATTCACAACGCCCCGCAACGCACGACCGGCATGGCGCTCGTGGCGCGAACCGTGTACCCGTATCCGTAGCGGCACGACGCGACGAAGGAGGCGTGATGACGAGCGACATAGAGCGTGACCTCGAGAGCCAAGTACGCATGACGCACGATCGTTTCGTCACCGCCATGAACGCACGTTTGCCGTCGATGCCGCTCGAGCAAAAGGAACGCTACTTCGCGGTGCTCTCCGCCTTGGTGACGAAGCTCGAGATGCCGGCGAAACCGCTGCGCGACGTGCTCCAGGAAATGATGGCCGAGGCCGCGACGTACGTCTTCCAGGAGATCCATTGACGCCGCGGTCGCGCGACTGACGCAGCGGTCGCCGACGTCTACGCGAAGAGCTGCTGCACGCGCGCCAACGTCAGGCCGGCGAGCGTCGGCACGACGAGGTCCGCGAGCGGGCGCAGCTCCGCCGTGGAATAGCTGTTCGTCACGGCGAGGCGCCGCATCCCGGCGCGCGTTGCCGCCTCGAGCCCGGTCAGCGAGTCCTCCACGACGAGACACGCGCGCGCATCGATCGCGGCGGTCCCGCCGCCGAGAGTCGCGAGCGCGCGCAGAAACCCCTCCGGATCCGGCTTGCCCGCGCGCACGTCCTCGGCACCGACGATCGCCGTGAAGGCGTCGCGCAGGCCGGCCTGTCGCAGGATGATCTCGATCTCTTCGCGCAGCGCGCCCGAGACGACCGCGAGCGGCACGCCGCTGAGCGCCTGCACGAACTCGGCGACGCCGGGATAGATCCGCATTTCGGTCTCGAGCACGCGACGAAAGCCCGCGGCTTTCGCCGCCATCAGCGTCGCGACCATCTGGCGATCGTCGGCGCGGCCGTGAAGACGCAACGCTTCCGCGAAGACGCCGCGGTCGTCGAGACCGAGATAGCGGTCGGCGTACTCCGCTTTCGTGATCGTGATGGCGAGCGGCGCCAGCACGTCCTGGAAGGCGCGCAAGTGGAGCGGCTCCGAGTCGGCGATGATGCCGTCGCAGTCGAAGAGGACGGCGCGCGGACCCGCCATCACCGCCTCACACGGCTCCTTGCTCGCGCAGCGCAGCGATCGCGGCGGCATCGTAACCGAGCTCGCGCAACACCTCGTCGGTGTGCTGGCCGAACGCATGCGGCGGCCGCCGAATCACTGGCGGCGTGTCGGAGAGCTTGATCGGCGACCCGAGGGTGCGCACCCGGCCGTATTGCGGGTGCTCCTCCTCGAGCACCATGTGACGCGCGCGCAACTGCGGATCGTCGAGCGCCTCGCCGACGTCGTTGACCGGCCCGAAGCAGATGTCGATGGGCTCGAGCTCGCGGACCCACTCGTCGCGCGTCTTGCGTTTGAACGCGTCCCGGAAGAACGCGAGCACGCGTTCGCGATCCTCGCCCTCCGCGAACTGCAGCGGCACGAATTCTGGACGGCCGAAGTGCTCGCAGAGATTGCGCCAGAAGTGCGCCTCGAGCGCGCCCACCGTGACGTACTTGCCGTCGGCGGTCTCGAACACGCCGTAGCAGGCGTACCGCCCGGTGAGCCGGGTCGCGCCGCGCGCGGTGCTCTGCCCGATGAGGTGCATGAGGACGTGGAACACGTTCCAGCTGAGCGACCCGTCGAGCATCGCGATGTCGACGAGCTGACCGCGCCCGGTATGCTGGCGCGCGAGAAGCGCCGCGAGAATCCCGATCACCGCCATGAGCGTGCCGCCGCCGATGTCCGCGATCTGCACGCCCGGAACGACAGGCGCGCCGCCCGCCGCGCCGGTGACGCCGAGGACGCCTGCGTAGCCGATGTAGTTCAGGTCGTGACCGACCTTGTCGCGGTACGGACCGTCCTGGCCGTAGCCCGAGATCGAGCAATAGACGAGGCGCGGGTTCACCGCAGCAAGGCGCGGATAATCGATACCGAGCTTCGCCGTCACACCCGGACGGAAGCCCTCGAGGACGACGTCGGCGCCGGCGACGAGCTTCGCGAACGCGGCGCGCCCGGCTTCCGACTTGAGATTCAACGTCATGTGACGCTTGTTGCGCGCGAGCAGCGGGATGCCCGCACCGAGGGGATCGTTCGGCGCCGCAATCGTGACGACGTCGGCGCCGAGGTCGCCGAGCATCATCGCGCAAAACGGACCCGGCAATTGGCGCGACAGATCGAGGATGCGAACGTTCTCGAGAGCGGTGGTCACGACGGTCTCCTTGGATAGGCGGCGGTCGCACCTCATACGACGTTCGCCTGCCGAGAACCAGCACGCATGGCCCGCGGGTCGTGTCCGTACGACACTACCCGCGCGCGCGCCCGCTGCGTACGGCGCGCGTCGCACGCGTGACGCCGCCGCGCTTGCGGAGGCATGCGCCCCGTGGTGAAAGAGCGCCGTGACGGCGCCGCGCGTCCTCGTCCTGCAGCATCATCCACTCGAGGATGCCGGCGTGTTCGCCGATGCGGTTCGCCGCGCCGGCGCGGAGCTCGACGTCGTGCGCGCGTTCGCGGGCGACCGTCACCCGCGCGCGCTCACGCCTTACGACGGCCTGATCGTCATGGGCGGGCCGATGAGCGTCGGCGACGACGACGTCCACCCGTGGCTCCGCGACGAGCGCGCGCTCATCGCCCAGGCGATCGCCGCGGACACGCCGACGCTCGGTGTGTGCCTCGGCTCGCAGCTGATCGCCGCGGTTGCCGGCGCCTCCGTGACGCGGGGGCCGGTGCCCGAGATCGGCTGGTATCGCATCGTACCGACGACGGACGCCCACGACGACCCGCTCTTCGCCGACGACGCGACGCCGTTCGCCGCGCTCGAATGGCACGGCGACGCGTTTCCGCTGCCACCGGGCGCCGTGGCGTTGGCGTCGAGCGCGCAATACCCCGTCCAGGCGTTTCGTGTCGGCCGCCGCGTATACGGGCTCCTCTTTCACCTCGAGATCGACGCCGAGCAGATCGCGCGCTGGTGCGACGCGTTCGCCGACGGCGACCGAACGCTCGGCGGTGACGCCGCGCCCGATCTCACGGGTGCCAACCGGCGCGCGCTCACGATCGCCGAGCGGCTGTTCCTGTCGAGCCGATGACCGATGCGGCGCGTGCAACCCAGCCGCGGACGTCGTGGAGGAGCGCCGCCGGCGCGCCACGCTCGGCCCATTGCTCCCCGAGGAGCAGGCGGAGCTCGAGCTCGACGCGCTCCCGCGGCTCACCCAAGCAGTCGAGCTTGTGCGCTCGCAGCTCGCAACCGAGCTCGGGTGGTAGACGTCGCGTGTCGCGCCGCCGTCCGCATCGGAACGCGATCCGTGCGAGCACCGCAACGACGCACGCGGCCAGCGCCAGCGCGAGGGTCATCGGACCGGCGACCGTTCCGCGGTGCTCCGTCGCGCCAGCGGTCGCCGCAGCGCGAAGAGCTCCTTCCATGCCCATACCGGGATGCCAAGCACCGGCCCGAGCTCGCGCTCGATGCGCGCGCGGTCGTGATGCAGGCAGCGGGTACGGTGCTCGACCAGTTGAAAGATCGGCCGCCAGGGAATCGTCTGACGTGTGCCGGCGCGCCGTCCGAGACGGTAGGCCGCAACGATCACGGCGAAAGCGAGAGCGATGCAGACGGCAGCGACGAGCGCGGGCGACATGACCTTCAGACGACGGACGCCGCCGCATCTTACGGTCGCCGAGGCCGCAGGAGTCATGGCGAGCGAGGCTGACCGCGCCCGCGACGACGCGACGTCGCCCGAGCCGCTCGTCGCCGCGGCGATCGTAGACGCCCCCGGCGCGCGCGAGCGCTTGTTCGAGGCGTACGCGCCCGCGGTGCACACGGCGATCAGCCGCTACCTCGCGCTCCGCGGCCGCGGACGCCTCGATCTCGCCGACGACCTGACGCATGAGGTGTTTCTCGCGCTCTTCCACGACGGCGGACGGCGGCTCCGACACTTCGAGGGGCGGAACGGCTGCTCATTCGGCGGGTGGCTGCGCGTCGTCGCCGTGCGCCTCGCCATCGACGTCTTGCGGCGCGAGCGTCGTCTCGTCTCGCTGGACGACGACGGACCGGCGATGACCGACTTGCGCCGGGCGCTGCGCAGCGAGGGTGGCGACCCCGAGCTCGGCGTCCAGGGACACGAGACGGCGACGCGGCTCGCCGACGCGATTGCGAGCCTGGGCGCCAAGGACCGTCTGCTCGTCGAGCTGCACCTCGTCCGCGGCGCGTCGCTGCCGGCGGTCGCCGCGGCGCTCGGCGTGACCGCGAACGCCGCGTACGTGCGCAAGAGCCGTGTGCTCGAGCGTCTGCGCCGGAGCGTGGAGGAGACACGGTGATCGGCACGAGCGCGGATCGCGATTGTCCGCACGACGAGGCACTGGCGGCCTGGATCGAGGGTCGCGGCAATGGCGCGACGCGCGCGGCGATCGAGCGCCACGTGACGTCCTGCACCGCCTGCCTCGACGTCGTCGCCGCGGTGCTCGCGCCAGCCGACGAGGCGGCGGAGCGCCGCGCGACGAACGCCGAGCCCGCGCCGGCACGGCGGCGGAGCGCCGCGCGCTGGGCGCTCGCGGCGAGCGTCCTCCTCACCACCACGGCACTCGCGTACGGCGCCATGGGACTCTTCGCCGAGCGCGCTCGGGTCGAGCTCGAGCGTCGCGTCGGCGCGGCGCTCGGCGAGCCGGTTGCGATCGAACGCCTGCATCTCGGGCTCGCCCGCGGTTTTCGCGGCGTCGAGCTCCGTCTCGATGGCATCCGCATCGGCGAGACGGAGCCGGTCACCGCGGACGCGATCCAGTTGACGGTCCCGTTCGCGTCGCTCGCGACACGCACGCCGGCGGTGGGCTGGGTACGCGTCGTCGGCCTCGTGATCCGTATCGCGACCGAATCCACAACGGAGGGCCGCGGCCGGCTCGGCGGCCGCCCGGACCCGGTCGTCGCCGCCGTCGGTACGACGCCGCTCGAGATCGCGGAGGGGACGCTCGTCCTCGACGTCCCCGGCGCCCCGATCCGCTTCGATCACCTCGCCGGCACGACCACGCCCGCCGACGGACGCGTGCAGGTGGCGCTCGACGGCACGATCGCGGGCGGCACCGTGCACGCCGAAGGCGAGCTCGCGGCCGATGCCGCCGGTCCGGTGTCGTTGACGATCGCTGGTCGCGGCCTCACGGCGGCAGCGCTGCCGTTCGTGCAGGGAAAAATCAGTGGCACCGCCGATCTCCTCGTCCGCATCACCGGCACGGTCGGCGCCCCGGCGATCGCGGGACGCGCGGTCGTGAGCGGCGGTCGCCTCGCGGGATGGAATCCACTGCAGCCGCTCCTCGCACGTGGCGACGCGGCCGGCGCGCTCGCGGCCCACGTGCCGCAGCTCGCGGGCAGCGATCTCGTGTTCGACGAACTGCGCATTGCGGTGTCGTCGACCGCCGACGGATGGCACGTGCCACGCGTCTACGTCACGAGCGGCGGCGTCGTCGCGGGTGCGAGCCTGGAGATCGGCGGCAGCCGCGAGGTACACGGCGACGGCAGCGTCCGCCTCCCCACGGCGCTCGCAACGGCGCTCCTCGACGTCGCGCCGGCGCTGGCAGCGCTGCGCGACCAGGATCAGACCCTCACGGTGCCGATCGTCATCGGCGGCACCGTCGATGCGCCGCGGATCACGCCGCGTCTCGCCGGCGCCGGCGTACCGCCTCCGTCGTACTAGCTAGCGCTCAGACTGAGCCCGGCACCACGTCGAGGTGGCGGATGCTCTTTCCCTTCACGGTGAAGACGACCATCTCGGCGATGTTCGTCGCGTGATCGGCGATGCGCTCGAGGTATTTGGCGACGAAGAGGAGGCGGGTCGCGCGTGTGATCGTCTGCGGCGCCTCGACCATGTACGACATGAGCTCGCGGAAGAGCTGTTGCGTCAGCTGATCGATCACGTCGTCGTCGCGACACACCCGGAGCGCAAGATCCACGTCCTCGCGCACGAACGCATCGAGGCTCTGGCGCAGCATCGTCTGCGCCACCTGCGCCATACGCGGGATGTCGATGAACGGCTTCAGCTGCGGCTCCTTGTTGAGCTCGAGCGCGCGCTCGCAGAGGTTGACGGCGATGTCGCCGATGCGCTCCAGGTCGGTCGTGATCTTCAACCCCGTCGTGATGAGCCGCAGGTCTTTCGCCGCGGGTTGGTGCAGCGCGAGCAGGCGGATGCAGAGATCGTCGATGTCGACGTCCATGCGGTTCACCGCGTGGTCGCGCTCGATCGTCGCGCGGCAGAGGTCGTCGTCGCGCTCGACGAGTCCGCGGATAGCGTGCTCGATCTGCTTCTCGACGAGTCCGCCCATCTCGAGGATCTTGAGGTTGAGCTCCTTCAGCTCCGATTCGTAGTGCGGGTCTGTATGTTGGCGCGCGTCCATCGGCATCTCCTCAGCCGAAGCGTCCCGTGATGTAGTCTTCGGTCTCTTTTTTCTGCGGCGTCGTGAAGAGCTGCTCCGTGGGGCCGAACTCCACGAGCTCGCCGAGGTACATGAAGACAGTATAGTCCGAGACGCGGGCCGCTTGCTGCATGCTGTGGGTGACGATCACGAGCGTGTACCGCGCCTTGAGCTCGTGAATGAGCGCCTCGATCTTGGCGGTCGCGATCGGGTCGAGCGCCGAGCACGGCTCGTCCATGAGGATCACCTCCGGCTCGACGGCGAGCGCGCGCGCGATGCAGAGCCGCTGCTGCTGGCCGCCGGAGATGCTCACCCCCGACGCGTCGAGCTGGTCTTTCACTTCGTCCCAGAGCGCCGCCTGCTTGAGGCTGCGCTCGACGATCGCGTCGAGGTCGGCACGCGAGCGCCGTGCCCCGGTGAGGATCAGGCCGGCGGCGACGTTGTCGTAGATCGACATCGTCGGAAAGGGGTTCGGGCGCTGGAACACCATGCCGACACGCGCCCGCACCGCGACCGGGTCGACGCCGGGCCCGTATACATCCTCGCCGTCGAGCAGCACCTCGCCGGTCACCCGCGTGCCGGGGACGATCTCGTGCATGCGATTGAGACAGCGAATCAACGTCGACTTGCCGCATCCCGACGGACCGATGATCGCCGTCGCGGCGTGCTCCGCGATGGCGAGATCGACGCTGTGGAGCGCCTGTGTGGCGCCGAACCAGGCGTCGAGGCGACGCGCCTCGACCTTCGTCCGTGCGGCGGTCGTCATCGCGCCCCGCGTCGCGCCGTCATCGCACCGTCCGGAAACGGCCGCGGGTGAGGACGCGCACGCTGAGACTCGTCAGCCCGATCAACATGAGCAGCACCAGCGCTCCCGCCCACGCTTGACGATGCCAATCGTCGAACGGCGAGATCGCATACGTGTAGATTTGGACCGGCAGCGACGAGATCGGGCCGCCGAGACCGTGATGCCAGTATTGGTTACCGAACGCCGTGAAGAGGAGCGGCGCCGTCTCGCCGGCGACGCGCGCGATCGCCAGCATGGCGCCGGTGATGATGCCGCCGCGCGCGGTGCGGATGATGACCCGCAAGGTCGTCCGCCACGCCGGCACGCCGAGCGCGAGCGACGCCTCGCGCAGGCTCGCGGGCACGAGCCGCAGCATCTCCTCGGTGGTGCGCGCGACGATCGGCAGCATGATGATCGCAAGCGCGAAGCCGCCGGCATACGCCGAGAAGCTCTTCCAAGGGAGAACCATCAGCGTGTACGCGAAGATGCCGATCACGATCGACGGTACACCGTTCAGCACGTCGGCGCAAAAACGCACGGGCGGCGCAAGGCGACTGTGGCCGTACTCGGCGAGGAACACACCGGCACCGATGCCGATCGGTAATCCGAGGGCGCACGCCAAGGCGATGAGAACGAGCGTGCCGACGATCGCGTTCGCCATGCCGCCGCCCGTCTCGCCGACCGGTTTCGGAAGCTGCGTGAAGAAATCGACGTTGATCGACGTGATGCCCTTGGCGAGTAGGTAGCCGATGATCAGGACGAGCGGCGCCAACACTGCAGCGGTGCAGGCGAGGGTCAGCGCGCGCGCGATGCGATCGACGATGCGGCGCCGGGTCGCGGACATCAGCGGACGCCGCCGGCCGGGGCCGCGACGCGCCACACGAGCAGGCGCGCCATGACGTTCACGACGACGGTGACGACCAGGAGCACCAGGCCGACCTCGATCAACGCTTGCAGGTAGAGATCGTACGTCGCCTCGGTGAACTCGTTGGCGATGATGCTCGCCATCGTGCTTGCCGGCGCGAAGATGGAGAGGGAGATGTCGGCGCGATTGCCGATCACCATCGTGACCGCCATCGTCTCACCGATCGCGCGGCCGAGCCCGAGCATCACGGCGCCGATCATGCCCCTCCGGCCGTAGGGCAGCACCGCGAGACGGATCATCTCCCAACGCGTCGCGCCGAGCGCGAGCGCCGCCTCGCGTTGTGCCGACGGCACGGCCTGGAACACCTCGTGCGCGACCGAGGTGATGTACGGCACGATCATGACGGCCAGGATCATCGAGGCGGTCAGCATCCCGACGCCATAGTTGGGACCGGAGAACGGCGGCAAGAAGCCGAGCGTACTCTGCAGCGTCGGACCGATGTAGCTCCGCATCCAGGGCACGAGGACGAAGATGCCCCAGAGACCGTAGACGACGCTCGGAATCGTCGCCAAGAGCTCGACGAGAAACGAGACGGGCCCCCGCACCCACGCCGGCGCCAGCTCGCTCAGGAAAAGCGCCGTGCCGACGCTGAGCGGCACCGCCTGCGCCAGCGCCAACAACGAGGAGACGAGCGTTCCGTAGATCAACGGCAGCGCGCCGAACTCGCGCGCCACCGGGTCCCACACCGAGGTCGTGAGGAACGCCCAACGAAACGTGCGGATCGCATCCGCGGACTCGTACCCGAGGACGGCGACGATGGACGCCACCACCACGAACAGCGTGAGCGCGAACGTCGCGGCGATCAGCCGGAAGATGCGGTCGCCGACGTTCCGACGGCGCGACGCCGGGCGTCGCGCCGTCGCACGCGTCGCCCTCCACGGAGCTTCGAGGGACTCGCTCTCCATCTCCCTCCCACGGTCGATCGGGCGGGCGGATTTCATCACCTGGTGATAGGCGCCGTCCAGGTCAGCGTCCCGCGAGCGGTGTGCCGTCCGACCCCGTCACCATCCGGAGCGCCACCGCCTCTTTGGCAATCACCTGCGCCGGCAGCGGCGCGTAGTGCAGCGCTGGCGCCTGCTGCTGCCCGTCGTGCATCATCCAGTCGAGGAAGTGGACGAGCTTCTTCCCCTTTTCGACGTCCTTCTGCTTCTCGTAGACGAGCAACCACGTCATCCCGGAGATCGGGTACGCGTTCGCGCCGGGGGCGTCGGTGATCGATACCCGGAAATCCTCGGGCATCGTGTCGGCGAATGCCGCCGCCGCCGCGGTGACGGACTCGAGCGACGGCGTCACGAACGCGCCGGTCTTGTTCTTCACGTCGGCAAACGGCAGGTTGTTCGATTGCGCGTAGATCAGCTCGACGTACCCGAGCGCGAACGGTATCTGCTTGACGAGACCGGTGACACCCTCGTTGCCCTTGCCGCCGAGTCCGACCGGCCAGTTGACCGAGGTGCCCTTCCCCACTTTGTTGCTCCACTCGCGGCTCACCTTGCTGAGGTAATCGGTGAAGATGTACGAGGTGCCGCTGCCGTCCGAGCGGTGGACGACAACGATATCGCGCGCCGGCAGCGAGACGCCGGGATTCGCCGCCGCGATCGCCGAGTCGTTCCATTTCGTGATCTTCCCGAGGAAGATGCCGGCGATCGCGTCTGGGGTGAGCTTCAGCCCGGTCGCCACGCCCTCGGCGTTGTAGGTGATCACGACCGCGCCCATGACCGTCGGGAAGTGGAGGATCTTGCCCGGCGCGGCACGCAGTTGCTCGTCCGTCATCGGCCCGTCGCTGGCGCCGAAGTCGACCGTCTGCTCGGTGATCTGCTTGATGCCGCCGCCGCTGCCGATCGATTGATAGTTGAAGCGCGCGTCGGGGTCGACCTGGATGTATTGGTTGAACCACTTCGAGTACATCGGGTACGGGAAAGTCGCGCCGGCGCCGTTCAGCTGCAGTTGCGCCGCTGCGCTTCCCGCCGAGACGATGCCGAGGAGGAGCGCACCGACCCCTCCGCTCACCAGCGTTCGCATCATGGTCGATCTCCTTTTCCCGCAAGTCGTCAGAACTTGAGCGTGGCGTCGATCTGCGTCCGGAAGAGCGTCGGGTTCCCGGAGAGTTTCGCGTTCGACGCGCCCCGATCGAGCGCGTTGATCAGGTGCACCTTGGCGGTGAGCTGCAGGTTCGGGAACAGCATGTAGTCGCCGCGCAGGATGTGCGCGGTCATGTTCGTGCCGCCCTTCTGCGTCGCGCTCGCCTGGACGTAGTCGACGTCGCTGTAGGTGAAGATCGAAAGGACGGCGTCCTGCTCGACCCAGGCGTACGTGTACGAGAACGCCCAGTCGCCCTGCGCCTTCAAGCTGTTGTGGTACCAGTCGCGTCCGCTCTTGCCGATGCCGGCGCCGGCATACGCGCCGAGATTCCGGCCGGGAGCCTGCGTGTTGTACACGAAGTCGCCGAAGAACCCGCCGGGGATGCCGCCGATGTCCGCGAAGTTCATCTCGCCGTTCGCCTCGACGATGTTAAAGTCGGAGCGGAAGGCGCTGATCTTGCCGTCGCCGAAGTGCCGCACGCGGTTGCTGTTGGCGAGGCTGCCGTTCGCAGAGCTGCTCGTCTTCTCGAGGAACTTCCGCGCCACTTTGTTGAGGTTCTCGTAATCGTAGTCGGCGAGGCCGAACGTCATCTTTGCGACGTCGCCGATCGCCGCGTCGGCGACGATCTGTCCGCCCACCATCGTCGGATCGACGTGGTTCGACACCTCGTCGACGATCCACTGGAACGCGTTCACCTTGAGGCCGCGGAGGAAGCCGTCGCGCTGATCGACGAACGCGACCGTCTCGGTCGCCCCTTCGGGCGCGAGGTCGTCGTCCCACACCAGCTCAGAGACGCGGTAGGCGTTGACGCCGAACTTACCGAGCGTCATCCACACCCATCCCGGCTCGAGGCCGACGCTCTTGCCCGGACGTAGCGTGAGGAAAGCCTGGTCGAAGTTGACCGGCTTCTTCGTGAACGTGTTGTTGAGCGTCTGGTTCGCAGAGATCGGATCGTTCGGGTCACCGCTGACGAGGCGGAAGGTCGCCGACGCCTCGTCGCTCGGCGTCACCGTGAAACCGAGGCGGGCGCGATACCGAAAACGGTTGCGGGCGACGAGACCGCTCTCGTGGAAGCCTTCGTAGCGCGCGCGTAGATCGCCGAACGGCGTGAACATCTCCAACCACTTCGGCAGCTTCACGGCGATCATCTCGCGCCGCGACTCCTCGGCCGCCACCTTCTGCTTCTCCTCTTCGCGTGCTTGGCGGAGCTCCTCTTGTGTGATCAAGCCCTTTTCCACCAAGATCTCACCCAGATCGCGTGCCCAGCACGCACCGGCACCCCAGAGCGTCAGGGCGACCGCGGCAACTGCCACGACTCGTCTACGCATGTTCACCCTCCTCACGTTCACGTGCGTTGCTCGATGTGAAATCGCTACGTGAGTCAGGTATGACGCGCCGATATTACGAACGTGTTACGGCCGCATATACTTCGTGTTGCGTCGGTGCGTTACGGCCGCGTTACGTGCGCAGAATGCCGCGTCATCGCCGGCGCGGGTACCTCGTCCCCGCTGCGGCTGCGCTCAGGACGAGACGGCCCGGCTCTGCCGCGACCAACCGGGCACGGAAAATTTCACCGTCGTGCCGACGTTCAGCGCGCTGCGAATCTCGAGCTTGCCGCCGTGCGCCTGCACGATGTGTTTGACGATCGCGAGGCCGAGACCGGTGCCACCGAGCTCGCGCGAGCGCGCTTTGTCGACGCGATAGAAGCGCTCCGTCAGCCGCGGGAGGTCGGTCGCCGGAATGCCGGTGCCGTCGTCCTCGACGCTGACCTCGACCGTCGGCGCCGGGCCATCCGACCCTGCGGCGGCGCTGATCCGCACCCGTCCGCCGCTGGCGCTGTACTTGATCGCGTTGTCCGTCAAGTTGATCAGCACCTGCTGCAGACGATCGGCGTCGCCGAGCACGAGCGGCAGCTCGGGCGGAATGTGCGTTTCCAACGCCACCCCGCCGCGCCGCGCCTTCTCGCGCAAGACCTCGACGACCTCCTCGACCAGCGTCTCGAGGTGCACCGGCTCCTTCTTCAGCGACGTCTTCCCGAGCTCGAGGTCGGACAGCGTCAAGAGGTCGTCGATCAACCGGCTGAGACGCTCCGAATGGCGGTCGATCACTGACAAGAACTGCCGGGCACGGTCGCGGTCCTCGAGCGCGCCGGTGAGAAGCGTCTCGGCGTAGCCGCGGATCGCCGTGAGCGGCGTGCGCAGCTCGTGCGAGACGTTGGCGACGAAGTCGCGCCGCATCGTCTCGAGCTTCTTCAGGTCCGTGATGTCGTGGAACACCATCACGAACGCCGTCGGCTGCGCCGAGCTCGGATCGCGGATCGGCGACACGCTGACGGCGAGCACACGCCGGTCGGGATCCGCGAGCGTGATCTCGCACACGGCCGGCTCGGTCCCGCCCCATTCCGCGAGCGAGCGCAGGAGCCCTTGCAGCTCCGGGTCGCGACACATCTCGACGAGGTGCCGGCCGCGGTAATCGGGACCGCTTTCGAGGCCGAAGATGTCCTCGGCACGGCGGTTGATCAGCACGACCTGGCCGGCGGCAGACACGACGACCACCCCTTCGACCATCGCGCGCAGGATGCCGCCGACTTTCTCGCTCTCCTCGCGCAGCTCGAGAAACGACGCACGCAGCCGGCCGCTCATCTCGTTCAGGTTCGTCTCGAGAATGCCGAGCTGGTCGCGGCGCGTGATCGCGAGGCGCGCCGAGAAGT
This sequence comes from Binatia bacterium, assembly GCA_041488235.1. Lineage (GTDB taxonomy): Bacteria > Desulfobacterota > Binatia > UTPRO1 > UTPRO1 > DP-19. The sequence continues at coordinate 29,673 of JBGPOW010000030.1, forward strand.
CGCCCCCGGCGACGCTGCGCGAGAAATCCACCATGTGCTCGAGGCGACCGCCGATCGTGTTCGCCACGTAAAGCGCCGGCACGAACCCGACGAGGACGCTGCCGATCACGCCGAGCAGCACGA
>JBGPOW010000031.1:0-28643 GCA_041488235.1 Binatia bacterium
CACTTCCGCCGGCGAGCCACGGGGTAGCGATCGCAGCACCCGACCTGCGCGATAAGGTTCATTGCGCAGAACGGGTGCAGCGACCGCTACCCCGTGGCTCGCTCGCGGCGCCGCTGCCGGGCGGTCAGCCGTCGAGAGCGTCTGCGATGAGGGCCAAGGTCGGCAGGGACGTCGGTTCCGCGGCCTGCAGCGGGATCTCTACGATCGGGGCGTCGGGCGCGGCGCGCTCGAGTTGGGCGATCTCGGCACGCTCGGCCTCGATCAGCGCGGCGAAGCGGTCGCGGAGCGCGGCGAGCTTGCGCGCGAGCGTGGCGTCCGGTCCGGTCTCGCGAGTCGGATCGGGCGCCGCGTCGCGGACGAGATCTGCGGGGAGCACGCGGTTCACGATGAAGCCGCCGAACGGCAACCCGGCGCGCGCGAGCTCACGATGGAACGCGAGCGTCTCGCCGACGCGCGCCGCCTCGGGTGTTGTCACGAGTACGAACGCCGTGTCGTGGCTGTGCAGGAACGCTGCCACCTCGCTCGCGCGCGACTGAAAGCCGCTCGAGAACCCTTCCATGCCGGCGACGAACTCGCCGATGTCGCGCAGGAGCTGGAAACCGGTGAAGCGCTCGAGGCCGCGCAGGACGGCTGCGAGCGCGGCTTGCGCCAGTCGTGAGCTCTCGCGCGAGAGAATCAACGACGGATTTTGCAGGATCGCCGCGGCGCGCGACGAGAGCAGTGCCGCCAGTCGCTCCGGGGCTTCGAGGAAGTCGAGGGCGTGATGCGTCGGCGGCGTGTCGACCACCAGCAGATCGTAACGCCCCTCGGACGCGATCGCGTGCAGCCGCTCCATCGCCATGTACTCCTGCGAGCCGGCGAGCGCGGTCGAGATCGTGTCGTAGATGCGGTTTGCGAGCACGCGCTCGGCGGCGGCGTCGGACGTCGCGTAGCGACGGATCAATGCATCGAACGTGCGCTTGGCGTCGAGCAGCATCGCGTCGAGCGAGCCGCCGCGCGCCGCGGCGTCGACGAGCGGTACTCGGTGCGGCTCGCCGTCGAGCGCATCGATCCCGAGGCTGTCCTTCAGCCGCCGCGCCGGATCGATCGTCAGCACCGCCGCGCGCCGCCCGCGGCGTGCGGCGACGACGCCGAGCGCAGCCGACGTCGTCGTCTTGCCGACGCCGCCGCTGCCGACGCACACGAGGAGTCGATGCTGGTCGACGAGACGTGCGAGCGGGCGCGGCGTCTCGACTGCTCTCGGCGGCTCCGGCCGGCGTTGCGACTCGATCATGCGACGGCTCCGCCACGACGGCGACGCGCGCCGGCGTGCTCGATCGCGTCCGCGAGCTCCTCGATCGCCGTCGGGGTGAACCGCTGCGTCGCGATCAGCGGCAGCGAGACCGGCGCCGTCGCAAGCGCGCGTCCGAGACGACGGATCTCGCGCTCCGCGGTGCGCTGCCGGGCGGCGCTGAACGTTCCCGCGGCAGCGTGCGGACGCAAGCTCGCCGGCAGATCAGGGGGCTCCTTCAGCAGGCGGCGCAGCTCCGCGCGCGAGAAGCGCAGCGGCGCGACCGCGTTCACGATCGTCGGCAGGAGCGGCACGCCGAGACGCATGATCGCCGCCGATAGCTCGAGCGTCTCGTTGACCGCCATCTCCTCGGCGCGGGTGACGACGGCGACCGCGGTGCGCTCGGGATCGCTCAGCAGGAGCGCCAGCTCGCGTGCGGTTCCGGCGAGCGGCCCGAACGGCAACATCTTCAGCAGGCTCCCGGGAGTGGCGAGGAGCGGCACCGAATGTCCCGTCGCCGGCGCGTCGACGAGGACGAGGTCGAAGCGGTGTCGCCGTCGCTGCAGCCCCGTCCGCGCGTCCTCCCAGCCGCCGATGCGCACCAGCGTGAGGAAGTCGTCGATGCCCGGTGCCGCGGCGGCGACGATGCAAAACGTCTGGCTCTGCAGCAGTCGCCGCGCGAGCGCGCGAATGCGCAGGATCCGCAGCGCGAATTCTTCGAGGATGACCGTCGGCTCGATCGCGGCGACGGAAAGCCCCGGCGCGACTTCCGTCGGCTCCGGCCCGAGTGTGACGCCGCCCAGATACTCGCCGACTCGTCCGTGCGGGTTCACCTCGACGACGAGCACGCGCCGCCGCGCGCGCGTCGCGGCGGTGGCGAGCGCGAGTGTCACCGCCGTCTTGCCGACTCCGCCCTTGCCGGTCACGAAGACGAGCCGACGCTGCAGGACGTCGCCGAGCATCGAGTGGGTTCTAGATGTGGCCGGCCGTGGGGTCAATTCGGAATTGACTTGCGGGGAGGGCTTGCTTAGCGTGCGGCGATGGCGCGGCGGGTTGTGCATCTGCGGCCGGGCGGGGGACGGCGCGACGGCGGCGACGGTGAGCAGTCGACGCTGACGTCCGCGAATCCGCTTGCCGACCACGCCGGTGCCGACGACGCGGACGCGCGGCCGGCGCTCGATGGGCGACCGGCGGCGGTGACCGGAGGGGAATCCGAGGCGCGTGTTCAGAGCGAGGCACGCGCCGAAACGGCGGCTGACGACGCGGGAAACGGCGTCGGGGATGCATCGACCGACGATCCGACGGGGCGACGTGCGGCGAAGGCCAAGGTGCGGCGACGCAGGCCGCGGCGCGCGGCGCGCGCAGCAAGGGAGGGCGGCGACCCGTTCAGCGAGCGGTTGCGGGCGCTCGAGCGCGAGATCGACGAAGCGTTGGCGGGTGCCGCGACGTTCGAGGAGCGGGGCATCGTGAACGGCACGCGCGATGCCGTCGAGGAGCTCCTCGCGTTTTACGCCGACCTCGCGCGCGCGTTTCGCAGCGGCGGGGTGGGCGAGGCGCTCATTCGACTGCGCATGATCGGCACCGCCGATTACGTCGACGAGTTCGGCTACGATGCGGCGTTTGCGACGCGCGTCGCGCCGCTTCTCGAGTTCCTGTACGCGCGCTGGTGGCGCGTCGATCTCGGCGGCGCCGAGCACGTTCCGGAGGCAGGCCGCGTGCTTCTGGTCGCCAATCACTCGGGCGGCTTCTTTCCGTACGACGCGCTCATGCTGGCGCACGGCCTGCATATGCGCCGCGCCGGCGGCGGACGCGACGTCCGGCCGCTGGTCGAGGACTCCGCATACCGTTTTCCCGGCCTCGGGCCGCTCCTCGCACGCGTCGGCGCCGTGCGTGCCTCGGCGGAAAATGCGGCGCGCCTCCTCGCGCGCGAGCACGCCGTTGCCGTCTTCCCGGAAGGCGCGAAGGGCGTCGGCAAGTACTATCGGGAGCGGTATCGATTGCAACGCTTCGCACGCGGTGGCTTCGTGACGCTCGCGCTCCGCACCGGCGCGCCGCTCGTGCCGGTCGCGATCATCGGCGCCGAGGAGATCCACCCGGTCCTCGCCAAGTGGCAATGGCTCGCGCGCCTCTTGAACGTGCCGTACTTCCCGGTGACGCCGACGTTTCCCTGGCTCGGGCTCCTCGGTCTCGTGCCGCTACCGACGAAGTGGCGAATCGTCTGCGGCGCGCCGCTCGACCTCGCCGCGGAGTACGGCACCGATGCCGCCGACGACGATTTGCTGGTGAACCGCTTGAAAGAACGCGTCCGCGAGCGGATCCAGACCATGATCGTCGACGCGCTGCGGGCGCGCGACTCGGTGTTCGCGGGTTGATGCGAGGTGGCCGGGCGGCTCCGCGAAGCCGTCCGACCGCTCCTCGGTTCCGGCGCGCGTCTCTCCTTCGCCGCCGTACCCTCCGCCCTGCGCCGCCGTACGTCTCGAGTTACACCGCCTCGGCCCGGAGGATTTTCCGGACCGTGCGTCCCAGATCCTGCAAATCGATCGGCTTGGCGATGAACGCGGCCGCGCCGAGCCGGACCGCGAAGCGTTTCGTCTCGGGATCGCTCTGCCCGGAGATGACGATCACCGGCAGCGTCGGCCGCGCCATGTCGGGATGCTGCCGCGTGTCCTTCAACCGCCGCAGCACTTCCCAGCCGTTCATCCCCGGCATGCGGAGATCGAGAATCACCAGGCTCACCTCCGGTGATTGCAGTCTCGGCCAGAGGCATTGGCCGTCGGCGATCGTCTCGACGACGTACCCGCTGCGCTCGAGCGCGTGGCCGAGCACCAAGCGGGTCGCGTCGTCGTTATCGGCGATGACGATCATGTGCGTCGTCAGACCGCCGCGGTACCTCGCTCGCCGGTACGGATACGGACCGCCTCCGCGACCGGAAGGACGAAGATCTTACCGTCGCCGATGCGTCCGGTCTTGGCGACCTGCGCGATCGTTTCCGCCGCGACCGCCGCGTCCTCGTCCGCGACCAAGAGCTCGAGCTTGATCTTCGGCAGGAAGTCGACGACGTACTCCGCGCCGCGATAGAGCTCGGCGTGGCCTTTCTGCCGCCCGAATCCCTTCACCTCGTCGAGCTTGAAGGGTTTGATGATCGCCTCGATCTTTTTCATCGTCGCTCCTCAGAACACGTAGGACAGCTCGCCGGCGACCGTCTGCTGGTCGTTCTGCACGCCGCCGACGTTGCGCAGAAACACGGGCCTCCGCGTGTTGTCGTAGCGGTACTCCGCGCGCGCCATCAGGCCTTCGGCCAACACCACCTTGAACGTGCCGGTGACCTCCCACGCCTGCTGGTCCTCGCCGAAGGTGCCGCCGAGGCGGGTGCTGTCGCTGTCGTCGAAGAACTCGCCGCGGACGGCCCAGCCGATCGGCACCGCGAGCGCGTCGGGCAGGTCGTAGGTGACGATGCCCGAGAACGCGTTCCACTCGGCGGTGTTGTCGCCCTTGGTGAAGAAGCCCTTCGCCCCGCCCGGCGGCCCGAGCTTCGTCTCGTTGCCGTAGTCGTAGTTGAGGATGAGGGCGAGGTTGTCGACGGGCTTGATCGTCGCGACGACGTCGATGAGCCCGCGCTTGGAATCGCCGCGGTTCGGCTGCTCGGCGCCGTACATCCCCTGCAGCGAAAGGCTGAACTGGTCGACGGGCGCGAACGCGACGGCGCCCATGAACGACTTGCCGTCGTTGGAGTCGATGACGTTGTCCCAGCCGTTCACGACCCCGCCGGTGACCTTCACCTGCGGTGAGATCGCGTAGCTCAGCATCGCTCCCGTGTGGGTGAACGGGATCGCGAAGCTGAAGGCGAGCGAGCGGCTGATGTTCGGGTTGAGCGGCGACTCGATGACCTCCGCGCCATGCATCGTGACGAACTTGCCGCCCTTCAGCTGCAGATCGGGCAGACCTGGGAAGTTGTACGTGATGTACGCCTCCTCGAGCTCGATCGAATTCTGCTCCTCGGCGACGTTACCGACCGTGCCGTCGCCGTCCCAATCGGACGCCATGCGCTCGGCGGTCTTGCCGAAGTTCACTTTGGTGACGAAGCCGACGCCGTTGTCGCCCGGCGCGCGCGAGACTTGCAGCTGGAAGAGGTCGAGCGAGAAGGTGTTGTGGTCCTTGTCGAAGGCGCGGAGCCCGACGGTGCCTTTGTTGCCGTCCTGCGGGTCGTTGAGATCGTAGAGATACGAGCCGACGACCATGCCGCCGATCGTGAGGCCGAACGGCGGCTTCTTGATCGCCGCCTCGAGCGCGTCGAGCCGGCTTTGCAGGCCCGAGGTGTCGGGCGCTGGCGCCGGCGGCGGCATCTCGCCGCGACGCTCGAGTCGTTGGACGCGCTCTTCGAGCGTCAAGCCGCCTTCGGCGCGTACCTGCGTCACGCATGCGAGCGTCGCGATCGCGGCCGCGGCGCCAATTCGGAATCTCGCCCGTGTCGTCATTCGCATGAGTCCCTCCTCGATGGTGTTCGCGTCGATACACGTGCGGTGTCGGCGCGTGTGGCGGGAAGGAGCAAGCGAGGTGCCAGCGCGCGCCGCGGCTCCGGACGTCACGGATCGCCGCATTTCGTCGCGACGTGTGCCCGCGGATTAGGCGTTGGTCGGAAGATGGGCAGCGACGGTGCGTAGGCGTCCCGCCCGCTCGTCGCGTGGGGGGGCGTGTGCTAAGCGACGCGGATGTCGCGGTGCGGGGAGGTGGGGTGAGCATCGTGTGGATCACGGTCGCGCTCGGCGTGATCGAGGGCATCACCGAGTACGTCCCGGTCTCGTCGACGGGGCACCTCATTCTTGCCGGTCACTGGCTTGCGTTTCCCGAGGACAAGGCGGCGGCGTTCGAGATCTTCATCCAGCTCGGCGCCGTGTTCGCCGTCGTGTGGTTCTATCGCCGCAAGCTGCTGGAGATCCTCACGCGTGTAGCGGACGATGCCGGTGCGCGGGCGTTCGCGGCGAAAGTGCTGCTCGCCTTCGTGCCCGCGGCCGTCGTCGGGCTGCTCTTCCATCACTGGATCGTGCGCGTCCTCTTCGGCCCGCTGCCGGTCGCGACCGCGCTCGCCGTCGGCGGCGCCGTGTTTCTCGCGATCGACCGTCCCGGCCGCGGGTCACGTGGCGAAGGAACGGTCGACGACGTCACCTGGACGCAGGCGCTCGTCGTCGGCGTCGTGCAGATCGCCGCGCTCTGGCCCGGCATGTCGCGCTCCGGGGCGACGATCATCGGCGGCCTGCTCGCCGGGCTCTCGCGCCGCGTCGCGCTCGAGTTCTCGTTCTTCCTCGCGATCCCGACCCTCGGCGCCGCCTCGGTCTTCGCGCTCTGGGAGGCGCGTCACGTCCTCGCGGCGAGCGACGTGCCGATCTTCGCGCTCGGCTTCGCCGTCTCGTTCGTCGTGTCGCTCGCGGTGATCGCCGCGCTGCTACGCTACGTCCGCGACCACGACCTGCGCCCGTTCGGCTGGTACCGCATCGCCCTCGCCGTCGTCGTCGCGCTCGCCGTGCTGCGCGGCTGACGGCGGTCGCCGTCAGCTAGAAATAAATCGCGCGGCGGCGGAGGCGCTCGGCGTCGAGCAGGCGCTGCACCTCGAGGCGGACGTAGTCGGCGCGCTCGTGGAGGAACTGCTCGCGCGCCGCGCGGCGTCCCGAATGCATCGGGAGGACCGGCGGTCCGAAGCGAATGCGCCACTTGGTCGGCAGCGGCAGAAGACCGAGCGGGCCGAGCAGCGGGAAGAGGCTCGGCACCGGAATGAAAGGAACGCGGAAGAAGTTCGGCAGCTGCGCGATGCGGAAGAGCGCGCGGCTCGTCTCTTCGGCGCCGATCACCGCGACCGGGATGACGGGCGCTTGGCTGCGGGTGCTGAGATGCGCGACACCGGTCCGGAACGGACGCAGGCAGTACGCTTGGTGATACGGCTTGCCGAGCGCCTCTTCGCCTTCGGGGAAGATGCCGACCGCCTCACCGCGCTTCAGCAGTACGGCGCCGTTCGCCGTCGACGCTTCGACGCCGCCGAGGCGGCTGAAGAAGGTGCCGATCGCGGGCAGCTCGGTGACGAACTTCGCGTACAGCATGCGCACGATGCGATGCGAGGGGTGCTCGTCCTCGACCGCGATCGAGATCATCGCTGCGTCGAAGGGCAGGGTGCCGGAGTGGTTGGCCGCGAGCAGCACGGGGCCTTCGGTAGGGATGTGCTCGAGCCCTTCGACCTCGACGCGCCAATAATATTTGTAGAGGAAACGAAAGAACGGCTTGACGCGCGCCCGCAGCTGCGGGTCGAAGCCGAACGGATCCTTGCGCTTCAGCGACCCGCGACAGTTCGGCTGTTCCATCCGCACCCCTCCTCACGGCACGCGCGGTGATTACCACATCGAAATCGATGTGTCGCCGATTTTGTGACGGTTTCGCGATTTCGTTCGACTCCGTGATCGTCCGCCGATTGCCGCGCTGCGGCGGACGTCGCATGTCGATCGGCGCTGCGCTATCGAGGAGCGATGGGACGTGCGCTGGTCGTCGAGCGCCCGGCACCGATCGCGTCGCGACCGCTCCGACTGGTCGAGCGACCGCTGCCGGACGTCGGCGCGGACATGCTGCTCGTCGACGTCGAGGTGTGCGGCGTCTGCCGGACCGACCTCCACGTCGTCGAGGGCGATCTCGCGCCGCGACGCGCCTCGGTCGTGCCCGGCCACGAGGTCGTCGGGCGCGTGGCGGCGTGCGGCGCCGGCGTGAGCGGCTTCGCCGTGGGTGACCGGGTCGGCGTCGCCTGGCTCAACGCGACGTGCGGCCGCTGCCGCTTCTGCCTCCTCGGCCGCGAAAACCTCTGTCTCGCGCCGCGGTTCACCGGCTGGGACGTGGATGGCGGCTACGCGGATCACGTCGTCGTGCCCGCGGCGTTCGCGTACGCGCTGCCGCCGGCGGTCCCGGCGACGACGTTGGCGCCGCTCCTGTGCGCCGGCATCATCGGCTACCGTGCCTACCAGCGGAGCGGCATTCGGAAGGGTCAGCGCCTCGGCCTCTACGGCTTCGGCGCGTCGGCGCACATCGTCATCCAAATCGCCCGGTTCCACGGCTGCACCGTCTACGTCGCGACGCGCGGCAGGCGCCACCAAGCGCTGGCGCGCAAGATGGGCGCCACGTGGGTCGGCGACGCCGCCGACCCGCCGCCCGATCCGCTCGACGCCGCGATTCTCTTCGCCCCGGCGGGCGAGCTCGTCCTCCCCGCGCTCGCCGCCCTCGACCGCGGCGGCACCCTCGCGATCGCCGGCATCCACCTGAGCGCGATCCCGCCCCTTGACTACGCGACCCATCTCTTCGAGGAGCGCGCGCTCGTGAGCGTCACCGCGAACACGCGCGAGGACGGCCGCGCGCTGCTTCGTCTTGCCGCCGAGATTCCGCTCCGCACGTCGATCGAGGAGTTTCCGCTCGTGGCCGCGAACGAGGCGCTGCGACGCCTCAAGGAGGACGAGATCGAGGGCGCCGCGGTCCTGCGCGTCGCGGCGCCGTGACCGGCCCTACTTGAGTCTGCTCGCGCTTTTTGCGATCGGAAGATCGAAAGGGAGGATACCGCTATGGCGCTACGACTCGGAGACGTCGCTCCGGACTTCACCGCAGACACCACGGAGGGTCCGATCAAATTTCACGACTTCATTGGGAACAACTGGGTGGTCCTGTTCTCGCACCCGAAGGATTTCACGCCGGTCTGCACGACCGAGCTCGGCTACATGGCGCGGATCAAGCCCGAGTTCGACAAGCGCGGGGTGAAGATCCTCGGCCTCAGCGTCGACCCGGTCGACTCGCATCAGAAGTGGTCGCAGGACATCAAGGAGACCCAGGGCCATGCGCCGAACTATCCGCTGATCGCCGATCCCGAGCGCAAGGTCGCGAACCTCTACGACATGATTCATCCGAATGCGCTCGACACGCTCACCGTGCGCTCGGTCTTCGTCATCGGTCCCGACAAGAAGGTCAAGTTGATGCTCACCTACCCGGCGAGCACGGGCCGCAACTTCGACGAGATCGTGCGCGTGATCGACTCGTTGCAGCTGACGTCGAAGCACAGCGTCGCGACCCCGGTGAATTGGAAGCAGGGGGAAGATTGCATCATCGTCCCCTCGATCTCGGACGAGGACGCCAAGAAGAAATTTCCCGGAGGTTGGAAAGCGTTGAAGCCCTACCTCCGGATCGTGCCGCAACCGCGCTCGTAGTCGACCGGCGATGGCGTGGGTGCGAGCGCATCGCACCCACGCCGCGCGCTCACCTGCCGTCGCGGCGCCGTCCGGTTGACGGCGAGGCGATCGCGGGATACCCCTTCGTCCACTGCATGGCGAAGTTCTTCAGGGGCGACAAGCGCCGGCGGGAGATGGATCGCAAGCGGCGCTCCGAGGAGAAACAGCGCCGCCTGCAGGTGCGGCGTGACATGCGAGCCCGCGGTCTCGATCCCGATGTCGTCGATGCCGAGGGCAATCCCCTCCCGCCCCGCGAGGGTGACGAGGAAAAGTCCGACGACGGCGAGGACAGCGGCGAGACCGCTTGACGAGTGCGAGCGGCCCGCCTACGAGCGCCCGCCGACCTCCACGGAGTTGAGCGTCAGCGTGCCGGTCGCCGGCCGATAGACGCCGTAGGCGATCACCTTTTCGGTCTCGGGTGCGTTGATGAAGCGGCGCACCATGTCGGTTTGACCGAGAACGCGGATGCTCGGCAGCAGCCCGGAATGCCGGAAGACCTGCACGCCTTCCTCCTCGGGTTTGTAGGCCTGCAGTCTCGTCACGCCGAACGTCCGTCGCGGCCCGCCTTGATCGCTCGTGAACGTGAGGCCATCGAGGACGCCGGGTGCGCGTCGGTCGCGGTTCCAGTAGCCCTCCATGCGGATCGGGCGGATGGGTGCGACGTCGCCCGAGCCTTGCGCTCGAGCGGCCAGGGGAACGGCGAGCACCACTGCGATCGTCGTGACGCAGAGCGCGCTGGCTACGACACGCGCAACCATGCTCGTGGGGGCTGGGGTGCGATGAATCGGCAGCATCATGCGTCCTCCTCCCACTCATTAGGCTGGGGAGCCGCGCTCGTCGCAAGCCCCTCGTTTGACGGTGTGAACGCGCGCCAGTAGCGTTCGGGACGTCGTGTCGCCCGCAGGCAGTCCGCTGCACGTCGTCGCATTCGAGAGCCGGCGCGCTGCCGAGATGGCGACGCTGATCGAGCGCCATGGCGGCGTACCGCTCGTCGCGCCGGCGATGCGCGAGGTGCCGCTCGCGGACCAGCACGACGCGCAGGCGTTCGCGCGTGAGCTCGACGGCGGCGGCGTCGACGTTGTGCTGCTGCTCACGGGCGTCGGCACGCGCGCGCTCGTCGACGCGGTTGCGCCGGTGCTGCCGCGCGAGCGTCTCCTTGCCGCGCTCGCGCACGTGACGCTCGTCGCGCGCGGTCCGAAGCCGGTCGCCGCGCTGCGCGAGCTCGGCCTCGCGGCGACGCTCGTCGTGCCCGAGCCCAACACGTGGCGCGAGCTCCTCGACGCCCTCGACGCGCACGTACCCGTTCGTGGGCGCCGTGTCGCGGTGCAGGAGTACGGCGTCTCGAACCCGGACCTCCTCGACGGGCTCGCCGTGCGTGGCGCCTCCGTGTTGCGGGTCCCGGTCTATCGCTGGGCGCTTCCCGACGATCTCGCGCCGCTGCGCGACGCGATCGCACGCCTCGTCGGCGGTGACGTGGACGTCGCGCTTTTCACCAGCGCGACGCAGGTCGAGCACGTGACGAACGTCGCGGCCGATGCGGCGGAGGTGCGCGCGCTCGTGAGGGCGATGGGCGCCGTCGTCGTCGGCTCGATCGGTCCCGTCTGCAGCGAGGCGCTGCGCCGCGCGGGAATCGGCGTCGACGTCGAGCCGGCGCATCCGAAGATGGGACCGCTCGTCGCCGAGACGCTGCGCGCCGCGCCGGCGCTGCTCGCCGCTCGACGCCGATCACCCGGTTTGGCATAGCTGGGGCGTGTCCGACCCGTCGACGCGGTTTCTCCGCGCGTGCCGCCGCGAGCCCACCGACTGCACACCGATTTGGCTCATGCGCCAAGCGGGACGCTTCCTGCCGGAGTATCGCGATCTCCGCGCAGAGCACGGATTCCTCGAGCTCTGCAAGACTCCGACGCTCGCCGCCGAGGTGACGATGCTGCCGATTCGCCGCTTTCCCGTCGACGCGGCGATCTTGTTCGCGGACATCCTGCTCATCCTCGAGCCGATGGGCGTCGGCCTCGAGTTCGCGCAGGGCGACGGACCGGTGATCCATCGCCCGGTGCGGACGCGCGACGACGTCGCGCGTCTCGAGCGCGCGCCGGCGAGCACTGCGCTCGCGTTCGTCTTCGAGACCATACGGCTGGTGCGCGCAGCGCTCGGCGCACGCGCGGCGCTCATCGGCTTCGCCGGCGCGCCGTTCACGCTCGCCTCGTATCTCATCGAGGGCCGCGGCTCGCGCAACTACGTGCACACGAAGACCCTCATGTACGGCGATCCGGGGGCATGGCACGCGCTGATGGAACACCTCGCCGCGGCGACCGTCGACTACGTGCAGGCGCAGGTCGCCGCCGGCGCGCAGGCGGTCCAGCTCTTCGACAGCTGGATCGGTTGTCTCGGTCCCGACGATTATCGCGAGTACGTGCTGCCGCACATGCGGACGGCGCTCGCGGCGATCGCCGCTGCCGGCGTCCCGGTGATTCATTTCGGGACCGGGACGAGCGCACTTCTCGAGCTCATGCGCGACGCGGGCGGCGACGTGATCGGCCTCGATTGGCGCGTCGACCTCGCGCAGGCGTGGGGACGGCTCGGTCCCGGCGTCGGCGTGCAGGGGAACCTCGATCCGGTGGTGCTCTTCGCGCCGCCGGAAGAGATCCGCCGCCAGGCGGCGCGCATTCTCGTCCGCGCCGGCGGCCGTCCGGGGCACATCTTCAACCTCGGGCACGGCGTGCTCCCGGAGACGCCTGTCGAGCACGTCGCCGCGCTCGTCGACGCCGTGCACGAGTTGAGTCGGAGATAGTGGCGCCGGTCGACGCCGTCCTGCTGCTCGCGTTTGGGGGGCCGGAGCGGCCGGAGGACGTGCGGCCGTTTCTCGACGAGGTGCTGCGCGGCCGGCCGGTGCCGCCCGAGCGGTACGAGGAGGTCGTCCGCCACTACGATGCGATCGGCGGAAGGTCGCCGCTCAACACGTGGACCTTCCGGCAAGCGCGCGCGCTCGGCACGTTGCTCGAGCGCGACGGGCCGCGGCTCCCCGTCTACGTCGGTATGCGCACCTGGACGCCGACGATCGCGCAGACGCTCGCGACGATGGCGCGTGACGGCGTCCACCGTGCGCTCGCCGTGATCCTCGCCGCGCACCGGACGGAAGCGAGCTGGGAGCGCTATCAGCGTGCGGTCGACGACGGCCGCGCCGCGCTCGCCCCGTCGGCGCCCGCGGTCGAGTACGCGCGTCGATGGTTCGATCATCCGGACTTCGTCGCCGCCGTCGCCGCGCGCGCACGCGCCGCGCTCACCGCCGCGCCCGCCGAGGCCGAGCTCGTTTTCACCGCGCACAGCATTCCGTGCGCGATGGCGGAGACGTCGCCGTACGTGCACGAGCTCGAGACGTCGTGCCGGCTGGTCGCGACGCTGCTCGGACGTCCCGCCGCCCTCGCATATCAGAGTCGCAGCGGCGGTCCGCGCGAGCCGTGGCTCGGACCCGACGTCAACGAGCACCTGCGTGCGCGCGCCGCTGCGGGCGTGCACCACGTCGTCCTCGTACCGATCGGGTTCGTGTGCGATCATGTCGAGGTGCTGTACGACCTCGACGTCGAGGCACGCGCCACCGCAGCGGCGGTCGGTCTCGGTCTCTCACGCGCCGAAACCGTGAACGACCACCCCGCGTTCATTCGCATGCTCGCTGACGTCGTACGCACCGGCGCGGAGGCGTCATGAGCGACGGTCGCGGATCAGACACCACGGCCGACGACGCGGGAATCGTCGTCATCGGCGGCGGCGTCGCCGGCCTCGCGGCCGCCCACCGCGTCACCGAGCTCGCGGCAGCGCGCGGCACGCCGGTACGCGTGACGCTCCTCGAGGCAGCGGCGCGCCTCGGCGGCACGATTGCGAGCGAGCGCGCCGACGGCTTTCTCGTCGAGGCCGGGGCCGACTCGCTGCTCACGGAGAAGCCGTGGGCGCTCGATCTTTGCCGGCGCATCGGCCTCGAGGACCGTGTGATCGGCACCCGCGACGCCGATCGGCGGACGTTCATCGTCCGCGACGGCCGCCTGCACGCGTTGCCCGACGGGTTCCTCTTGCTCGCCCCGACGCGCTTCGCGCCGCTCGTCACGACGCCGCTCTTCACGTGGCGCGGCAAGCTACGCATGGCGCTCGACCTCGTGCTGCCGCGCCGGACCGACGCGGCGGACGAGAGCCTCGGCGATTTCGTCAGCCGCCGCCTCGGACGCGAGGCCCTGGAGCGCGTCGCCCAGCCGCTCGTCGGCGGTATCTACACCGGCGATCCGGCGCGCCTCAGCGTCGCGGCGACGATGCCGCGCTTCCTCGAGATGGAGCGCCGCCATCGCAGCATCATCGTCGCCATGCGACGCGCGGCGCGCGCGGCGAAGTCGGGAAGCGGCGCCCGCTGGAGTCTCTTCGTGAGCTTCGTCGACGGCATGGAGACGCTCGTCCGCGGCATCGCGCAGCGCTTGCCGGAAGGGGCGATCCGCCTGAACGCCCGTGTCAGCGCGCTCCGCGCCGCGGCGCCGCACGACTTCGAGATCGCGCTCGAGACCGGCGAGCGTGTGCGCGCGAGCGGCGTCATCGTTGCGACGCCGGCGTACGTCGCCGCCGACCTGACGCGCGCGCTCGACGCGGCGCTGGCGGCGGACCTCGAGGCGATTCCGTACGCGTCGTCGGCGACGGTGACGTTCGGCTACGCGCGCAGCGATGTGCCGCACGCGCTCGACGGTTTCGGGTTCGTCGTGCCGGCGATCGAAGGGCGGCGCCTCATCGCGTGCTCGTTCTCGAGCGTCAAATACGAGGGCAGGGCGCCGGCGGGGGCGGTGCTGCTGCGCGTCTTCTGCGGCGGCGAGCTCGCCGCGCACATGACGGCGCACACGGACGCTGAGCTCGTCGACGCCGCGCGCGACGAGCTGCGCGAGCTTCTCGGCATCGCCGCTCCGCCGCGTCTGGTCCGCGTCCACCGCCACGCGCGCGCGATGCCGCAGTACCACGTCGGCCACCTGGCGCGTCTCGACGCGATCGACGCGGCCGTCGCCCGCCACCCGGGGCTTGCCCTCGCCGGCAACGCCTACCGCGGCGTCGGTGTTCCCGATTGCGTGCACAGCGGCGAGCTCGCCGCCGAGAGGGCTTGGGCCGATTTGCTTCGCCATACTTCGTTGCTCGGTCGCTGCGCTGCTCGGCGTAGCTAGGCTACGCCTGCGCTGCTCGCTTCCTTCGCGCCTCGTCTGGCTCGCAACTCGACCCAAGCCCGCCACGGGAAACTCGGCAAACCGCGCGGGTAACGCGGTTCCGTCGGCGCAGTCGGCTTGCTACAACGCAGCGCATGCTGCGGACCCCACTCTGTGATCTGCTGGGCATCGAACACCCGATCATGCTCGCCGGCATGGGCGGCGTCTCATACTCCGAAGTCGCGGCCGCGGTCTCCGAGGCGGGCGGCTTCGGCTGTCTTGGCGCCGCGGGCATGGATTACGACGAGATGGTGCGCGAGATCCGCGCGGTGAAAGCGCTGACGAGCCGGCCCTTCGGCGTCGATCTCCTCACCGCCAGCCCGCGCGACATGGTGCCGTTCGTCGAGACCATCTGCGCCGAAGGCGCGCGCGCGTTCGTCGCCGGTCTCGGCGTGCCGGCGAAGGTCGTCGACCTCTGCCATCGGAACGGCGTGCTCGTCGTCAACATGTGCGGCAAGGTGAGCCATGCGCTCCGCGCGGTCGAGGCCGGGTGCGACATCGTCGTCGCGCAGGGGACGGAGGCGGGCGGGCACACCGGACAGATCGCCACGCTGCCGCTGGTGCCGATGATCGTCGATGCGGTGAAGGTGCCGGTCGTCGCCGCGGGCGGCATCTTCGACGGTCGCGGGCTCGTTGCCGCGCTGGCGCTCGGTGCCCAAGGCATCTGGATGGGGACGCGCTTCATCGCGTCGAGCGAGGCGCGGGCGCACCACCACTACAAAGACCGGATCCTCGACATCGACGAGACCGGTACCGTCATCACGCGCGCCTACAGCGGCAAGACGATGCGCGCCATTCGCACCCGCTACACCGAGGAGTGGGAGCGCAAGCCCGAGGAGCTGCAGCCGTTTCCGATGCAAGCGATGCGCGCCACCCAGGACGGCGTCTGGCGCTCGCTCGCGGGACCTGACGCGGGTCTCGATCCCGAGCGCGACTGCATGCCCGCCGGGCAGAGCGCCGGCGGCATCCACGAAGTGAAGCCGTGCGGCGCGATCATCACCGACATCCTCGCCCAGGCGGAATCGATCCTCGGACGCTTGCCTAGCGTCGCGGACGCGCGATGATCACGGACTCGGAGGTGAGGCGATCATGAGTGCTGCGATCATCCCGGACGCGTTCCGGCCGCTCCTTGGTGACGACGTGAAGGCGTTCGCGGATCTCGCCACCGTGCTCCCCGATGGCAGCCCGCAGGTGACCCCCGTCTGGTTCGATACCGACGGCGCCGCGATCCGCGTGAACACCGCCAAGGGCCGGTGGAAGGACCGCAACATGCGCCGCGACGGCCGCGTCGCGCTCGCCATCATGGATCCGGCGAACCCATACCGGCATCTGCAGATCCGCGGGCGCGTGGAGCGGATCACCGAGGAGGGTGCGGACGCGCATATCGACCGCCTTGCGAAGAAGTACCTCGGCGCCGACACGTATCCGTTCCGTCAGTCGGGCGAGGTCCGCGTCATCTATGTGATCCGCCCGGAGCGGGTCACCACGATGGGCTGAAACACGGATTTTGCCGCGGCGCGTGACGATCTCCCTGCAATCGGGGAGATGCGTCGCCGAAGCGGGGTGCCTGCATTTTTCGGTACACATCCGTGGGACCGTGGGCTATGAGGTCGCTTGGAGGACCCCTCATGAAGACGCTCAGAGAGATCATGCGTGAGGGCTTCATTTTCGCCGTGCAGCGGACGGCGCCGGTGTCGGTCGCCGCGCGGGTGATGGAGACCCACAACGTCGGTATCGTCGCCGTGGTCGACGGCGCGCGACTCGTGGGGGTGTTCTCCGAACGCGACGTCGTACGGCGGGTGGTGAATCGCGGCCGCGATCCGGAGACGACACTCGTCGAAAGCGTCATGACGCGCGAGATCGTCGTCGCCGCCGAAGACGAGGACTACCAGTCGGCGATGCGCAAGATCGATCAGGCCAACATCCGCCACCTGCCGATCGTCAAGGACGATCGCCTGGTGTCGATGCTCTCGATCCGCGACCTGATGCGCGTCGACATGGAGCGCATGACCGAGGAGATCGCCTACCTCCACGAGTATCTGTACCAGGTTCCGAAGTAGCCCATCCCGGCTCCCGAGCGCGCGAGCGACGGCGAGTGCTCTTCGGCACTCGCCGAGATGCCGGACGGCAGGTGACTCGACGCCTCTGCGCCCCGCGGCAATTTGAGTTGTGCCGAGGGCGTCGGTAGAAAGACGCCCATGGGCAAGGACTCGCTCAGCGTCGTCGACAATCGCACCGGGAAATCGTACGAGCTGCCGATCGAGCGCGGCACGATCCGCGGCATGGACCTCCGCCAGATCAAGACCAGCCCGTCGGACTTCGGTCTGATGTCGTACGATCCGGCGTTCATGAACACCGCGTCGTGCAGGAGCCGCATCACCTTCATCGACGGCGACAAAGGGATCCTGCGCTACCGCGGCTATCCGATCGAGCAGCTCGCCGAGCGCAGCACGTATCTCGAGACGGCGTACCTGCTGGTGAAGGGTGAGCTGCCGAAGCCGTCGCATCTCGCGGCCTTCACCAGCAACATCACTCACCACACGATCATCCACGAGAACATCAAGCTCTTCATCGACGGCTTCCATTACGACGCGCATCCGATGGGCATCCTCGTGAGCACGGTCGGCGCGCTCTCGACGTTCTACCCGGAGGCGAAGAAGATCTTCGACGCGGAGTCGCGTCGCATCCAGACGCACCGCCTGATCGCGAAGATGCCGACGATGGCGGCGTTCGCGTACCGGCACTCCATCGGCATGCCGTACGCGTACCCGGACAACGACCTCAGCTACACCGGCAACTTCTTGAACATGCTCTTCAAGATGACCGAGCTGAAGTACAAGCCGAACCCCGCGCTGGAGCGCGCGCTCGACGTGCTCTTCATCCTCCACGCCGACCATGAGCAGAACTGCTCGACGAACGCGATGCGCAGCGTCGGCAGCTCACACGTCGATCCGTACTCGGCGATCGCCGCGGCGACGGCTGCGCTCTACGGTCCGCTTCACGGCGGCGCCAACGAGGCGGTGATCCGCATGCTGATGGAGATCGGCTCGGTGGAGCACATCCCCGACTACATCAAGCGCGTGAAGGCCGGCGAGGTGCGGCTCATGGGCTTCGGCCACCGCATCTACAAGAACTACGATCCGCGCGCGAAGATCATCAAGGAGGTCGCCGAC
This sequence comes from Binatia bacterium, assembly GCA_041488235.1. Lineage (GTDB taxonomy): Bacteria > Desulfobacterota > Binatia > UTPRO1 > UTPRO1 > DP-19. Next base: position 17,903 of record JBGPOW010000031.1, read on the forward strand.
GAAGTGTTCGAGGTGACCGGTCGCAGCCCGCTCCTCGACATCGCCCTCGAGCTCGAGCGCATCGCGCTCGCCGACGACTACTTCATCTCGCACAAGCTCTACCCGAACGTCGACTTCTACTCGGGCATCATCTATTCGGCGATGGGCTTCCCGATGGACATGTTCCCGGTGCTGTTCGCGATCCCGCGGACGGCCGGGTGGCTGGCGCAATGGTCCGAGATGCTGCTCGACGAGGACCAGAAGATCGCGCGGCCGAGGCAAGTGTACCTCGGGCCGGACGAGCGCGACTACGTGCCCGTCACCGAGCGGGAAGACTAGACTAGGACCCTGTCAGCGGACGACGAAGAAGGCGACCGCGACGATCACCACGCCGCCGATCATGCCGAGCGCGATGTACAAGGAATCTGCCATGCGCGAATTATGCGACACTCGGGCCGCATTCGACAAGCGGAAAGCACCAACATTTCGCATGCGCCATGGCTGACCCCTTCGCCCCCGCCTACGTCCTCGCCCGTGCGGTCCGACGGGGTGAGATCTCGCCCGTCGAGCTGGTTCGGGACGCGCTCGATCGCATCAACGCCCTGAATCCGCGTCTGAACGCGTTCGTGGCCTTGCGCTCCGAGGCCGCGCTGGCCGAGGCGGCGGCGCTCGAGCGCCGGATCGCCGCAAAGGAGGACGTCGGGCCGCTCGCGGGCCTGCCCCTCGGCGTCAAGGATCTCGAGGACGTGGCCGGCATGCCGACGACCTTCGGCTCGCTACCCTTTAAAAAATGGACACCGCGGGGCGACTCGGTGCAGGTGGCGCGGCTCAAGCGTGCGGGCGCGATCGTCGTCGGCAAGACCAACACCCCGGAATTCGGGTATGCCGCGGTCTCGAAGAATCTGCTCTTCGGCGTCTCCCGCAACCCCTGGGATCTGGAGCGGACACCCGGTGGGTCGAGTGGCGGCTCAGCGGCGGCGATCGCCTCGGGGATGGTACCGCTCGTGACCGCGTCGGACGGCGGCGGCTCGGTGCGCATTCCCGCATGCTACGTCGGCGCGTTCGGCATGAAGCCGTCGTTCGGGCGCGTCCCGGTCGGAGCGCGCGAGCCCGGGAACATGCTGCCGTGGGTCGACACCGTGTGTTACGGCCCGATTACGCGCACGGTGCGCGACGCCGCCGTGTTCCTCGACGCGGTCGCCGGCGCCGATCCGAGCGATCCCGACTCGCTGCCCGCGCCCGGCATTTCGTACGAGGCGACGCTCGAGCACGTGCCGGCGCGCCTGCGCATCGGCGTCAGCAAGACCCTCGGCTACGGGCTCGTGCAACGCGACGTCTGGCGCGAGGTCGAGTCGGCGGTCTCCGTATTCAGCGACCTCGGCCACCACGTCGAGCTCGTCGACGACGTGCTGCCCGACCTCGGGATCGAGTGGGCGCTCGTCTGCTCCGCCGAGAGCTACGCGCTCCTGGCGCCGTACATCGAGGAGCATCGCGGCGAGTGGGGTCGGGCGTTCCTCGAAGGGCTCGAGCGCGGGCGCGACATCACACCCGAGTTCGTCGGCAAGGCGCAGCGCAAGCGCGCGCTCCTGAACGAGGCGCTGGCGCGCATCTTCGAGCGCTACCAGCTGCTTCTCACCCCGACGCTGCCGACCGATGCGTTCGCCGCCGCGGGGCCGATGCCGCGCGAGATCGACGGTGTGCCGATCCCGACGGCGCTCGGCGCCGTCGCCTACACGTACCCGTTCAACTTTTCGGGCCACCCGGCAGCGACCGTGCGTGCCGGCTTCACCGACGTCGGGCTTCCGGCGGGGCTGCAGATCATCGCACCTCGCCATCGCGACGATCTCGTCCTGCAAGCGGCGTACGCGTTCGAGCAGGCGGCGCCGTGGAACGATCAGTGGCCGCGGCTCTGAGCCTCGGTACGTCGGACGGCCTGCGAGCGTCGGCGGCCGCCGCCGCGCACGGAGACGTTCGCGCGGCGTTCACGATCGGCGGGCGTGTGCGCGTCGCACCGAACGTCGTCCTCGCGCCCATGTCGGGCATCACCGACTCGGTCTATCGCACGCTCATCAAGGATCTGAATCCCGGGGCCGTCGGTCTCGTCGTGACCGAGCTCGTCAGCATCGAGGGCCTGACGCGACGCGATCTGCGCACGTTTCGCATGCTGCGCCACGTGCCGCGCGAGCATCCGCTTGCAATCCAGCTCTTCGGGTCCGATCCGATGCGCATGGCGGAGGCGGCGGCGATGGCGGAGGAGCTCGGCGCCGACGTCGTCGACGTGAACTGCGGCTGTCCGGTGCCGAAAGTGGTGAAGAAGGGCGGCGGCGCGGAGCTGATGCGCCAGAGGCCCGTCCTCGCCGCGATCTTGCGTGCGCTCCGCGGCGTGCTCTCGATTCCGTACACCGTGAAGATTCGTGCCGGATGGGACGACGCCTCGCGGAACGCGGTCGAGATCGCCCGTCTCGCCGAGGGCGAGGGCGCGGCGATGATCGCGGTGCACGGCCGAACGCGCGTGCAGCTCTACACCGGCCGCTCGGATTGGGACCTGATCGCGGACGTGAAGCGGGCGGTGCGGGTGCCGGTCGTCGGCAGCGGTGACGTCGAACAGGCGGTGGACGCGCTCACGCGCTTGCGAACGACCGGCGTCGACGGCGTGATGATCGGGCGCGCCGCGCTGGCACAGCCGTGGATCTTTCGCGAGGTGGCGGCGCTCCGTGCCGGTGCCGTTCCGCTGCCGGTGACGCTCGCGGAGCGTCTGGCGACGATCGACATCGTTCTCGCGCGGCTCGACGACGAGCTGCCGCCGGAGAGCGCGCTCGGCCGCGGGCGCGGGCTCGCGTGCCGGATGGTCAAGTTCGTCCGTGGCGGCGCGGCGCTCCGCGAGTCGTTGACTCGGGCGCCCTCGATCGCCGCGATGCGCGTCCTCTTGGCGCGCGCCGCGGATGAGCCACTCGAGCCCCCCGACGCCGCCACACACGTACCGCCGACCGACTCCTCTTTCGTTGGATCGACTTGCTAGGACTGGAGTGGGTCGAGTTGCGAGCCAGACGAGGCGCGAGGGACGCGAGGAGCGCAGGCGTAGCAGCGCTACGCCGAGCATCCGAGCGACCGAGCAACGAAGTATGGCGACGCAAATCGGCCCACTCCCGCGCGAGCTTGTCTATGCGGAGACGCCACAGTAATAACGAGCCCTTCACGCAGCGTCGCAACCGACGCCGCGGTCGTGGGTTTGCAACTCGGGTCTACGATCGGTGCGACGACGCACCGCCAAACCAAGGAGGTTCGAGTATGCGAAAAGTATTGCTGAGCGTTGCCGGCGCGAGCCTGCTGCTCCTCGCCGGTGCCGCCACCGGCTCGGCCCAGGTCAATTGCGGCATCATCAACAAGGATCTCGACCGCGGTGTGACGCCGAAGGACATCGCGGAGCTGAAAGGCGTGTCGCTCGACGACGTGAAAAAGTGTCAGGACCAGCGGAAGGACACGGCCGCGCCCGCGAAGGCGCCCGTCACCGGTGACAAGCCGGCCGCCGCGCCCGCGGGTGCCGGTGCCGGCGGCGGTCCCGCCGGCGACAAGATGAAGTAAGCGGTTCGCTGCGGAAGAAGGATACGATCGAGCGACGCCGGCGCGACGCGAGTCGCGCCGGCGCTGTCGTTTGCGTGATGCGCCGGTCGCTCAGCCGACGCGATCGACGAGCGACACGATGCCCTGCTCGAGCGTCCGTTGATGGAGCTGGGCGCGGATGCGCGCGAAGAGCTCGCGCTTGTTGATCGGCTTCGTCAGGAACTCGCTCACGCCGAGCTTCATGCCGAGCACGCGCGTCTCCATGTCGTCCTTGGCGGTGAGCAGGATGACCGGGATCTCGCGCGTGCGCTCGGCGGCGCGGAGCGCTTCGCACACCTGGAAGCCGTCCATTTCCGGCATCATCACGTCGAGCAAGATGACGTCGACGTCCTCGGTCGCGACGGTCGCGAGCGCTTCCTTGCCGCTCTGCGCCCGCAGCACCTCGAATCCTTCCTTTTGCAGGAGGCGATAGAGAATCTCGACGGCGTGCTTGTCGTCGTCGACCACCAGTACTCGTCCCGCGTTCGTGGCTTCCATCCTGATGACCCCCGTTCGATGCCCGCTCTCGGCGATCGGGCTCGTTACAGTAGATAGCTCTGCGACGGCTGGACCGTTCCCGGAACCACCTTTCGCCGCCGTAACTTCGCGACCAACGTGGTGCGCTTCAAGCCGAGGAGGCGGGCAGCCGCTTGCTTGTTGCCCTTCGTGCGGCGCAGCGCCTCTTCGATCAGCCGATTCTCGAACTCCTCGACGGCACTGTTCAGGTCGAGGCCGCTCGCCGTCAGGCTCGGCTTCGGAATGCGCTTCTCGGAGATGAACGAGCGGATGTTGCTCGGCAGCGTCTCGACGCGAATCGCCGCGTCCTCGGAGAGGATCACCATCCGCTCGAGCAGGTTCTCGAGCTCGCGCACGTTGCCCGGCCAATCGTACTCCCAGAGGTGCACCATCGCGTCCTCGGTGATCTGCACCGGCCGGTCCGGTCTCTTGCGGTTGTGCTTCTCGAGAAAGTGCTCGACGAGGAGGGGAATGTCGGAGCGCCGCTCGCGCAGCGGCGGCATGATGATCGGAATCACCTGCAGCCGGTAGAAGAGGTCCTCACGGAACGCGCCGCGCTCGACCTCTTGCTGCAATTCTTTGTTCGTGGCGGCGATCACCCGCACGTCGACCTTCATCGTGCGGTCGGCGCCGACGGGCCGGATCTCGCCGTCCTGGAGGACGCGCAGCAGCTTCACCTGCAGCGGCGGGCTCATCTCGCCGACCTCGTCGAGGAAGATCGTGCCGGCGTTCGCGAGCTGGAACATGCCCGCGCGCGCGCCGATCGCGCCGGTGAACGCGCCGCGCTCGTGCCCGAAGATCTCCGACTCGAGCAGCTCCGCCGGAATCGCGCCGCAGTTCACCGGAATGAACGGCCGATCACCGCGGTTGGAGAGCGCGTGGATGGCGCGCGCAACCAGCTCCTTGCCGGTCCCGCTCTCGCCCATCACGAGCACGGTGGCATCCGTCGAGGTCACCTTCTTGATGAGGACTTGGATCTTCTGGATCAGGGGGTGCTGACCGATCAGGAACGGGAATCCATCCATTGAGGCCTCCAGAAGTCCGCGGGGGATGTGAAAAACGTAACAGTGCACTATCGGCCGAACAAGACAAAATCTTTGGTGAACCCGCATCGTCGCTTCGTCACGCGTCGACGTTTCGGCGATTGCACGCCGCGCGCACGGGACTTCATGCGCGCGTGCGCGGTGTCGCTGTCGGGATGTTGACCCGTGTCGCGACGGCGCGCGATTCGACGCGACGAGCGCCGCGTGCTAACCGAGCGCGGAACGTCGCGCGACGACGTCGATGCCGATCACATGCGAGGTGTCGCGCGACGTGCGCGAGCGCCGTCGCACCAGGAGAACGAGACGCCGATGACATCACGCACGCGAAAACCCGGCCCACGACCCGACGGGCGCCGTCCGCGCGACCTTCGCCCGATCGTGATCACGCCGCACTATCTCCGCCACGCTGAAGGCTCGGCGCTCATCGAGCTCGGCGTGACCCGCGTCCTCTGCGCCGCGTCGGTCGAGGAGAGCGTACCGCCGTTCCTCCGCGGCAAGGGACGCGGCTGGGTGACCGCCGAGTACAGCATGCTGCCGCGCTCGACGCATACGCGCTCGGATCGCGAGTCGGTGCGCGGCAAGATCGGCGGCCGCACGCACGAGATTCAGCGGCTGATCGGCCGCAGTCTGCGCGCCGTCACCAACCTCGACGCGCTCGGCGAGCGCGCGATCCTGATCGACTGCGACGTCATCGAGGCCGACGGCGGTACCCGCACCGCCGCGATCACCGGGGCGTACGTCGCGCTGGCGCTCGCGCTCCGCAAGCTCGAGGCGGCGGGCGTGTTGACGGCGCCGCCGCTCGTCGACTCCGTCGCCGCGATCAGCGTCGGCATCGTCGACCGCCGCGTGTGCCTCGACCTGGCGTACGCCGAGGACAGCCGCGCCGAGGTCGACATGAACGTCGTCATGACGGGCCGCGGTCGCTTCGTCGAGGTGCAAGGAACGGCGGAGACGAAGCCGTTCACCGCCGCGCAGCTCGTGGCGCTGACCACGCTGGCGAGCGACGGCATCGCGCGACTCACGGAGCTGCAGCGCGAGGCGCTCGCGCGCGCATGAGCGCGCGGCTCCCGTCGCGCCTCGTCGTCGCGAGCACGAATCGCGGCAAGCTCGCCGAGGTGCGCGCGCTTCTCGCACCGCGCGGCGTCGACGTCGTGCCCGTCGACGTCGTCGTTCCGCGATGGACGCTCGCAGAAGAGGGCGCGACGTTTGCGGAGAACGCCCGCGCGAAGGCGGTCGACGTCGCGCGCCGCGCAGGCATCGCGGCGCTGGGCGACGACTCGGGACTCGAGGTCGTCGCGCTCGGCGGCGCGCCCGGCGTCCGCTCTGCGCGTTACGCCGGCGAGGCCGGGAGCGACGTGATGAACGTCACGAAGCTGCTCGAGGCCCTGCGTGACGTACCGACCGCCGCGCGCCACGCGGCGTTTCACTGCGCGCTCGCGCTCGCGTGGCCGGACGGGGAGGTCATCGAGGTGGAGGGCCGCTGTGAGGGCTCGATCGCACTCGCGCCGCACGGCACGGGCGGCTTCGGCTACGATCCCGTCTTCATCGATGTCGCGACGGGCCGCACGTTCGCGGAGCTCAGCGCCGACGAGAAGAACTCCCGCAGCCATCGCGCCCGCGCGCTCGCCGCGCTGTGCGCCCGCCTCGAGGGCGCGTCGCCTTGAAACCCCGGCATCGCGATGGTACAGCCCGAGAGGATCGGCGCGCGCCATCGAGCTCAAGTCAGCGCGAGTCGGCGCGAGACGTGCGGCATCGACGGGGCGTGGCGCAGCCTGGTAGCGCACCTGCCTTGGGCGCAGGGGGTCGGAGGTTCAAATCCTCTCGCCCCGATCGTCGCACGTTCGCGAATGACTCGCGCCAGTAGCTCAGGTGGACAGAGCAACGGCCTTCTAAGCCGTAGGTCAGGGGTTCGAGTCCCTTCTGGCGCGCTCCGGTCGTGAAACGAGTGAGACATGGTGACTGTAGCTCAGTTGGTAGAGCACCGGATTGTGGCTCCGGGGGTCGAGGGTTCGAAGCCCTTCAGTCACCCTTCACCGCGCGCGGCCGGCCCGCATCGTCGCCGGCCGCGCGCGCAGATGACAGCGCGCGCGCAATCGTCTAGGATCCGCCGCTCCGCACGTCGGGTTCACGTGGGCCGGTAGCTCAACTGGTAGAGCAGCTGACTCTTAATCAGCGGGTTCGCGGTTCGATTCCGCGCCGGCCCACTTTCCGTTTCAACGACTTGCGCGGCACTTGCGCCGCTCCCGCACGAGCCGCGCATCGCTGGTAAGCCGTGTCGGAGCTGCCCGGACGCATCTAGAGCGGGAGCGTGCTCGCGCTTGTCGAGACGTTCGGGCCGGCAAACCTAGAGTTCACCTGGTCGTCCGCGTGGACCGCGCTTTTGTGGATCGCCACGTCGGCGAATAGAACATAGCTCACGTATCGCTCGACGATGTATTCGAGCGTGCGGACCTCTTCGACCCCGGCGGTCGCCTTCAATGCAACTTCGCGCTTCTTTCCTCGATGCAGTAGCTCGCGGCGGATCGACGCAAACTGTCGCACTGCGCGGATGTCAGCTTCCCATCCCGGCAAAGCCGCAGCCCGCGCGAGCTTCGTGAATCGGCGTACCAATACCGATGGCGGCTGAACCGCCTTCTCCAAAAATTCCAACAGTTCTGTCGTCCTCTCGCCGGCGTGGAGACGGATGATCTCGCGCACAGCTGTCGCCCGGTCGGACCAGCTCGCATCTGGCGGTTCGGGATTTCCAAGAATCATTTCGAGCGGGACAAACAACGAAACAAACTCGTTGATGGGGTCGTCCGAGGTTCCCCATGCCCGGAGCAGCCATGACAGCACGCTGCTCGCATACGGCATGGGCCGGCGAAGCGGCGGCAGTCCCGAAACGACCGCGTTCAACTTGGCTTCATCTACCTTCGGGTTCGCCACCACGTGGAACTTGAACGGAGTCGAAAATGCCACTGAGCGAGCGCCTCGGAATGCCAGCAGGCGCTCGACCGAGTCACCTGAAAGCCACTGACGGTGCAGGCGGAGCCCTATAACGCCGGCGACGAGATCGACCGCGCCAGCGAGCTCCTCGCGCTTGTCCTCCGCCATCTTCAGGACGACGGCGCCCGCTCCGCTCTCGCGTTCGCGAAAGGCCACGGAGACCGCGTCGTCGACCTCGACGGAGCACGCAGCAACTAGCTCGAGATACGCGTCGGCACCGAAGAACTCGGCGGGCGGCACCTGAAGATGCCCCGCCGAGTTCCCGCACCGCGCGCTTGAGCTGGTAGAGCCCATGCACGGGCGGTCGACCCGCCCGATGGCTCGAACGGCCGCGTTACTCCGCTATGTGCGTCGATTCCGGCGTCCGCGATACCGGGCGGTGACGACTGGCGCGGCGTCATGCTGGTGACCCGGTGGTGACCGGCCCTGCCGAGCGCCCTGCCAACACGACGGTTCTGCTGATGCCGCTGATAGATAATCAGCGGGTTACCTAGGGAGTTACCTCGTACCTCGGAGCGTCGCCCAGGTGGGCTGCCTATCCGCCGAGACGCGAGCCTCCTTGACATGCAATCCTCCTCGCGGCACTGAGTGCACTACTTGACTGTAGATCCAGTATCGCGCTATCTTCCTGTGCAGTTGGATAGGGAACGAGGACGTGAGTGTCGAAACCGAAACGCGGCAAGAGCATACGGTCCTCCGGATGGATCAAGATCGATTTTCTGATCCCGATCGTCCAAGACTCGACGAAGCTCGAACATCCGCACACCGCCTACCAGGATTGGAACACGCAGCTCTTCCTGTGCGAGATCGACGAGCCGACTCACTGCGGACGGGACAGGGGCTCCGAAGGCTGGGGCAAGGCTCATGAGGTTTCCGACCACTGGTGGGTGGCCACTCCAAAGCGAAAGCTCCAAGTGTTGTTGCGTCTCCTGCGCGACCAGGCTCGGCAGATCTTCGACCAGCGATGGATCATCGCGTGGACAGGCGAGCAGATTTACAGATTGGGCGATACGGTAGAAGTCAAACGAAAATAGATAGCCTTGATGCTGCTCGACGCGGCGTCTTGTGGGGTAGATTATGATGTCGAACATTGTGGTGACCATTGGATCTGATTCCTTCTACGAAGACCTGGAAGGCAGGCGTTGGGATCTTTCCTCACTAACCACGCGGGAGCGAGCCTTCTTGCGGTCGTTCGTCAAGCGCGTGAACGGCGGAGCACCATGGCCGGCTCTCTGTAAGTCGTGGCGGCTGAAGCTCCTGCAGCTCTGCAGCGGGCGACGTCGTAAGGACGTCGTCCGTCTGCCGCTCTATGCCGTCTGCCAGGATATCGAGTCCCGGGTAGGCATCGGGCAGGGCTTCTTCCGACAACGTGACTACCGAGACGACCTCGCGGTTATGATCAGCCGCAAGTTCCCGTCGCGGTATCGGTTCGCGAAGCGAGTTGGAATCGATGAAGCGCTCCTCTCGCGCGTCCTTCGCAAGAAGGCCAATCTGTCGATCGACAAGCTCGATGCGGCACTGGCGCCCCTGGGGTACCGCGTGGCCCTTGTTCGGTCCTCGTTGCAGTCGACACGTCGTGTTGGGGCTTCGGTGATGGGCTGACGCCTTTACGCCATTGGGGCGCCCCGCAAGGGGGGTGGCGGGTGGGCGTCGGCGCACCGGGCAAGGTGTGACGCTCGGACGGCTGGTTGGCCGCGCCTTAGGGCGGTGCGTTCCCGAGTCGCCCGCGGTCACCATGCGGTCACCACTCCACCCCGGACCACGGCCGACCACGAGCATGCTCACGACTCGTACTCCTCCGAGATTGCTGGCGGTGGTACGTCGTGGTCGGCGGTGGTCGTGTCTCCGAGCGGGCTCTTGATCAGCGGGTTCGCGGTTCGATTCCGCGCCGGCCCACTCACGATTTCCTCGACGCCATCGGCAATTAACAGCGGGAGTCGGGTCGCTATGCTTGCGCGCAGCCAGGAGCAGCTCGAGGCATTGCGGCGCGACGTCCCGACTTCGTCACGTGTCGAGCGCGGGCACGCGCCGCCGATCAGCCGCTCAGCGCGGCATCCGGCTCGAGCTCGACACGCGTCGACTCGAGGAATCGACTCACCATGTTGAAGTAGCTGCAGCAGAGGATGAGCTCGGTCGCTTGCCGCACGCCGTAGCGCTCGGTCAGCGCTGCCAGCGCGTCGTCGCTCAGACGGACGTCGCGCGAGATCTCGTCGGCGACGCGACAGAGCAGGTTGCTCTCCGCGTCGAGGGCGCTGACCGCTCCATCGATTGCGATCTTCGCAATCTCGTCGTCGGTCACGCCGACGCTCTTGGCAACGATCACGTGTTGCGCCCACTCGTACGGCGACCGCGTCACGTGCGCCACCCGCAGCACAGCGATCTCACGCTTGCGCCGATCGAACTCGCTCTGCAGCAAGATCGACAGCGCCAAGTCGATCAAAGGCCGAAAGCTCGCCGGAGCGTTCGCCATCATGCGAAAGACGTTGAGCGACGGCAGCGTCTGCAGCGTGGCGAGAATCTCGGGCGACAACTCGGCGTCGCTCGGAAGCGGAATGGTCGAGGGCATCAAATCTCCTACCGCACCCGCCGCCCGTTCCCAAGCTGCGGGCGCGCGAGTA
>JBGPOW010000032.1:0-28298 GCA_041488235.1 Binatia bacterium
ACCATGACGCCGACGCCCCAGGAGACGAACACCGCGATGAGTATCCAGAAGATGACCTTGATGAACGTGGAGCGGGCGTGCTTCCGCATGAAGCCGAGCATCCCGCGACGCTATCGGACGTCGTGCGCGATTTCAACGCGCTCGAAGAGCAATGGTGGTGGCCGCCGTGGACGCGGGAGGGCGCGGCGGCGGTCACGCGCCTGACGGGGCGCGGCCGCGTGGGGATCCATCCGTACGTCGGGGTGCAATCGGGCACATGTACGGCGCAATGTCCGCCGCCGCGCCCTCCCGCGTCCACGGTGGCCACATCCATCTCTCTCGGCGCGCGCTGCCGCGCGACGACGTTCGTCGAGCGGCGCGCCGGAGAACGCTCTTCGCGTGTCGACGACGCCGTTCGTGCGGCGGGGGCGGCGGGGCGTCGCGGCGCGCGCATGAGACGGTCCGCGGAACTGCGCTGCGCGCTTGAGACGGAGCCCAACTCGGAGCCGTCTGTGCGCGCGCCGCGACGCCCCGCCGCCCCCGCCGCAAGCACGACGCTCTTCGAAACGACGAACAGTGCTCTTCAGGTGCGAAACGTCGACGAAAACCGGGCGCGCGTGTTGCTCGCACGGAATGTTCGTGGTACGGGACCACAACGCATTGCGGAGGGGCGGGGGCGTTCTCTTCCATCGCAAAATTCTGCGCGTCGTAACTCCGACAACAAAGGCGGTCGTATGGGGGTGCTGAACTCTCTTTGGGGCATGTTCTCCAATGACCTCGCCATCGACCTCGGGACGGCGAACACCCTCATCTACGTGAAGGGGCAGGGCATCGTCTGTAACGAGCCCTCGGTGGTCGCGGTCCAGAAGGAGTCGAAGGGCGGTCGCAAGGTGCTCGCGGTCGGCGCCGAGGCGAAGAAGATGCTCGGCCGTACGCCCGGCAACATCGTCGCCATCCGGCCGCTGAAGGACGGGGTCATCGCCGACTTCGAGATCAACGAGGCGATGCTCCGCTACTTCATCCAGAAGATCCACAACCGCAAGACCCTGGTCCGTCCACGGATCATCATCTGCGTGCCGTTCGGCGTGACCGAGGTCGAGAAGCGCGCCGTCAAAGAGTCCGCCGAGTCGGCGGGAGCGCGCGAGGTCTATCTGATCGAGGAGCCGATGGCGGCGGCGATCGGCGCCGGGCTGCCGATCACCGAGCCGACCGGCAACATGATCGTCGACATCGGCGGCGGCACGACGGAAGTGGCCGTGATCTCGCTCGCCGGCGTCGTCTTCTCGAAGTCGGTGCGGGTCGGCGGCGACAAGATGGACGAGGCGATCATCCAGTACATCAAACGCAAGTACAATCTCCTTGTCGGCGAGCGCACCGCCGAGCTCATCAAGATCACGATCGGCTCCGCCTACCCGGCGCAAGAGATCCAAACGATGGAGATCAAGGGCCGCGATCTCGTCGCCGGCGTGCCGAAAACCGTCGAGATCTCCGACGAGGAGATCCGCGACTCGCTCCTCGAGCCGATCAACCAGATCGTCGAGGCGGTACGCATCGCCCTCGAGCGCACGCCGCCCGAGCTCGCCTCCGACATCGTCGACAAAGGCATCGTCCTCGCCGGCGGCGGCGCTCTGCTGCGCAATCTCGATGTGCTCTTGCGGGAAGAGACCGGGCTTCCCATTATGTTGGCAGACGATCCGCTGACCGCGGTCGTGATGGGGGCGGGACGGGCGTTGGACGAGATCAGCCTGCTGAAGAGCATCTCGATCCAGTAACGCACCGCCGGCAGTCCCCGCAGCAGCTCCTATGCTCGAGTTCATCCGGCGAAACAGGGTCCTTCTCAGCTCCAGCTTCTTTCTCCTGTGCTCGCTCGTGCTGCTGTCGGTGAACGCGCGGCATCCGGGGCGCATCGATCCGCTCGGGCGTGCCTTTCTCGAGGTGATGGCGCCCGTTCAGCGCGCGACGTCATTCGCCGGCGGGCGCGTCGCCGACGTGTGGCGCGGGTACGTGAGCCTCATCGGCGTCGAGCGCGAGAACAGCCGGCTCCGCAATCGTCTGCACGAGCTCGAGCGTCGCGCGACCGAGCAGCGCGAGCTCGAGCTGATGAACCGCCGCTTGAAGCGCCTGCTGGCATTGCAGCTCCGCCTCCCCGCGCAGGCGGTGAGTGCCGAGGTGACGGGACGCGACGCGACGGCCTGGTTCCAGAGCTTGACCCTCAACAAGGGCGAGCGTGACGGCATTCAGGGCGGCATGCCGGTTCTCGCGCCGGAAGGGGTCGTCGGCTTGATCTCGAAGACGAGCCCGCACGCCTCGCGCGTGCTTCTCCTCACCGATCCGAACAGCGGCGTCGACGTGTTGGTGCAGCGGACCCGCGTCCGCGGCATCGTGAGCGGCCTCCTCGAGAAGGGCGCGATCCTCAAGTACGTGAAGCGTGCCGACGACGTGCAGGTCGGCGACCGCATCGTCACCTCGGGGCTCGACGGGATTTTTCCGAAGGGCGTCTCGGTCGGACGCGTGACGCGGGTATCGCGCAAAGACCGCGGCCTCTTCCTGTATGCCGAGGTGACGCCGACTGCGGATGCGAGCCGCCTGGAAGAGGTGCTGGTGACCGCGGCGAGCGGCGCCGAGCTGCTCGACACTCACCCGGCGCGGACGCTGGAGCTCGTCGCGCCGCCGCCGGCGCCTGTGGATTTCGTGGGGCCTCCGGACCCGGCGACGCTCGGCATTCTCGGGCCGCCGGAGCCTGCTGCCATCGGCGGCGCGCGCCCCGGGGCGACGCTGGGCAACGCGGCGCGGCCGGCGGCGACGCTCGGCCGCAAGCACGCGCCGCCCGCCGTCGCGCCGCCGGACGTCGCGCTGCCGGACGTCGAAGGAGAGCCGGAGCGGTGAATCTCTCCCAGGCGACGCACGCTCCCGCCGCCCCGACCTTCGGGGCCGAGCTGCGCGCCGGCGCCGTCTATGCGTTCACGGGCGCGCTCGCGCTCCTCCTCCAGACGACCGTCCTCCACACGCTCACGGCAGGTCGCGTGATCCCCGATCTCGCGCTCGTCCTGTGCGTGTACCTCGGGCTTCACGAGCACAGCGTTGCCGGCGCGACCGGCGCGTTCCTTCTCGGGTACCTGCTGGACAGCTTCTCGGGAAGCCTGGTCGGCCTGAATGCGTTCGCGATGACGAGCGTCTATACACTCGTCTATCTGATCTCTCGGCGTCTCTGGATGGACAACGCGCTCTCCAGCATCGCGATGGTCTTCCTCGGCACGTTGGTGAAGGGGTTCGCCATCCTGCTCGCGCTCGCCGCCTATCTTTCGCTCGACGACCGCTTGTCGCTCGCGGCGGTGCAGGTGCTGCTCGCGGAGGCGCTCCTCGCCGCGGCGCTGACGCCGATCGTGTTCGGCGTCATCCGCTGGGAGCAACGCGTCGTCGGCGCCGACTGAGATGACGCTGCTCATGACCCGGCGGGAGGTTCCCGCCACCCTGCGCCGGCGACTCGTGGTCGCGGTCGCCGGGGTGCTGGTGCTCTTCGCGCTGACCCTGGTGCGCCTGTGGCACCTGCAGGTCACGGAAGGGGAGCAGTATCGGTCGCTCTCCGAGAACAACCGCATTCGCCTGAAGCGCGTGCGCGCGACGCGCGGGACCATTCTCGACCGTCACGGCCAGATCCTCGTCGACAACCGGCCGTCCTTCGACGTCGCGCTCGTCCCCGAGGATGCGCACGACGTGCCGCGCACGCTGGCATCGCTGACGCGACTCCTCGCCGCCGACGCGCGCGAGTTCTCCGCGGCAATGCAAGCGGCGGCCAATCGCCCGCCTTTCGAGGAAGTGATCCTCAAGCGCGACCTCGACTGGGAGAGCATCGTCGCGCTCGAGACCCACCAGCTCGATCTGCCCGGCGTCTCCGTCCAAGTCGGCCCGCGGCGCACGTATCCCTTCAACGACATGGCGGCGCACCTCCTCGGCTACGTCGGCGAGGTGAGCCAGCAGGAGCTCGCGAACCGGCAGGGCTACCGAATGGGCGACCTCATCGGGAAGGCCGGCGCCGAGCGCTACTGGGAGGATTATCTGCGCGGCATCGACGGCGGCCAGCAAGTCGAAGTCGACGCCGTCGGGCGCAAGCTGCGCACGCTCTCCGAGGTCGAGGAGACGCCCGGAAATACGCTCGTCATGACGCTCGACCGCGAGCTCCAGCTCGCCGCCGAGCGCGCGATGGGCGACCACGAGGGGGCGGTCGTCGCCCTCGATCCGCGCAGCGGCGAGGTGCTGGCGATGGTGAGCCGCCCGGCGTTCGATCCCAACGTCTTCGCGCGCGGTATCCACCGCGCCGAGTGGAAGGCGCTGACGCAAGATCGCAAGCGGCCGCTCAACAGCAAGGCGGTGCAGGGTACGTACCCACCGGGGTCGACGTTCAAGGTCGTGATGGCGGCGGCGGCGCTGGAGGAGGGCGTCATCAACCCCTTCACGCAGATCTTCTGCGGCGGCGGGATCTGGTTCGGCAATCGCGAGTTCCGCTGCTGGCGCAAGGGCGGCCACGGTAACATGAACGTCCACGAGGCGCTGACGCGGTCGTGCGACGTCTTCTTCTACCAAGTCGGGCAGCGGCTCGGCATCGATGCGATCGCCGACTACGCGCACCGCTTCGGTCTCGGCGCGCCGACCGGGATCACGCTCGAGCACGAGAGCGGCGGCATCATCCCCAGCAGCGCCTGGAAGCGGCAGCGCTTCGGCGAGCCATGGTACGCCGGCGAGACGCTCTCGGTCGCGATCGGCCAAGGGTACGTGACGACGACGCCGCTGCAGATGGCGAACGTGATCGCCGCGATCGCGAACGACGGTACGGTCTACCGCCCGCAGTTCGTGAAGCGCGTCGAGACGCCCGACGGCACGCTCGTGCGCGCGGAGGAGCCGGTCGTCGAGCGCGAGCTCGGCTTCAAGAAGACGACGCTCCTGCAAATCCGCCAAGCGCTCTCCGACGTCGTCAACTCGAGCCGCGGCACCGGCACCAAGGCGCGCGTGAAGGGCATCGAGGTCGGCGGCAAGACCGGCACCTCGCAGGTGGGCAAGCTCGGCGCCGAGCGCGCCAAGCAAGGGCACATGGCGCGCGAACGCAAGGACCACGCGTGGTTCATCGCGTTCGCGCCGGTCTCGAGCCCGGAGATCGCGGTCGCGGTGCTCGCCGAGCACGCCGGCGAGCACGGCGGCACCGCCGCCGCCCCTATCGCGCAACAGGTGATCGCCCACTACTTCGGCGTCGCCGACGACGACGATGCGACAATTCGACAGACGGCTCGCGTATCATTTTGACTGGCTCGTCGTGATGCTGACGCTCGCGGTCGCGGGCATCGGCGTCGTCACGATCTACAGCGCGACGGTTGCGAGCGAGCACAACGGCAGCTTCACGACGAACCCGCTGGTGATCCGCCAGGCGTTCTACGCTGGTGTCGGCCTTGCGGGGATGATTGCCGCCGTCTTTTTCGATTATCGCCGCCTCGAGCGCTACGCGTACGTGATCTACGTTCTCGCGCTGCTCATGCTCGTCGCGGTGCCGCTGATCGGCAGCGTCGGCGGCGGCGCCCGACGCTGGATCAACCTCGGCATCGTCTCGGTGCAGCCGTCGGAGATGATCAAGGTCGGTCTCGTCGTCGCGCTCGCGCGCTACTTCCATCGCGCCCGCGCGACGGGTGATCTCCGCCTGCGCGACGCCGTGCCGCCGTTCATCTTGCTGGCGATTCCCGCCGCGCTCATCCTGGCGCAGCCCGACCTCGGCACGGTCGGCATCGTGACCGTCGTGTTCTTCAGCATCCTCTTCTTCGCCGGGCTGCGGCTGCGATCCTTTTTGTTGTTGGCGATCGTCGGCGGCGCAGCGATCCCGCTCCTCTGGGGACACTTGAAGCCGTATCAGCAGCAACGCGTGCTGACGTTTCTCTCCCCCGAGATGGATCCGCTCGGCGCCGGCTACCACGTCATCCAGTCGAAGATCGCGATCGGCTCCGGGATGTTCTGGGGCAAGGGATACCTGCACGGCACGCAGAACAAGCTCAACTTCCTTCCCGAGCAGCACACCGACTTCATCTTCTCGGTCTTCTCCGAAGAATGGGGCTACATCGGCGCGCTCGTCCTGCTCGCGCTGTACGCCGCCCTCGTGCTGCGCGGCTTGCTGATCGCCTACCGAGCCAAGGACCGCTTCGGCTCGCTGCTCGCATTCGGCATCGTCGCGATCGTCTTCTGGCAAGTAGTGATCAACGTCGGCATGACGTCCGGCATCTTGCCGGTAGTCGGCATCCCACTCCCCTTCGTCAGCTACGGCGGCTCATCCCTGACATCGATGATGATCGCCCTAGGCCTAGTAATAAATGTGAACATGCGCCGCTTCAGCTACTGAAATAAGGTTGCGACGAGCGCAGCGAGTCGCCTCCATTCTGTAACTGCGGCAGAGGCGGGCGCCGAGACGTGCCCAGATGCGAGGCGCGAGGAAGCGAGCGCGGAGGCGTAGCGGAAGCTACGCCGCACAAGCGAGCGACCGAGCAACGAAGCAGATGGGCGCGTATCGGCGCCCGCCGGAGACGTCAGACGACGCGATCGATGGCTTTCGTAAGATGTGCCTTCGGCACCGCTCCCACGATTTGTTCCTTTACCTCGCCGTTCTTGAAGAGGATGAGGTTCGGAATCCCACGGACGCCGAACTGCGCGGGCGTGCGCGGGTTGTCGTCGACGTTCATCTTCACGACTTTCAGGCGGCCGGTATACTCGCCCGCGAGCTCCTCGACGATGGGACCAATCGCACGGCACGGACCGCACCACGGCGCCCAGAAATCGATGAGAACGGGCGTGCCCGCTTGCAGCACCTCGCGTTGAAACGTGTCGTCGCTGACGGCTTGGACGTCTGCCATACGAAAGGCCTCCTCAGTGCGTCCGTCCATCTGTAACCAATGCGTCCTGCCCGTGCAACGGAGGAGCGGAACGGCACGCTGCTACGGCGCATGAGTGCGACGTTCGTCGGCGGGCGCGAGAGAGGCGGGAAGCGCCTCGCTGGCTCAACAGGTCTTCGACCTATTCGCCTGCGAGGCGCTTCCCGCCTCTCTCGCGCCCGCCGCGGCCTCCTCGCGCCGGGCGGCGCGGCGTCGTTCAATCTTCGTGGTGCTCGCCGCGGTGACGCTGATCCTTGCGGATGCGATGCTCGCGGCGCCCGCGGGGGCTTTCCTCGCGGTCTTCGCGTCGCATCTCGCCGCTATCCCCGCCGCCGACGACGCTCAGCTCGACGCGGCGGTTCTGCGCCCGTCCTTCCTCCGTGTCGTTCGAGGCGACGGGCTGCGACTTGCCGAAGCCGCGCGTGTTCAGCCGGCTCGCGTTGACGCCATGGCTCGACAAGTAGTCCGCTACGGCCTTGGCGCGACGCTCCGAGAGCTTCTGGTTGTAGGCTTCGCTGCCGATCGCATCGGTGTGGCCGTCGACCGACACGTCGACGTTCGGCTGATCGCGGAGGATCTCGGCGGCCTCGTCGAGGACGTCGGCGGCGTCACGGCGGATCGTCGCCTTGTCGAAATCGAAGTTCACGCCGCGCAGGATGATCTTGCGACGGGCGGGCGGCGCGGCGCGCGGCGTGGGCGGCGGAGGAGGCGGCGGCGGAGGAGGAGCCATCTCCGCATAACGAGGATCGAACGCGCAATGCCCGAAGAGCGCGCCGATCGTGGCGCCGGCGAGAACGCCGACGCCGATCCCGACGGCGAGGTCCTTGCCTTGGCGCTCGGTCTCGCCCGAGGTCGCGGCGATGCCGCCGCCGAGACCGCCACCGATCGCGGCGCCGGCGAGCGCACCGCCGACCGTTCCGGCGCCCCAGCGACGATCGCAGTTGAAGCCGCCGCGGTCGGCGCGTGCCGCGCAGCCGGTCGTCGCCGCCACCAGCGCGAGCGTAGCGAGCCAAGCCGCGCTTCGAGTCGTGCTCCTCGTCATGCCGTCATCCTCCTTGCCGACGATACGGTTCCACATACGTGGTCCGTATGCTTCGACCCACGTTCGGCCTACCGCGTATGCGTCACAGGCGCACTAGTCAAGGCGATGCGGTGCTGGGTAGTGTCTCAGTTTGATTGCAGTCGGCTCGCCTGCTCGATCACGTCGATGACCATGCCGACCGCACCCAGGGTATACAAAGCGACTCCCAGGCGGTCCGGCAGCGCGCTCGCTATCAAGACGGCCAACGTCACGAATGCCGCGCCGAAGGCAAAGAGGGGCCAACGGCTCCGTCTGGATGATCTCCGCAACCACATCCTGTAGCCGATGAACACTGTCCAGAACACGCCCTGAACACCGTTGACGATAATGGCGGCATCGTTCTGCGACATGCCAAGCGGCTTACTCCCATCCGCCCAGCAAGCTCAAGCGGCTTTCGGCTTCCGTCCCGGCTTCTGACGCGGCTGCGCCTCGTCCCACGCGTCGATCAGCGCGACGAGATCGTCCATCGACCACAGCCGATCCGTCACGCCTGCTGCGAGCGCGGGCGTCATCTTGAGCGTGCGGTGCATCTTCACGAAGTTGTACCAAGCCGTGTAGAGCGCGACCATGTGCGAGTGGTTCTCGATCTTTTTCGAGAACGCGTTGGTGAGCCGCGTGAAGCGGCGGTTCGCCATTCGCAGCGTTAGGTTGCTGCGCTCCACGAACGACGTCGAGATGTGGTCCGGGTCCGGGCTGCCGAGCACAGGCTCTTTGTTTGCGCCCAGGCACTGCGCGGGTGAGTAGCGGCGCTGATCCTCGCGCGGATCGGGACCGTACACTTTCACGAGCTGCGCGTAATCGACCTCGCGGCGGAACGCATCGGGCACGACGGCGAGGTAGGCCGCATGCCCGTCCGTCGTGAGCTGCACGCGATTCGCCAAGCGCGCGGCAACGTCGGTCATGAACTCCCACGCGTACCCGGCATCGCGACCGCCGATCAGCCACGACACGATCAGCTTCGAGTCGGCGTCGATCGCCGTCCAGGTCCACACGTCGCCGACGCCTGCCGGGCGATCCTTCCCTTTCGTCTTGGCGGTCTTTTCCTTCATGCCGCAAAACGACCAAACTTCGTCGGCCTGCACGCGCTGCGAGCGGACGTTGCGGACGGTGCGATCGTGGAATGCCTCGCACGCGTGACCGGCGACGATCAGGTAGCGGGTGATGGTGTTGATCGAGACGTCGACCACGCGAGAGATCGACCGCATGGACGACCCCTCGCACAGCATGCTGAGGATCTGGACCCGCTCGGCGACCGGCAACTTGTGCATGCAGGAATCATATGAACTTCTTGCTTGAGTGTCAAGCACAACGTTCACCAGATTTCTGCGCACGGCGGCGGTTGTCTATACCGCCGGGGGATCAGGAAACGGCAGCGGCGGCTCAGCTCCGAAGATCCGATTGACGTAGGTCTCGTACCGCTCCCTGCTCTCAGAAACTTGTGCAATACCAAGTAGTTGTCCCAGATGGGTCCGGAGCGCCTTGACGCCGATCTCCGAAAGAAACTGATGAAGCTTCGCCCGGCGCTTCGCGCTCGCCGCGCGCTGTACTCGGGTGAGCTGAAGGATTTTCCCGTTGCTTCGCGCGAGCGGAATCCAGACGTGATCGACGGTCAAGTGCATGAATTTCCAGGGCTTGTTCTTTTCCGGCTTAGGGAGTTGATACAGTCGATACCATTCGGTGTAGAGCTGCGTCGGAAATTCCTTCTCGTATTCGCGAGCTTCCTCGCGCACGTACCACTTGAACGCTGCAATTACTTCCTCGCGCGTCGGGTCGTAACCCGACAGCGCGTAGACGAGCCCCTTGATGCCGGCTTTGGCCGAGGCGCTGATGATGACGTGCGCCTGCCTGACGGTGTTCTCTTGTCGCTTCAGGAGCCGACCGTCATCCGCCGCCTTCAGGATCGCTTTACAGATGTCGATAAGTATTGTCGCATCGTACCCGTGAACGAGCATCTGCGGCTGGTTCGAGACCAACGGCGACCATTGAAAACGCAGGGGTTTTCCGACTTTTTCGCGCAGTTCGAGACCAACGTAAGGCTCGATTCTGTCGCCGCCGAGGAAGCGGGATAGCGAACCGCCGCTCGTGGTTCTGAGCGACAGGGCCGCCATCATGCCGCGTTGGCTGATGACGGCGGTCTTCTGCTCGTCGTTGAGGACGTAGCACTCGACGTCGATTCCGAATTCTTCTTGGAAGTTCCCCTTGTGGGTCGCACGGACGCCCCACCGCGCCTCGGCGCCTCTCAACGCAATACTGCGGCGCTCGTCTTCTGACAGCGCTGCCGCCCGCGCGTGGCCACCCTTCGCCTTGCCTGTTGGTTCGTCGGTCATTGCAAGCACCTCCATCGTTCGAGATGCTTGCTGCCATACCGGGCGCGGCGGCGGAATGCAAGGACCAAATGCGCGGGCGATGCTTGCAGGGGGTGCGCCGAGAGGAACGAGGACGTTACTTGGTCTTCCAGCGGGCGCGCGCGGCGTTCTTCGCGATCTCTGCACGGCGCTTCTTGGTGAGTGAGGCGGCTCGCGCCTTCCCGCCCTTCAACCCGCCGCGCCGCATGTACTCTTTCGCGGGGTCCGGCGGCGCGACCTTCTCCTCGATCTCGCCCGTGGCGATGCGCATGACGTGGACGGCGTTGCCGATCACATCGGCGGGTCGCTTCTCGCCTCGGGGGCCTTTCGGCATCGACCGGGACGATAGCACACGTCATCCGCGCGTGCGCGGGTCGTGAGCGCGGCGAATCAAACTGAGACACTACCCGGTGCTGGGTCAATTTGCGTCGCGATACTTCGTTGCTCGGTCGTTGCGCTGCTCGGCGTAGCGCTGCTACGCCTGCGCTGCTCGCTTCCCTCGCGCCTCGTCTCGCTCGCTTGCCCTCGTAGGGCAACTTGACCCAGCACCTACGCCGACTCGGCGAGGATGCGTAGCAGCTCCGGCTGGCGCAGGCCGCAAATCATCGTCGTGACGCCGCACTCGCGCCACGCCGCGAGACGGTCGCGAATGCGCGCCGCCGGGCCGACGAGCGAGATCTCGTCGGCGAGCGCGTCGGGGACGGCGGCTGCGGCCTCGTTCTTCTTCCCCGCGAGGTAGAGATCCTGAATCGTGCGCGCGGCGTCCTCGAATCCGTAGCGGCAGGCGAGGTCGTTGTAGAAGTTCTTGCCGCGCGCGCCCATGCCGCCGATGTAGAGTGCGAGAAACGGCTTGATGAAGGCGAGGCACGCGGCGACGTCGTCGCCGAGCACGACGGTGACCGCGGGCGCGACGTCGAACGTCGCCAGCGACTTGCCGCCGCCGGCGCGCGCGAAGCCTGCCGCGAGCGCGTCTTTATAGATGAGACGATACGGACTGTAGAAGACCGGCAGCCAGCCGTCGGCGATCTCCGCCGTCTGCTCGACGCTCTTCGGTCCGATGGCCGCGATGTAGATCGGGATCTGGCGGCCGTGGAGGATGCTCTTCAGCGGCTTGCCGAGGCCGCTCGCTTTCGGGCCGCGGTAGGGGATCTGGTAGTGCTCGCCCTCGTGCTCGAGCGGCTGCTCGCGCGCCCAGATCTTGCGTAGGATCGAGACGTACTCGCGCGTGCGGACGAGCGGCTTCCCGTACGGGACGCCGTGCCAGCCTTCGACGACCTGCGGACCGGAGACGCCGAGGCCGAGGAGGAAGCGGCCGCCGGAGAGCTGATCGAGCGTCGACGCCGTCATCGCCGTCATCGCCGGTGTCCGCGCCGGCATCTGCATGATGCCGCTCGCGACGTGGATGCGCTCGGTTTGTCCAGCGATCCACGCGAGCGGCGTCACCGCGTCGGAGCCGTAGGCCTCCGCCGACCAGACGGAGTGGAAGCCGAGGCGATCGGCCTCCTTGATGAGACCGATGTCGATCGACACCTTCGCGCCCGAGTACCCGACATTCAAACCGAAACGCATGGCTACGCCGCGACCCAGTTGCCGTGGAAGCCGTACGGGATGCGATTCGGGATGCGTACGCGCGCGACCGGCTCGCCGGCGATGTCGCGCGCGTCGAGGACGTCGAACGTGCTGGCGTTGCGCGCCTGGTCGTAGTTCAGCACCAGTAGCCAGCCGTCGTCCTCCTCGGCGCCGTCGTGACGTGGGACGAAGAGTGGCTCGCTGACGCCGTTCCCGGCGCCGTACGTGCGGAGCGTCGAGGTACCGCGCTCGAGGTCGTACTTCTGCACCGCCGTCCACACCGGGAGCCCGTCGCCGTTCGCCTCGGGACCGGTCAACGCCATGTAGCCGAAGCGGTGCTTGCGGCCGACGCGCCGCTCGTCGACGCGCGGGAACTCGCCATCGCGATCGTCGAGCGGCGTCGACTTGATGCCGCCCGTGCGGAGGTCGATGCGCCAGCGGTGCAGGCGCGCGACGTTCTTGTCGCGCCAGCCGGGATCGCGCGCGGCGTTCGGGCTCATGAAGAGCAGCTGGCTGTAGCGCGCGACGTCGAGGACGACCTCGCCGTTCTCGCTGTAGGCGTTCATCGGATGGAACACGTAGCACGGGTCGGTGTCGAACCAGCGCACGTCGGCGTTGCCGCCGGTGCGCGGCATCACGCCGATGCGCGTCCCGCGATCGGGCTGCCACGAGAAGATGCTGCCGTTCCGCGCCGCCTCCTCGAAGCTGAAGACGACCGGACAGAGGATGAAGATCACGTGCTCGGCGGTGATCGCGAAGTCGTGGATCATCGACGGCCAGGCGACGTCGATCACCTCGCTGCGCACGAGCATGCCGTCGCGATCGGCGACGTGGTACTGCAGATAGGGCGGGAAGGGCGCGTACCCGAAGAAGAGCATCTCGCCGGTCTCGGGATCGAGCTTGGGATGCGCGGTCATCGAGCCCATGAGCCGTCCGCCGAAATCGTAGAGACCGAGCGTCTCCAGCGTGCACGGTTGCATCGCGGTCGGCAGCGACGACTCGACGAGCGCGAGGAGCTTGCCCGCATGGAAGACGATGTTCGTGTTGGCGGTCGTCTTGAACACGAGTCCCTCGGAAGGCCGCATCTCGAGGAGACCCGGATAGAGCGCCTTCCCCGCTTTGCGCTCTTCCTTCAGTCCGTCGCTTTGGACCCAGCGGTTGCGGTACGACGCGCGCCCGTCGCACAGCGTGATGGCGTGGATCATGCCGTCGCCGTCGAACCAGTGATACCGGCCGGACGGCTCGTACGCCGGGTTCGGTCCGTTGCGGTAGAAGGTGCCGTTCAGCTCGCGCGGAATCTCGCCGACGACGTCGAGGTCCTCGGCGGTGCCCTCGAGGCGCCAGGGCGCGAAGTTTCCTTGCAGCAGCGGATTCACGTCCGATTCGCGTTCACGCATGACGACTCCTTTTCGGGCGCTCGCTCGAGCGCTCGGCGCGGCGCCGGGGAGCGCCGGTGAAATGAGCAATGATCGCCTCGCGCACGAGCGCGAAGGCGGAAGACTCGGGCTGCAGCGCGCCGCGGATCGCGAGCGACGTCAACCCGTGCAGCGCCGCCCAGCACGCCGCCGTGGCATCCTCCACCGGAACGCGGAGACGGCCGGCGGTGCCGATCGCGGCGACGCATCGTCGCAAGCCGTCGTAGGAGGCGAGGGCTCCCGGCGTCGGACGCATCGCGTGGCGCTCGAACATGAGTCGATAGTGCGTCGGGTGGCGCCTGCCGAACTCGACGTAGCGCGCGAACGTCCAGCGCAGCGCCTCGACCGGATCCGCAGGAAACCTGCGATGCGCCAACGCGCCGTCGAAGTCGGCGAAGCAGTCGTCGACGAGCCGGTCGACGAGCGCCTGCTTGTCGCCGAAGTGGTGGTAGATCGTCGGCGGCGTGACGTTCGCACGCGCGCAGAGCTCGCGGATGGAGAGACCGTCCTCGCCGCCGCTCGCCAAGAGGTCGGCAGCCGCGACGAGAATAGCGCGGCGCGTGGCCGCGGAACCCGCATCGCGCGATCGCGTCGCCGCCATCCGTGCCACCATCGTGGCGGCTATAGCGGCGCTACATTCTCGACGCAAGCCCCGCCGCGACTCCGGTTCGCGTCGTGTAGCCAGGATACAAGGCGCGCCTCCCGGGAAACCGTCGAGGCTATTCGCGTGCACAGGGGTTTCGCCCGATGGTGCAGTCGGGTAGCGTGCCGCGTCGGGTGGGTGAGCATCGTCACACGGTCCTCGCGATCGACGACGACGGCGAGGCGCGTCGCGCGTTGAAGGAGCTGCTGGAGCTCCACGGCTATCAGGTCGCGACCGCGTCCGACGGCACCGACGCGTTGGCACAGCTTCGTGGCGGGCTCGCGCCTTGTCTGATCCTCCTCGATCTACGGATGGCGGGGATGAACGGCTGGGAGTTCCGCGCGGAACAGATGCGCGATCCCGCGCTTCGTGACCTCCAAGTCGTCGTCTTCTCGGGTGACGCGCAGGAGGACGCGGCGGCTGCGGACCTCGGACTTCACCTCTATCTGCGGAAACCGGTCGATTTCGAGCGGCTGTTCGAAATCCTCGACCAGTCCTGCCGTACGGTCGCGCCGTACCGCGAAGACGCGGCGTCCTGAACGTTCGTCGCGCCCGAGGTCGACCCGTTGCCGGGCCGGCCTCGGACGCGTGCAACATCAACCCTTGGTACGATCAGTCGTCGGTGTGGACAGTCTCGGTGGTCCGACGCTCGATGACGGGCGCCGCGGGAACGGTCTCGACGGTCGTCCGCTTCTCGACCACGGCCGGCGGTGCCACATGCTCCACCGTCGTGTGCTCGGTGATGACGTCGGCCGGCGGTGCGGGCACCGCCTCGACGGTGGTGCGCCGCTCGACGACCACCGGCGGCGGCTCCACCTTGTAGGAGTGTGATTCCTCAGTGCGCTTCTCGATGATGGTCTCGTCGGCTCGGAGCGCCGGAGCGCCCATAGCCGCCACGAATGCCGCGGCACCGGCCGCGACTACGATGCGCTTCATCGCTTTCGACATGAGTAGTTGACCTCCTCGTTCAGTCATCAGTTTCGATCGTCCGCTCGACCGATCCGGAGCGAACCGTCGTGCTTCGGTGCTCGACGATCGGCGGAGCCGGAACCGCCTCGACAGTCGTCCTGCGCTCCACGACGGTGGGCGGCGGAATCGTTTGCACCGTCTCGCGACGGATCATCGTCTTCTCACTGTGGCCGCAACCCAGTGCCGCCGACGCGAGCAGAGCCAACGTGGAGACGTACAAGTGTGTTCTGCGCATACCTGTCCTCCTCTCGTGAGAGCCACGCGACGCCGTGCGACGCGTGCATCTCCGAACCTGGCGTCGCATCTTCTGTGCCAACGAAGATTCCGCCGTTTCCCGCCGCCACGGTGCAGGCGAGCGCAGTCTTACACGGTGCGCCGCGGTCGATGTTACAAGGCTCACCCGCATCGCGTCGCGTCAGTCACGTCGTCGCGCGACGAAACTCGTCGTATCACGTGGGCCTCCGATTGCGGTGCGCGGTGGTTTGCCTACCGCGCGCACCTGTGTACGGTGGGTTTGTGAGGGCTTTTCAGCCGCCGTGCGTTTTGGTGGTGGAAGACAATGCCGACGCACGGGCGGCGTTCGAGGCCTTGCTCGAGCAGCGCGGCTTCGGAGTCGTCACCGCCGGCGACGGCCAAGAGGCGCTCGAGGTGCTGCGCAGCGGTCTCAAGCCGCGCCTCATCCTTCTCGATTTGATGATGCCGCGGAAAGACGGCTGGCAGTTTCGCCGCGAGCAGGTCGCCGATCCCGAGCTGTCGCAGTTTCCCGTCGTCGTGCTCTCGGGCGCCGGGCAGCTGCAGCGGCGCACGCAGCATCTCGGCATCGCGGAGGTCCTCGAGAAGCCGATCGACGTCGAGCGCTTGCTCGAGGTCGTCGGCCGCTACTGCACCTTGCAGTGACCCGCAAGTATTCGCCACGAGCGCTGCTTCCGTACCCGTTGAGCTTGGGGGGGTTGAGCGGATCTCCATCACGACCTATGACGGGACCGATGCTCGCCGATCGGACGACAGTGCGTGGCGCGGTGGCTGGGGTGGTGATGCTGCTCGCGGCCACCGTCGGCTGTTGGCGCTCCGCTCCGTCCGGACACGGCAACGTGACGGTGACGGACATCACCGTGGGTCGCAGCCTCGCGTCCGACGACACGATCGCCGCGGAGGCGCGCACGAATTCGTTCTGGGCGAACGACACGTTCTACGTCTCCGTCGCGACCGACGGCACGGCCCCGAGCGTCACGGTGACGGCGCGCTGGACGTACCAAGACGGCACCGTCGCCGGGGAGGCGACGAAGACGATCAGCCCGAATGGGCCGACGAACACCGCCCTGCAAGCGTCCAACCCCGAGCTGTGGAAACCGGGCGACTACAAGGTCGAAATCTTTCTCGACGCCGTGTCGGCCGGTACGAAAGAGCTCCGCGCGCGCTGACGGTCCGTCGGGTCGGAATGTCGCGACGTCGGCGCCGATCCGGCGCGCGCGTCAGCCGCGAACGCCGCTCAGTACGTGCGCTCGACGGTCGTGTGCTTGTGGACCTCGGTCTCCGCAGGCACGGTCTCGACCGAGCTGCGGTGCTCGATGGTCGTCGTCGACGAAGGCACTTCTCTCGTCTCGTGCTTGCTGTTGAAGCAGCCGAGCATCGGCGTCGACATCAAGATGACGAGACAGATAGGCAACGTGTTTCGCATGCGGATTCCCTCCTGGGGTTTGGTCGTTTCGTGATGCGGGAGCAGGTGGCGTGTCAGGGTAGGAACCTCGGTGCGCGTGCGGTTTCATTGATTCCGCGGCCCGTCCCCTGCGCGCGGTCGGTAAATCTTACAAGGGCGCAGGTGCATCGCTCGCGGTTCCGAGCCGTCGGAACGACGGTTCGACCCTGATTGATCCGCAGCCCTCGAATTGATACCGCGACAATCGCGATCGGAGGGACACTCGTGAGACGCGTAGGGCGAATGGACAATCACAAATGGATCGGCGCCGCGCTGCTCGTAATCGCGGTCGGCCTCGCCGTCGTCAGCAGTTGCGGACAGGGTGGCGGTGGTGGGGGGTCGAACGGCGAGCTCTGCGATCAATGCGGTGACACCGACGGTCCGTGTCTCGCGACCGCCGAGGTCAGCGGCGACGACGCTGCCGCGCTTTGCCCCGCCCTCGCCATGCCGACGCCCTGTCCCGTCGCCCTCGCGTGCTTGCGCAAGCTCAACAGCTCGCAGCGGCGCTGCTTTCCCGCCGATTCGACGCTCGACTTCTTCGAGTGTGACGGCTCGCGCGCGAATCGCCGGACGGCGACGCCGACACCGACGCCGACGGTCACGCCGAGCGCGACGGTGACCGTGACGTCGACCGGACCGACCGCGACCGGACTCACGCCGACACCCGCTGTGACCGCGTCTCCGAGCCCGTCGACGTGCGGCAACGGCATCGTCGAGGGCGACGAGCAATGCGACGGGTTCGACCTCGATAGCGAGGACTGCGAGAGCCTTTGCGATACCGGGGCGGGAACGCTGCAGTGCACGTCGCTCTGCACCTTCGATTTTTCCCGCTGCGACAATCCCGCCAGCTGCTCGCCGCCGTGATGCGCGGCGTGTGACGTCGAGGCCTGGCGGAGGAGGTGCCCGCATGCACGTCCAGGTATTCGGCAGCCGGCTCTCGCCGTTCGTCGAGAAGGTCGTCCGTGCGCTCGCGCTGAAGCGCATCGTCCATACGCTCGTCGACGTGCGGAGCCCGGGTGACTTCAAACGCTGGAGTCCGCAGACGGCGAAGATGCCGGTGCTCGACGTCGACGGCGAGCGCACCTATGACTCGACGTTCATTCTCCGCAAACTCGACGCGCTGGTGCCGTCGCCGCCGTTTTTCGACGCGGACCGTACGGTCGCCGCGCGCCAGCGGTTTCTCGAGGACTGGTCGGACGAATCGCTCTACTGGTACGGCATGGCTCTGCGCTGGTCGGATGCGAACGCGGATGCCACCATCGCGCACGTGATCGCCAGCGTCCCCGTTCCGTCGTTGATGCGGCCGCTCGTCGGAATGATCTTTCGCCGGCGCGCGGGCGGCCAAGCGCGCGCGCAAGGGCTCGCGCGCTTGCCGCTCGACGTCCTAGTCGCCGAGCTCGGCACCCATCTCGACGAGCTGCTCGTCTGGCTCGCCGATCGACCGTTCTTCTTCGCCGATCGACCCAGCGCCGCCGACCTGGCGATCTTCGGCCAACTCTGGATGCTGCAGAGCGGGCCGACACCGCAAGCCGTCGAGCTGATCCGCGCTCGGCCGGCCTTGCGCGCGTACTACGAGCGCGTCGACGCTGCGACACAGCTGCAACCGGCGTCGGCCGCGGCCTGAGCGCCGCACCGGCGCCCGCGTTTCGCGCCGTATCGGCACCCTTAGACGGGGCATGCACCAGTTCGGTGCAAAGAATCGTCACGTGAGGTGTAGCGCACGGGAACGACGGTCGGCACGATGCCGCTCCGACACGTGATGACCGCGACCACTTCATCGCCGAGTTTCCACGTACGCTGCCGGGACTGCGGCCGGACGGTGCTCTGGCAAGTGGAGCGCGTCACCGAGGCGGAAGAGCGTGAGCTGCGCCTCCACCTCGTCGGTTGCCGCCCCGACCTCACCAACGCGACGAGCGAGGGTCACGGCCTCGGGCCGGTGCTCGCGCGCTTCGAGGTCGCGACGACGCGCAACGGCGCGTGACCGACGATCGTCGAAAGACGTAGGACGAATTCCCTACGCCGGACTAGGGAACCACGCCGCCGCTTTCACGGAGTTTCCGTGGTGGACCCTCGAAGCGCCGCGCCAGTACACGAATGGAACACGTCGCGGTTCGCCGCGCTTCGAACACCACGGACGGTACACATGCTCGAAGCCCGCATCGTTTCCTTGAGCGGATCACTCTACTTCGCGGGCAAGCCGACGGCCCACGATCTCGAAAGTCTACGCGCCCACGTCCGTGACTTCGCCGTCGGCACACCAGGCGTGCGCCTCGACGTGAGCGTCACCGACGACGTCTGGGCCGCGCTCCGCGCCTCCGGATGGCTGGATCAGCTTGCTCGCGCCGGCGCGTCTGTGCGCCGTTGCCCGCCGCACTCCGCCGAGCCATCGGCACCACGCGCCGCCTGCGCCTGACGGTTCAGCAGCAAAGATCGCTCGCGCAGGCTGTCGCGTGGCGTGCCGGAGCGGGCAGTCGGCTCTGCGCGAGGATCGCTCGCGCGAGATGCCGGACATGCATTAGATCTTCCGTACTCCGCTACTTTGGTTGCTGAAGCGGCTCGCTCTTTATGCGCGCTCCGCCGACCGCCCACCCCGGCACGCCATGCGCGCCGGCGCATCCGCGCCGCAGCGAGCGATGGCGGATCTCCGTCGTCCAAGCGCGGGCGTGTCTCAAGTCTGCGGCGGCATTGGCCGATGATGAGACGCGGGGTTTCTCGCCTGACGGGAGAGAAGCGGCCGCGAGGCGCCGACATGATCAATGTCATCACATCTGCACGGATGGGCGTTGCTGGTCGGACCGCACGGGTCATGCTGGCTGCATGGGCGCTGTTCGTTGTGACGTCCGGAGCGGGGGCGGCCGGGGCGGAGTCCGACTCCAACGAGCCCATGCTCGTCTATGCCCCAGGGCGTGGCGTCCAGATCGACAACACCGGACTCGGTCTCGGCGGATATGCCCAGGCGACGCTCGAGCGGCCGGAGGGCCATGGGCCGAGCTTCTCGCTCGAGGAGCTGTCTCTTTTCGTGCTCTTGGATCCGTCGCCGCGCTGGCACTTCTTCTCCGAGACCGAGTTTCTCGACACGCTGGAGATCGACGAGCGTGGTCGCGTGGGGGCTGCGGACAAGCCCGTCGTCTTGAACCGCCTCTACCTCGATTACCTCCACACCGCGGCGATCAACGTCCGCGTCGGAAAGTTCCTCACCCCGTTCGGTATCTGGAATCCAATCCACGCCGGGCCGCTGGTCTGGACGACGTCGCGACCGATCGCGACCGACGAGACGTTCTTCGACTCGAACGTGACCGGCGTGATGCTCTACGGGCATGCGAACGCCGGCGCGTTGCAGCTCGGCTACTCGGCCTACGGACAAGCGACCGAGCAGCTCCTCCCCGAGTCGACCGACGGACGCAAGAACCGGCGTGCCGGCGGCGGGCGGCTCGATCTCTCCACCGATGGGTCCTGGACGCTTGGATTCTCGTCGATCGGCTTCGACGACGGCTCGATGCATCGCTGGCGGTACGTCGGCGGCGGCGACTTTCGATGGCAGCGCGACTTTCTCGAACTGTGGAGCGAGCTCACGGTCGGCACGCCGCTCGCCGACGGCGGTGGAACCGACTGGGGTGGGTACGTGCAACCGACGGTGCCGCTCGTCGCCAACCTGTACGCCGTCTGCCGCTACGAGCACGTGCACACCGGCGAGATCGGTGACGCGAATCTCGGCGTCGCCGGGCTCGCCTACCGACCATGGCCGACGGTAGTCCTCAAGGCCGAGTACCGATTCTCGGACAACCGCGCCGACGCCACGGCACCGGGCTTCGCGGGCCAATTGGCGGTACTCTTCTAGGAGAGGATGGCAGAGGCCCCGATGCGCAGCCGATGCCACGACACGCGGGTCCGGCGATGCCTCGCCGCGCTGCTCGCGATCGGTGCGCTCGTCGTGTCGCGTGCCGCCGAAGCCGAGCCGGAATCCCTGGTCGTCGTCGCAAACGACACCGGTCCACTGCTCGCGGCGAGCGACGCCGAGTTACGCGACATGTTCCTCGGAAAGATTCGCGTCGTCGGCGGCGTCGCCATCCAGCCGGCGCAACTCGAGGGACCCGCGCGCGCCACCTTCGCGCACGTTCTGCTCGGGATGTCCGAGTCGGAGTTTCAGCTTTACTGGATGCGCAAGTCATACGAGGACGGGCGGCTGCCGCCGCCGATGCGTAGCTCCTCCGAGGACATGCTGCGCTTCGTCGCCAGTCGGCCGGGCGCGATCGGCTTCGTCGAGAAACGGATGGTTCACGCGGGAAGCGGGGTGCGGGTGCTGCGCGAGATCGCGGTCGAAGGCGGAGGGTGAGATGCGTACGGGCGCGCGCGGCCCCGCCCACGTCGCGATCTGGGCGTGCGCAGTGTTCACGCTGCTCGCGCTGGCGTCGGTGCTCTTTGCGCGGATAGCGACGACGCGCGTCGCCGCCGCGACCCGAGCCGACCTCGAGAATGTGCTCGAGGTGGTTCCTTCGGGTCATTTCGCGTACCTCGGCGCTCGCATCGCCGCCGGGATGCAACTGGCGCACCTCGGACAGCTCGAGCCCGCGATGACGCCGGCGGCGCTGGCGCGTCTCGCCGCGGTCAGTGTCGAGCATCTTCCCGGCATTGCCGGCTTCGCGCTCGAGACCGCCGGCGGCGACATGCGCTGGTTCGTGCCGCAAGCTCCGCCGGGACTCGACCTCGAGCGGCCGCTCGCGACGCTCCAGGCGCGCGCACAGGCTGACCCGGGACTGCTGGCGACCGCAGTCGTGGATCTTTCGCCGTGGGGACGCACGCTACTGGTGCGCTTCCCGTTGCCGATCGGCCGCGCGCAGGACGAGTCGCTGGTCGGGTTGTTCACGCTCGCGCCGCTCTACGAGACCCTCTTCAGCGAAGACTTCCGTGCCCGCCTCGATTTCGAGGTGCGCGAGGGATCGACGCTGCTCTACCAGCAGGTCAGCGAACCCTGGCCAGACTCGCCCTTTCGCGTCGGCCGCTCGTTTTCGGTCGCCGGCCATCAGTGGACGATGACCGTGTGGCCGCGTCGATCGCTGATCACGGCCCGACTGAGCCAAACATGGAGTGGCGTCTTCTGGCTCGGTCTCGCAGGCGCGTTCGTCTGCGCGATCCTGTTCGCGCTCGGCATGATGCGGTGGACGGCGATGACGCGCCGGACGCAAGAGGCCGAGATCGCGACCGCGCTCCTGCACGTCGCGCAGGTGCTGAACACGCGTCTCGACGAGCCCGGGATGCTCGAGCGCGTGACCGAGCTCGCCCTCGAGACGCTCGGCTGCGCGTGGAGCGCCGTCTTCCTCCGCGACGGTGAGAGCGCGGAGCTCCGCCTGATGGAGAGCACGGGCCTGGCGGACGGCCGCGACGGGTGCGTCCCCGCCGTCGATCTGCACGCACTCGCTCCGGCGCTGCAGTCGCGCACGCCGGTCGACGTAGAGGCGGACGGCTCACCGAAGTCGCCGCTGCAGACGCTCACCCGATCGTTGGGCGTCGCATCGGGACTGTACGTTCCGATCGCGCGCGGCGACGAAGTTCTCGGGCTCCTCGGCAGCGGCTACCTCACGCCGGGCTCCTTTTCGACCAAGCAACGGCAGCTCGCACTCGGCATCTCGCACGCGATGGCGATCGCGCTCGAGAACACCCACCTCATCGCAGATCTCCAGACCGCGAGTCGCCTCAAGTCGGATTTCGTGGCGACGATGTCGCACGAGCTGCGCACGCCGCTGAACGTCATCACCGGCTATGCCGACATGCTGCGTGACGACGTCTGTGGCCCGCTCACGGGCGAGCAGCGCGACACGCTGGATCGCGTTCACCGTAGCGCAGTCGACCTCCTGGAGCTGGTGAATGCCACGCTCGATCTCAGCCGCCTCGAAGCGGGACGGCAGCTCGTCGACCTCGAGATCGTCGACGTCGAGCAGCTCTTTGGCACCCTGGCGGGCGAGCTCGAGGCGCTCGTCCCCGCGGACGTGACCCTCGAGTGGCACAACGGCGTCGGACGCGAGCCGCTGGTGACCGATCGCGGTCAGGTGAAGACGATTCTCAAGAACCTCATCGGCAACGCGCTGAAGTTCACGCCCGCAGGATCGGTCGCCGTCACGGCGCGCGAGGCCGGCGGCCTGCTCACGCTCGAGGTGCGCGACAGCGGCATCGGGATCGCACCCGCCGATCTGCCCGTCATCTTCGAGATGTTCCGACAGGGCGACAGCTCGCCGACGCGGCGCTACGGCGGTATCGGCCTCGGACTCCACATCGTTCGTCGTCTGGTCGATCTGCTGGGCGGAACGATCACGGTCACGAGCGTGCCCGGGGCGGGCTCCACGTTCACCGTCACCGTGCCGGTGTCGAGCGCGGCGAACGGCGCACGAGCAACCGCCGTGTAGCCGCGATTGCCGCTAGAACGCGTACGTCAGTCCGGCGCCGCAGCCGTACCCGAGGAAAAGAATCTTGTTGTTGTCCTCGCCGCTGGTCTCGTGCTGCGAAAAGTACGTGTACGTGAACCCGCCGTCGGCGAAGAGCCGCGGCGTGATCGCATAACGCACGCCGGCGAAGACGTCGGCGTGGGCCTGCGCCAGTTTCACCGTGCCGCCTTCGGTGCGCAGACTGTCGACCTTCGGGAGGAAGCCGCCATCGACCGTGCCGAGCAAGCGCAGCCGCGGCGTGAGCGGGTACTCACCGCGCAGCGAGAGCAGCGGCACCGGCAGCTCCTGCGCGTAGAAGTCCTCTTTCGTCTCGTGACCGACGGTGCTTCCCGCGAGCGTCCCATGCAGCTTGAAGTGCAGCCGGACGTACGTCACGCCGACACCACCGGCGAGGAGGAGCCCTTGCGGCTCGCTGATGAACGCATGCTCGTACAAGCCGGTGACGCGCGTGTAGACCGGCAGCGTCTGCAGATGCGTGTCGGCGGCGAGCGTCGCGCCGTTGAAGGCGAGGTCGTGGTCGAGGTGCGTGCCACCCCAAAGAAAGGTGTAGTCGAAGCGTGCCCGCAGGACGTCGCGCGCCGTGAGGTGCACCGCGGCACCGACGTCCGCGACCTCGAACGTGTGGATGCCCAGGTCCTTGCTGAACCGCAGCTTATCGCCCGAGCGGTCGAACTCGCCGACTTTCACGAAGCCGCGCGGCACGCCCAGTTGGCCGCCGACCGAAATTTCCCACCGGGAGAACGCCGGCGCGGTGTCGACCGACGTCGCCTGCGAATCGTCGTCGGCATGTGCTGCGGCGAAGCCGAGGGTCGTCAGCAGCACGGTCGCGGCGAGCATCGTCGCACGAACTCGTTGCATCGTTCGTCCCTCGGCGGGACGCTACGCCCGCGCCGGTAGGGCGTCTAGCAGGGTCGGAAGAAAAACCTCGAGGCCACCACCGGCCGGCGGAGCGTCGGACCGAGGCTCTCAGCGCACGAGCGCGAAGATCGGGCGCGCGCCGCTCAGGCCCTTCAGCTCGTGGGCGCCGCGGAACTCGAATGAGAGCCCCGAGCCGTCGAGCAAGTCGTGCGTCGTTCCCGACGCAAATACTTCTCCCGGCCCCGCCAGCGCCGCCACGCGCGCCGCGGCGTGTACCGCCACCCCGCGGGCTTGTCCGCCGACGATCGCAACCTCGCCGGTGTGTACGCCGGCGCGAACCCGAAGCCCGAGATCGACGACCG
This sequence comes from Binatia bacterium, assembly GCA_041488235.1. GTDB lineage: Bacteria > Desulfobacterota > Binatia > UTPRO1 > UTPRO1 > DP-19. The sequence goes on from JBGPOW010000032.1 coordinate 24,254, forward strand.
CCGGGTCCATCGCCGCCGCCGCCAAGACAGCTTTGCCTGCGCCGTCGAAGAGCGCGAGGAATCCGTCGCCGAGGGTCGCGAGCTCTCGGCCGCGGAAGCGGTCGATCACCGTCCGGATGCGCGCGTTGTGCTCGCGAACGATCCGCGTCCACTCCGTATCGCCCACGCGCTCGAGCGTCGCCGTCGAGTCACAGATGTCGGAGAACACGATCGTCGCCAGCACGCGCTCGCCCAGATCCTCCGGCGATTTCCCGTACGCATGCCCGCTGGTGAACTCGACGGACTCCCACGGGACGTCGCCCTCGACCCATGCCACGTGTCCCGGCGGGATCTCGTAGGCATCGCCCGGCCCGATGCTGAGGGCCGTGCCGTCGTTCGTGCGCACGGCGAGCCGGCCGGAGATGGTGTAACCGACGTGGCGATGCTGGCAGGAGTCCGTGCCGGCGATCGGGCCCACGTCCGTCGTCCAGCGCCATCCGGGCTGGAACACGAAGTGGCTGACGGCGATCTCGTCGAGCGTGACGATCTCGACGACGCCGTTCGGAAACCGCCGCACCTCGTCGGGGCCGCCGAATCCTTTTCGCTGAAGTCGCGGCACGATTACGATGTATCGCGAACGAGTCCGCTGATTCTAGGGGTCGGTCAGGGGCTTTCCGCACGACACGACCGCTCCGCCGATTCTTCGCGATGCCCGACGGATTGCTTGATGCCGGAGGTCGGACTTGAACCGACACGAGGTTGCCCCCACGGGATTTTGAGGCGCGGTGCTTCGGAAACCCCTCGCACCTCGAGTAGGTAGCGATCAACGGTCCCGCTGTTCAGCGACTCAGCGGGCACATCGGACGCCAAAGCCGGCGGAATGGAGGGAGTCCGACGGAACGAAGCCGGCATCCACCGAGAAGACTCCGGCACTCGCGCCGTAGTCCCAGCGCCCGCCCCGGATCAACGCGCCCGGAATCTGGTTGAACGAGCCGTTGCCGCCGTCACCACCGAAACAACTAATGTCGCCACCCGCGACGCCGGTCTGACTCGTCCAATCAGTGCAATTCACGTTCGCGCGGTCGGCCCAGTCCTCCACCCATTCGTGCACGTTCCCCACCATATCGAAGACGCCCCAACTCGATTTGCAGTTCGATCGTGAGCCGGTGTTCACCGGCCCGCCAACTGCCGAGATGTTGCAGTCCGACGTTCCGTCGTCAGTCCCTGGGTCGGGTGTCCCGGCGGCGGCCCGCTGCCACTCGCCGTTTCGCGGCAGCCGCTTTCCCGAGAGCCCACACACCTGATTCGCCTGGAACCAGGTGAGGCACGTGCTCGGGAGTATGCCGGGGATCGATACCGCGTAGACACCCGGGCTCGGCGGCTTCGATCCGGGGACCGCGGTCCAGTTGCCGTCATTCGGGAAGTTCGCGGGGTACGCGGTCAGGAACCACGGCGCGTCGGCGCAGCCGAGTTGAGTTGCACCCCCAGCCGTCAGGTCCGCGAGCATCACGGTCCCCTTCTGAACCTTCTTGAGGAGCGAAGTCTTCGAGGGCGCAATCTGCCAGACGCTCGCCTCATAGAGGTCGATGCAGACGGTCCCGACTCTTGTCGAGTCGGGAGGGCACTTGAGTGTTCCGGCGCGGGTGGGCACGGCAAGGGCGAGCGTCAGCGCGACGGTCGTGAGGGCGGGTGTGATGCGCGGCATCGGCAGTTGCTCCTCGGGGTGGGGCGGGGGTTACCCGGACATGACTGGCGGAACTGTGCAACAGCCGACGTGTGACAGTCAACTCGAATCGGCGCCCGAAAACAGAGCGATCACAACGGCCGACACGAGGGCAAGAGCAGACAGACGTGCCGTGCGCCATTTCTCGGCACGAACGGGCTTCCTCGAACCAGCAGACTTCGGACCGTTGTTACCCTGCAGGAAGGGGCGAATGTCTACGCTGTTGATGCCGGAGGTCGGACTTGAACCGACACGAGGTTGCCCCCACGGGATTTTGAGGACTGACCTCTGATTAAATCAACGCTACCAGGCGCACGCAACCGAGCGATCTCAGCAACATCAAGCTCGGCGGCGTGCGTCTGGTTGCATCCACCGGCGATCGGTTCGGGCACAGTTCAGCCACAGAGATTGTGTCCGAATCCTCGACGCCTGAGCTACCACCCACCCCGGCTTAGCCAATCGTCGAGCATCCCGAGCCGGTCCCAGCCCCAGAACGGCTCGCCGTCGACGAACATCCAGGGCGATCCGAACACGCCGCGCTCAATCGCCTGTTCGCTCATCATCTTGGCCAAGGCCTTGATCTCGGGCGATTCGATCGCTGCCGTGAGCGCATGACGATCATGGCCCAGCCGCTCCGCCACCCCCAGAACGTCCTCGACCCGGCCGGTGTCGAGCCCGTCGACATAGCCGGCCGTGAACAATGCGTGGACCAGTCGTCCAACCGCCGCGGGATCGTCCCGCTCGACTGCGTAGACCGCGCGCGTCGCCGCCAGCGCCACCGGCGGGTGATGCGGCGGCAGGTTGAACGGCACCCAGCGCAGCCGCGCGATCCGCTTCCAGTCGAGCATCGAATAGTCCTTCTTGAGCGGCGTGCTGCTCAGCCCTTTGGCGCCTGTCAGCTTGAACGCGGTGCCCAGCATGAACGGGCGCCAAGCGACAAGCCGGCCGTGGCGCGCGGCTAGATCCTCGATCTCGAGCGAGGCGAAATAGGCATAGGCCGAGCCGAAATCGAACCAGAACTCGATCTCGCCGCGCCCGCTCATGCGACTTTGCGGGCCGCGATCACCACAACGACGGGGCGGCTTAGCGCCTTTCCCGGTCGTGGCGGCGGCACGACGCGAGCGATGCCGAGCCCGACTTCAAGAGTACCGCCTGATAACGCGCCGCGAGGGATGACGGTCAAAACGCACCGCGGTCGATAGGAAGTCTGGTAGTGTCCTAATTTGAAATCTGATGGCATCGCGCCTCAGTCGAGTCGGCCATCCGCGTAGCGGATGAAGCTCGTCGAGAGTGGTCGGCACAGCCACCCGTGTGGCCCGCACACCGCGAACATCACGTGCACGTAGTCTGGTCGGTTTTCGAGCAGCTGCACTTCGACTTGGTACGGGCCGCCCGGTCCTTCACGGTCGTAGCAGACGCAACAGACGTCTGACAACGCCACCCGGAGATCGGCATACGACTTCGCCTTCCACCGGGCGAGCTCATCACCGAAGACGGCGCGCCAGTTCGCATCGGACTGATCTAGTTCCTTAGTCATGGATTTACAGTAGGTGAATCTGGCGACCGGTAGCGTGCGTCTCGAAGCTTCACAGAGCAAGAACGGGCAAGGGAGGTCGCTGGCGTTCGGTCCCACAGCGAGATCGTCGCGGGTGCTCGCGGATGCCGGTAAGCAGCGGCGACTCGACTGCCTGGTCGTGTTCCACCACAACGGGCGCCCCATTCGTAGCCACTACGGCGCGTGGCGGAAGGCGGCGACGGCGACAGGCCTCGGAGGGCTCATGCTCCACGACTTCAGTCGGCTGCCAGGGAACCTCGTGAGAGCCGGAATGCCTGAGCGTGTCGCGATGGCAGTCACCGGCCACACGACGCGGGCGATCTTCGATCGCTACAACCTCGTCAACGAGGCCGATCTGCGCGAGGCCGATTCGAAGGTCGGCGCGTACGTCCGAGAGCGCGCGGCCGACGAGAACGGGCACAATTCGGGCACAGTGGGTCGGAAAGTGGTTTCCTTGCAGGAAGCGACGAAGGCGTAAGTGTGGGGAACTACGGATGCCGGAGGTCGGACTTGAACCGACACGAGGTTGCCCCCACGGGATTTTGAGTCCCGCGCGTCTGCCATTTCGCCACTCCGGCGCGTGAGTGATCTTCGCTAGCTACCTACTGACATCGAGGCGCACAAGCGCCGAGAGTTCCGGCTCGTGTCGCTCCGCGAGGCGTTGCGACCTCACGTCGCCGATCGGGCGGGCGATGTTCGCGCTCGTTGGGGTACTCGCCGAGGTCGAGCTCGCGCGGATCATCGAGCGACGGGCGGATTGAACCCGAAGACTGACGCGGGCATCAGCC
>JBGPOW010000033.1:0-28145 GCA_041488235.1 Binatia bacterium
CGGAGATCTTGGACGATCGCGGCGGCGCGCTGCGCGCCACGGCCGATGATGCCGACGAGGTCGTCGGCCTCGGTGAGGATAGGTGTGACGTCCGGCGGCGCCGCGGCAGCGGCCTGGGCGAGCCGGCGGCGCAGCGGCGCGACGCTATTGGCGATGAACGTCACCGGATTGTTGATCTCGTGCGCCACGCCGGCCACCAGCCGGCCGAGGGACGCCATCTTCTCCGACTGCACGAGCTGCACCTCCGCCTGCTGCAACTCGCGATACGCATCGGCCAGCTCGCGGTTGGCGCCCTCGAGCTGCGCGGTCCGCTCGCGCACCCGCTCCTCGAGCCGCGTGTTCAACTCGACGACCGTCTCGTAGGAGGCGGCGTTCTGCAGCGCCAGCGCCGCCTCGTGGGCGACCGCGCGCAGGAAGTCGGCGTCGCCGGCGGTGTAGAACGCGTTCGAGCGCTTCGGGCCGGCGGTCAGCCCGCCGACGAGCTCGGTGCCGAGCTGGATCGGCACCACGATCGTCGCGCCGAGCGCCGCGACCCCCGCGCGCACCGCCTCGTAGGCCGCGACGTCGCCATACAGCTCCGGCGGATCGAACGCCGTCAGCACGCGTCCGCGGGCGAGCGCGCGCGCGACCGCCGCCGCGATCGTTCCCGCTCCGGCGATCTCGTGGAGGTCGTCCCCGCCCGGAGCGGCGATGAAGAGCCGCGTTCCCTCGTTCGGCATCGCCTGCTGTACGCAGTCCCGCACGACCCGCGCGATCTGGTCACGCGTGAGCGCGCCGGCGAGCGAGTGCGCGGCGGCGGCGAGGAGCTCGGCACTGTCGTAGCGCGTGCCGAAGAACACCCGGTCGACCCAGGTCTGCAATCGTGTCCGCAGCGGATTGAAGAGGAAGAGCACCGCCAAGGTGAAGAGCACCGGGAACGACACGGAGTCGGTGATCGCGCCCGTCCGCAGGATGACGTTGAAGGCGAGAACGGCGGCCACGTAGGCGGCGCCGATCGCGGTGGTGAGCACGAGATAGTAGGCCCCGCGCTTCACCATCGCGTCGATCTCGAAGAGATCGTGTTTCACGACCGCGTATGCGAGCGCCACGGCGAAGATGAACGGCGTGAACGCGGCGGTGTTCATGGCGACGCCGCCCGCCATGAAGGCGGCGAGCGGGAGGACGACCGCGGGCAGCGCGAATCCAAAGAGGCTCCCGAGCATCATCACCCGCACCCGTTGGCGCGTGAGCTGCGAGGTGCTCCGCCAGTACTCGACCACCAGACGCGCGCAGAAGAAGATCGCGACCAGCCCGAGATAGAGCATGTTCGCGCCGAGAATCCGCGAGTATTCCGCCGGGTGATAGAGGAACACCTCGTAGGGTACGAGCAACGCCAGCGAGAGCGCGTACCCGGCGAAGCGCATGTGCGCGAGGCGATGCGTTTGCGGGAAGAGCAGCCCCAAATGCAGCGCCGAGGCGGGAAGCAGCGATTCCGCGACCACGTGGATGCGGAAGAACGTCGCCGGACCGTAGAGATCCATGGCGGTGAAGAGAAAGAACCCGACGCTCGCACCCGTCGCGAGCAGCGCGCGCGACAGCGGCGCGTTCGGACGCAACACCCACGACACCAGGCCGGAGGCGAGGAAGACCGCGCCGTTCAGCAGGAACACGCCGTAGAGGAGAACCCAGTCACGCATCCCGAAGCGTTGCGTCGCGAGCGCGATCTCGCGTTCGACGCCGTCGCGCCGCACGCGATAGCGGGCGATCGCCCCCGGCGTGAGCTTCGCGATCGCGGCATAGGCGTCCGCGGTCGAGATGACGCGGTGGCCGTCCACGGAGAGCAGCTCGCTCTGGTAGAGCCCTGGCTCTGCCGAGCCGGACCAATGCGCCAGGCCGACCGACGCGATCACGCGATTGTCGAGTAGGACGAACCCCGGGAAGACCCGTCCCACCCAGCCGAGGCTCGTGACGGTGGTGCGGGTCGCGAGCGCGAGGCCGAGGAGCGCGATGGCGATCGCTCCGAGCCGCACCTTCGTCGACGCACGCGGCGTGGTCGGAAACCCCTCGGGCATGGCCGGCCTCCGCGCAACGAAACATCAGCCGAGGCGCGCGGTCAAGGCGCGCCGTCCCGGCCTGTCGTCGCGCCGGCCGGCCGTCCCGGCCGCCGGTGGACGCGAACCGGCGTCATGTCGGTCGACAGCGGCGTCGGGCTTCTGGTAGCAACGGTTGCTCGTCCCGTTCTTCTCGATGTCTGGGATCCAGGGAAGACCCACGGTCGCCGCGGTGAGCCTCTCGGCCCTGCGGCACAACTGCCGCCGGGTGCGGGAGTTCGTGGGTCCGGATGTGTTGGTCCTCGCGGTGGTCAAGGCCGATGCCTACGGGCACGGCGCGGTGCCCGCGGCGCGCACCTTCCTCGAGGCGGGCGCGTGGGGCCTCGGCGTGTCGAGCGTCGGCGAGGGCGTCGAGCTCCGGCGTGCGGGATTCGACGCGCCCGTCATCGTTCTCGGCGGCGCGTTCGCCGGCGACGAGCGCGAGATCGTCGAGCACGACCTGTCCGTCGCCCTGTGGGATGGGGCGCGGGCGCGGACGCTCGCCGCCGCGGCGCGCGCCGCCGGCCGCACGGTCGCGGTCCACATCAAGGTCGATACCGGCATGACGCGGCTCGGGCTCGATCTCGGTGCGGTACGGGAGTTCGGGGAGCTAGTGCGGACGCTCGCCGGGCTCGAGGTGGCGGGGATCTTCTCGCACTTCGCCGCCGCGGACGCGGTCGACACGGCGTCGGCGCGTGCGCAGGCGGGTCGCTTCGAGGCCGCCGTCGCAGCCCTCGCCGCCGCGGGCGTGAAGCCGGCGCTCGTCCACCTCGCGAACAGCGCCGGCGTCCTCGCCGCGCCGGCGGCCCACTTCACGATGATCCGCCCCGGCATCATGCTCTACGGCTACCCGCCCGCGCCGCATCTGGCCGCGTGCGCCGGCCTCGTACCTGCGATGCAGCTCCGCACCGGAGTGACGCAGACGCGTCGTGTGCCGCCGGGGACGCCGGTCAGCTACGCGGGCACGTTCGTCACCAGGCGGCCGAGCACGATCGCGTCGCTGCCCGTCGGCTACGCCGACGGCTACCACCGGCTCGCCTCCAACCGCGCGCAGGTGCTCGTGCGCGGGCGCCGCGCGCCGGTCGCGGGCCGGGTCTGCATGGACTACACCATGATCGACGTCACCGACGTGCCGGGTGTACAGGCGGGCGATCCGGTCGTCCTCTTCGGCGACTCGATCGGCGCCGACGAGCTCGCCGGCTGGTGCGAGACGATCTCGTACGAGGTGCTGACTTCGGTCGGACGGCGCGTGCCGCGCGTGCACGTCGAGGACTTCACGCGGTGACGAGATGCCTGGATGTGCGCCGAGCGCGTGCCGGTGATCGAGCGTGGAGAGACTACGCAGCTCGCAGCCCGATCGTCCGCGCGGCCACTCGTCGGGGCGTCGCCGATCGTCGCGGCATCGCCGGCGCGCACAGGTAGGATACAACCGCCGAGGCGGCCCGCGGGTCGTAGAGAAGGCCGACGTGACCGCAGTCGGGCACGACGACCACGCTCGTTCGCGGACCGTTCGCGTCCGGAACCGGGACGAGCGCGTCGGATGCACCGAAGATCGCGACCTCCTGCGTCGCGAGCTCCGCGGACATGAACGGCGCGCCGAGCGTCACCAGCCGACGAACGCGCGCACCGGCCCCCGACTGCGCGACGCCGCGCGCGATCAGGCCGCCCAAGCTGTGCGCGACGACGTCGACCTGCGTCGCACCGGTTTCACGGCAGATCCGCTCGATCGTTTCCGTCAGGCCGGCGACCAAGCGCTGGTATGCGAACTGCGGCAGGTAGGCGAAGGTCGCGAAGTTGCGAATGCCCGCCGACCTGAGTGCGCGCTTGAGAGCCAGAAAGTTCGTCGGGTCGCCGCAGAGGCCGTGCACCAACACCACCGGAATCGGGCGCGGCGCATCGGGATCGTACGCATCGCTCGACAGCAGCGGCCGGAGCGGGAGCGCGAGCGCGGCGGTGGCGACCGCCTTCAGCTCGCGTCCGACCATCTCGAGGGTGCGCATGTTCGGGAGCATGTTCATGGCAGGTTGCAATTCAGATGCCGGTTGGTTGCGGCGGTTGCGCCACTGATTTCCTTGGCTTGCCGCCGTCAAGGACGTGGAACGTCCGTTCCGACGGCCACACGCATGGGTACGCGTGTTCCGGCGATCCGATCAATCGCGGCTGGTGAAGTCCCGCTCGGCACCGCGCGCGATACGGAATTCTCGTGACCGCAGGTCGAGCAGTTCATCCGGCGAGCTCCTGCGCCAGACGCAGGGACATGCAGCTCAGGGCGCCAGCGCCGCGAGCGCAGCCGTCGCGGCCGGCAGCTCCTCGATCACGTCCGAGGCGAGGAGGCCGACGATTCCGCGCCGCGCCGCGACGCGATCGGCGGCGTAGCCGTGCAAGAAGACGCCGAGGCGCGCCGCGTCCGGCGCCGGATAGCCTTGCGCGAGGAGCCCGCCCAGAATCCCGGCGAGCACGTCGCCGGTGCCGCCGCTTCCGAGACCGGGGTTGCCCGAGCAGTTGATCGCGACCCGGCCGTCGGGCTCGGCGATCACGGTGCGCGCGCCCTTCAGCACGACGACGACACCGCGCTCGGCCGCCAGGCGACGCGCGATGCCGACCCGGTCGGCTTGCACCGCGGAGCCATCGAGGCCCGTGAGACGCGCCATCTCTCCTGGATGCGGCGTCAGGACGCGTGGCCGCTCGCGCGTGCCCCACGCGCCGTCGGGCGGCGCGGCGGCGAGGCAATTCAACGCGTCGGCGTCGATCACCACCGCGAGCGGCGCGTGCGCGACGAGCCATGCGACAAGGCGCTCGCACGCCGGCGAGACGCCGATCCCGGGCCCGGTCACGACGGCGCGCTTCCCCTCGAGGAGCGCCGCGTACGCGTCGGGAACCGAAAACGCGAAGACTCCCTCGCCGTCGTCGGGAAGCGGCGCCGTCATCTCCTCGAGGAGGCGTGCCGCGACGCCCTCCTGCTCGCTCGCCGGCACCCCGGCCGTCACCAATCCGGCGCCGGCGCGCGCCGCGGCGCGACTCGCGAGCACGACGGCGCCGGTCTTGCCGCGGCCGCCGGCGATCACGGCGACGTGGCCGTTCGTGCCTTTGTGCGACTCCGGGTCGCGCGGCCACAGGAGCGCCGCCGCGTCGGGTGCGAGGATCGCCTCCGTCCGCGGCGCGACCGCCGCGATCGCGTCGTCGGGGATGCCGATGTCGACGACGACGAGCTCACCGGCGTAGCGCGCCCCCGGATAGATGACCGTGCCGATCTTCGGCGCCGCGAACGCGACGGTGAGCTCCGCCTCGATCGCGACGCCGAGCGGGACACCGCGGTCGGAGTCCAACCCCGACGGAATGTCGAGGGCCACCGTGGGGAGTCCGCTGGCGTTCACCAGCACGATCGCCTCGGCGGGAAGCCCCGTGATCTCGCCGGTGAGGCCGGTGCCGAAGAGCGCGTCGACGACGCAGCCGGCGCGGGCGAGCGCGCGCTGCAACGGGCCGAGATCCTGGGCGGCGATCGTCGTCGTCTTGCCGCCGGCGCGCTGCCATGCGCGCAGCTTCGCGCGCGCCGGGTCGCGGACGTCGTCGATGCGCGCGGCGAGGATCACCTCGCAACGCACGCGCCGGCGCTTCAGGAGCCGGGCGGCGACGAACCCATCGCCGCCGTTGTTGCCCTTGCCGGCGAGGACGACCACGCCGGTCTTCCGGACGTGCGGAAAGCGCCCGAGGATCGCCTCGGCGGCGCCGGCGCCGGCGCGCTCCATCAGCACCGCCGACGCGATGCCGCTCTCGATCGCGAGCGCGTCCATGCGCCGCATCTCGGCGGCCGTGGCGACGATCATCGACGGCGACTATCGAGCCCGCCGCGCGGCACGTCAATGCGGAGGCCGAGACGGCCGCGCGGCACGTCGACGCTGACGCCGCGGCGCGCCGCCATCAGTCGCCCTTGACGACGACCCGCTCGGCGCCGCTCGTGCCGAGCGCCGTCCGTACCGCGTCCGCGATGTCGGCGGCGTGCGCCTCGACCTGGACGAGGTCCTCGCCCTCGACCATGACCCGCGCCAAGGCCTCCGTGCCCGAGTAGCGGATATAGACGCGGCCGCGGCCGCCGAGCGCCTGCTCGACCGAGGCGACGGCGCTCCGCACCGACGGCATCTCGTCGAGGTCGCGCTTCTCGCGCACCGGCACGTTCACGAGAACCTGCGGGAACTTGCGCATGACACCCGCAAGCGTCGAGAGCGGCACCTGCCGGGTGCGCATGATGCCGAGGACGACGAGCGCGGTGATGAGGCCGTCGCCGGTCGTCGTGTGATCGAGGAACAGGACGTGGCCCGATTGCTCGCCGCCGAGGTTGAAGTTGCCGCGCAGCATCTCCTCGAGGACGTAGCGATCGCCGACCTGTGTCTTCACGGTGGTGATCCCCATGTCGCGCATCGCGAGCTCGAGGCCGAAGTTGCTCATGTGGGTGGTGACGAGCGTGCGGCCGGCGAGGCGCCCCTGCTCCAGCATCTCGCGCGCGGCGATCGCCAGCACCGCGTCGCCGTCGACGAGCTGCCCGCACTCGTCGACGAAGAGACAGCGGTCGCCGTCGCCGTCGAGCGCGACGCCGACGTGGGCGCGCTGCTCGATCACGGCCGCCTGCAGCGCCGCGGGCGCCGTGGCGCCGCAGTCGCGGTTGATGTTCTCGCCGTCGGGATCGGTGCCGATCGTCGTCACCGTCGCGCCGAGCTCGGCAAGCACCTCCGGCGCGACCTTGTACGCGGCGCCGTTCGCGCAATCCACGACGACGCGCAGGCCGTCGAGCGTGAGATCGCGCGGGAACGTGTTCTTCACGAAGACGTTGTAGCGGCCGAGCGCGTCGTCGACGCGAAACGCCTTGCCGATCTCGCCCGCCGTCGGCCGCAGGTGGTCGATGTCGGTGTCGAGAACGAGGCGCTCGATCTCCAGCTCGACGTCGTCGGGTAGCTTGAACCCCTGGCTCGAGAAGAACTTGATGCCGTTGTCCTGGAACGGGTTGTGCGACGCCGAGATGACGGCGCCGGCGTCGGCGCGGAGGCTGCGGGTGAGAAACGCGATGCCCGGCGTCGGCAGCGGCCCGACGAGCAGCACGTCGACGCCCATCGAGCAGATCCCCGACGCCATCGCCGTCTCCAGCATGTAGCCCGACACGCGCGTGTCTTTGCCGATGATGATCTTGTGGCGCCGCCCGGCGGCGCGCCGGAAGACGTAGGCGACGGCGCGCCCGAGCCGCAGCGCCGTCTCCGACGTCATCGGCTCGATGTTCGCGACCCCGCGCACGCCGTCGGTCCCGAAGAGCTGCCGGGTACGGGCGGTGCCGCCGTTGCCGTTCGTCGTGCTGGGCGTCGTCATTGGCGCGCTCCGTTCTTTCGCTCGAAGATCTCGAGGCTGACCGAGGGCGGCTCGCGCTTCACGAGCTCGACGCCGGCGGGAAGAACCACCGTCGGCTCGACCGGGTGCTCCCCGACCCCGAGCTGCGCCGCGTCGACGTAGACGCTGCCGGGATCGAGCTCCAGGCTCTGCACAGTCCGCTCCGGACCTCGAATGGTCAGATTGACACGCGACGGCCTGAGCTGAAAGGGGTGTTCGGTATTGCGGACGTCGACGACGACGCGCCGCAGCTCGCGGGTCAGGCGGATCGGCTCGACGACGACTTGCGCCATCACTCGCTCGGGCGTGACCGAGAGCAAGTGCTCGCCGCGCACGAGCGCGACGGGACGCTGCACCGACGCGCTCACGCCATTGATGTCGAGGGGCTCGGTCTCGACGACCTGCAGGCCGCTCACGACGCTCGCCGGGCCGCTGACGACGACCGTCGACGGCGTCAGGCGAACGGTATCGACCTTGAAACCGTCGGCGGGCTCGCCGCTGCGCGCGAGGCGGATCGGAACGGTAGCGAGGCGAATCTCCTCCAGGCGCACCGGGATCCGCGCCGGCTCGATGTCGACGATGCGCACGCCGCGCGGCACGCGGATCATCTCGTCGCGGATCTTGAGACGCATCTCGGAGCCGAGCTCGACGCCGGAAAGATCGATGATGATCGGCGCGCGACGGCCGTCGAGCGAGGCGAGCAGCGCGCCTGGACCGTTCAGCTTCACCGCCACGGAGTCGATGCGCTCGCGCGTCACGAGAACCGAGTGCTCGGGGGTATTGCGGAACTCGATCGGGAACTGCAGCACCTCGGTCTCGCGCTTGCCGGCGTTGACGAAGAGCCAGAGCACGAACGCGACGGCGAGCGCGGCGAGCTTGCCGAGGAGGTTGCGCCGCAGCGGCGCCGTGTAGCGCTGCCAGTCGCGCGCGGCCATCACGTGAAGAGCTGCTGCAGCGTGCTGCGCAGGACGCCGGCGTCGAGGTCGCGGGTGATGCGTCCCTCACGGACGAGCGAGATCTTTCCTTCCTCCTCGGAGACAACGATCACGAGCGCGTCGGTCTCCTCGGTGAGACCGATCGCGGCGCGGTGACGCGTGCCGAGCGTCTTCGAGACGTTCGGATTCGTGGTGAGCGGCAGGAAGCACCCCGCGGCGACGATGCGGCCGTGCTGGATCACGAGTGCGCCGTCGTGGAGCGGCGACGACGGGATGAAGATGCTCTGGATCAGCTCCTTCGTGACTTGGGCGTCGAGCCGCGTGCCGCCTTCCATGTACTCGTTGAGCCCGACCTCACGCGCGAGCACGATGAGCGCCCCGATCCGCCGGCTCGCGAGCGTCACCGCCGCCCGCGTCAGCTCCTCGATCACCTGGCCGTGCGCCACCCGCGGCAGGCCGCTGAAGAGCGGCCCGGTCCCGAACTGCGTCAACATGCGACGGATGTCGGCCTGGAACACGACGACGACGATGATGAGGAGCACGTTGCCGATCGAGTCGAGGATCCAGTTGACGGTGTAAAGCTCGAAATACTGCGCGCCCTGATACACGGCGCCGAGGATGACGAGGCCGATGATCATCGGCACGGCGCGCGTGCCGCGGATCAAGAGACCGAGCTGGTAGACGACGAATGCGATGATCAGCATGTCGACGACGTCCTGCCAGCGGAAATCGTGGAAGAGGCCCATCGCCGCCGTTCACCCTCGTGTCAGCCGTGTGCCCTGCCCGCCCGGGCGACGGCATCCGCGATCGCGAGCGCGGAGCGCGTCGCCGCGACGTCGTGGACGCGGACGACGCGAGCACCTGCGGCGGCGGCCAGGACCGTCGCCGCGAGCGACGACGCCAGGCGCGCGCCGAGGGGTTCGCCGCTGAGACTCCCGAGAAAGCCCTTTCGCGACGCGCCGACCAGAACCGGATACCCGAGGGCCACGAGGCGCTCCAACCCGGCAAGGAGCGCCAGGTTGTGCTCGCGCCGTTTGCCGAATCCGATTCCAGGGTCGATCCAGATGCGGTCGGCGGCGATGCCTGCCGCCTGCGCGGCGACGGCGCGCGCGCCGAGAAACGCCGCGACCTCGGCAACGACGTCGCCGTACGTCGGCGCCTCCTGCATCGTGGCCGGGACTCCTTGCATGTGCATGAGGACGATCGCGGCGCCGCGATCGGCGACGAGCGGCAACATCGCGTCGTCGAACCGGCCCGCACTCACGTCGTTCACCATGTCGGCGCCGACTGCAAGCGCCGCCGCCGCCACCTCCGCCTTGGTGGTGTCGACGGAGATCGGAAGGGCGGTCTCGGCGCGGAGCGCCTCGATGACCGGCACGACGCGCGCACGCTCCGTCGCGGCGTCGACGGGGAGCGACCCGGGACGCGTCGACTCGCCGCCGACGTCGATCACGTCGGCGCCCTCGGCGACGAGCTGCCGTGCGTGCGCCAGCGCCGCCGCCGGCGATGCATGGAGGCCGCCGTCGGAAAACGAGTCGGGCGTGACGTTCACGATCCCCATCACCGCCGTCCGCCCCTCCGGGAGCAGCCGCCGCTCAGCGCGCATCACGGCCACACCCGCCACCGACGACCGTCGCGCCGGCGTCTCGCGCCGACGTTCAGGCGCTCGCCGCGCCGACGTTCAGCCCGTTGCCCCCGCCGCAGCTGCGGATGATGACGTCGATGTCGGAGCCGTCGAGGCTCTCGCGCTCGAGCAGCGCCTCGGCCATGCGGTGGAGGATCTCGATGTTCTCTTTGAGCAGGCTCTTCGCGCGCTGATAGCCCTCGCTGATGATGCGCCGCAGCTCGTGGTCGATCTCGACCGCCGTGCTCTCGGAGTACTCCGCGGTCTGCGTGAAGTCGCGCCCGAGGAAGATCTGCTCCTCTTTCTTGCCGAACGTCATCGGCCCGAGCTTCTCGCTCATGCCCCACTCGCAGATCATCTTGCGGGCGAGCTCGGTCGCCTTCTCGATGTCGTTGCCGGCGCCGGTCGTGGTGTGGCCGAGGACCAACTCTTCGGCGGCGCGGCCGCCGAAGAGGATCGTCAGGTTGTTCTCGAGGAAGACCTTGTCGTAGGTGTGGCGATCGTCGAGCGGCACCTGCTGCGTCAGGCCGAGGGCCATGCCGCGCGGGATGATCGTGACCTTGTGCACCGGGTCGGCGCCGGGGAGCAGCTTCGCGACGAGCGCGTGGCCGGACTCGTGGTACGCGGTGTTGCGACGCTCCTCGAGGCTGATGATCATGCTCCGCCGCTCGGAGCCCATCATCACTTTGTCCTTCGCGACCTCGAAGTCGATCATCATCACGCGTTCGCGATTGTGGCGCGCCGCGAGGAGGGCGGCCTCGTTCACGAGGTTCTCGAGGTCGGCGCCGGCGAAGCCCGGCGTCCCGCGCGCGAGCAGCTCGACGTCGACGTCGTCCGCGACCGGCACCCGCCGCGTGTGGACGCGCAGAATGCCCTCGCGGCCTTTCACGTCGGGACGCGGTACCACGACGCGGCGATCGAAGCGGCCGGCGCGCAGGAGCGCCGGATCGAGGACGTCGGGGCGGTTCGTCGCCGCGATCATGATGACGCCTTCGTTGGTCTCGAAGCCGTCCATCTCGACGAGCAGCTGGTTCAAGGTCTGCTCGCGCTCGTCGTGGCCGCCGCCGAGTCCGGCGCCGCGATGCCGCCCGACGGCGTCGATCTCGTCGATGAAGATGATGCAGGGCGCGTTCTTCTTCCCTTGCACGAAGAGGTCGCGGACGCGCGAGGCGCCGACGCCGACGAACATCTCGACGAAGTCGGAGCCGCTGATCGAGAAGAACGGCACGCCCGCCTCGCCGGCGACGCCGCGCGCGAGGAGCGTCTTGCCCGTACCCGGCGGGCCGACGAGGAGTACGCCCTTCGGGATGCGGCCGCCGAGCTTGGTGAACTTCTTCGGATCTTTCAGGAAGGCGATGATCTCCTCGAGCTCTTCCTTTGCTTCATCGATGCCGGCGACGTCGTCGAACGTCACCTTGTGATGGTTCTCGGTGAGGAGCTTGGCGCGGCTCTTGCCGAACGACATCGCCTTGCCGCCGCCCACCTGCATCTGCCGCATGAAGAAGACCCAAAGCCCGATCAAGAGGATCATCGGGAACCAGTTCACCAGCAGCACGTACCAGAACGGCTCCGGGTCCTCTCGGCGGGCGTCGATTTTCACCCCTTTGGTGCGGAGATCGGTGATGAGCTCGGGATACGCCGGCGAAAACGTGCGGAAGGACTCACCTGTGGAGCGCTTGCCCTTGATGTCCTGCCCTTGAATGGTGACCTCGGTGACCTCGCCCTTGTCGACGGCGGCGAGGAAGTCGCTGAAGATCATCTCCTGATCGCGGGTCGGCTGCTTGGTGAAGACGTTCACCAACAACAGGACCATCAGGATCAGCAGGAGCCACAGCGCGAGGTTTCGCGACAGCTGATTCACCGTTTTGTCTCCCTTACGAATCGGCACGGCAGCGTGTGCCAAGGTACCATAGGGGGTACGTCGCAGCAATCTGCTATGCGCTGTGCGCCGCCGCCGGTGCGGCGTCGACGCGCACCACGAGCACGCGTCGTGTCGCGGCGCAGACGAGCGCGCGCGCGGTGCGCCCACAGCGCGGCACCCAGACGATCTCACCGCCGCCGTCGATCACGACGGGATAGTGCGCGCGCAGCGCGCGCGGCACACGGCGTGTGATGAGAAGCCGCTTGATCGACGTGTGCCCGTCGAGCCCGTGGAGGAGCATGCGGTCGCCGACACGTCGATTGCGCGCAACGAGCGGACCCGCGATCGCATCGGCGTCGAGCACGCATACGTCGTCGCTCGGCGCCGTCGCCGCGTCCACGGAAGCCGCGTCCACGGCGAGACGCCAGCCGCCCGGCAGCTCGACGACGTCGCCCGCGACGAGCACGCGCTCGTAAGGCGCGAGGTCGGCGGCATCGCCGTCGCCCGGCTGATACGCAAGCGTCGTCGGATTGCGCACCACCCACCCGCCGGGGACGCGCACGCGCCCGCCGCCGCGCGCGCGCGCGGCGAGCTCGAGCACCGCTTCCACGTGGCCGAGCGCAAGGCGGCGTGCGCTGCCGGCGCGCCGCCACCAGCGACGGATCACGCGCCGCGCGATCGGCGCCTCGAGCGCACGCAACACGTCGAGATCGACGCCGTCGCCGACGCGCGGCACCGTAGCGGCGATGCCGTCGAGGAGCACGTCTTCCTCGCGCAGCACGTCGGCGAGACGCGCGAGCGCACGGGCGAGCCGCGGGTTCAGCTCGCGCGCCAACGCCGGCAGGTAGCCGAAGCGTGCGCGCGTACGTGCGAGCGCGTAATCGAAGTTGCTGCGATCGCGCCGCCACG
Organism: Binatia bacterium; assembly: GCA_041488235.1. Taxonomy (GTDB): domain Bacteria; phylum Desulfobacterota; class Binatia; order UTPRO1; family UTPRO1; genus DP-19. Next base: position 12,769 of record JBGPOW010000033.1, read on the forward strand.
CGAGGCCGCGCGCGGCGAGGAAGTGGCGAACCTGCACGCGGTCACAGAGAAGAAGCGGGCGGATGATTGAGCCGCGGCGCGGACGGATGCCGCCGAGACCGCGCCGGCCGGCGCCGCGCACGAGACGCAGAAGCACCGTTTCCGCTTGATCGTCGACGGTGTGCGCAGTGGCGATCTTCGTCGCGCCCGCGCTCGCTGCGGCACGCGCAAGAAAGTCGTAGCGCGCGCGGCGCGCCTGCGCCTCGACGTTCCCCGGCGGAAGCTGTGTCGCTTCGACCGTCAGCGGCACCGCCAGATCCCGCGCCAGCGCCTCGACGAACTCGCGATCCGCCGTGCTCTCGGCGCCGCGCAGGCCGTGGTCGAGATGCGCCGCCCGAAGCTCGATGCCGAGCTCGCCGCGCAGCTCGTGCAGCGCGGCGAGCAGCGCGACGGAGTCGGCGCCGCCCGAGACTGCGGCGAGGACGACGTCGCCCTTGCGCAGCAACCCGTACCGGCGCACCGCTGTACGCACCGCGTCCAAGAGAGAGACGGCCATCGCCGCATCAAAGCACCGCCCGACGGCGCCGCTCAACCCGCGGCGACCATGGTAGCGCCCTCATGCATCCCGACCGTCGCCGTTCGACAATTGGGACTTTCTCCCACGAGGGCGCACCCAAATTGCACCGTCGCGGGCGCCGTGGCAGCCTGCGACGATGCTGCGCACGCCTGCACCCGTGGTGCCCGCACCCGTGGTGCTGGCGCCCGTGGTACTCGCGTTCGCCGCCGCGCTCGCGTTCGCCGCGATCGCGCGCGTGGCGCCCGCGGCGAACGATCCGGAGCCGCTGCCGTCGGGAATGGAATCGCTCGGCACCAGCTCGCCGAACGATCTCTCACGCGCGCTCGCGAAGGTGCGACGTCACTACGGCGACGACGCGATCGTCATCGAGTCGCAGCTCCTCATGAACGCGATGCGCAGCGGCTCGGTGCGCGCGACCGCGGTCAGCGTCGACGGCGTGCGGCCGCACGAGGACAAAAAGTACCTCGTCTTCGTCGTCGACACCGGCATCATCTTCGACAGCGCGACGCGCGACGAGACGACGCGCATCCACATGCTGTGGGAGGCGATCATGGCCCCGACGCTCGAGCACCTGCACGCGCTGCGCGTGCCCGCCGACGGGATCGCGGTCACGATGCGTTACCATCACCGGCCCTACCAGCGGTTGGAAGAGATCCGCGCGGATCTCGAGCGCCCGGGCACGGCGGAGGAGACCGCCTTTTATCTCCTCGGCCCCGACGTCGACGCGCTCGTCGAACGCGGCGAGACGCCGCACACGCTGCTGCGTCGCGCGCACGTGACCGTCGACGGCGCAAAGCGCGCCGTCGCGGCGGCGCCCCCCGAGCTGCCGACGGCGCCCGGCCCCGACTGAGAGCCATGGAGCCGCTCATCGCCGTCGATCGCGTCGTGAAGACGTACGGCACGCGGACGGCGCTCGCCGGCGTGAGCTTCACCGTGCAGGCGGGGGCGATCACCGGACTCCTCGGGCCGAACGGCGCCGGGAAATCCACGACGATCTCGATCATCGCGACCGTGCTCGACGCCGACTCGGGAACCGTGACGGTCGCAGGGCATCGCCTGCCCGGCGATGCCGCGGCGGCGCGATGCGTGCTCGGGCTCGTGCCGCAACGCCTCGCGCTCTTCCGTCGGCGCGCTGGATGACGCACCTTGACTACCAAACCTCGATACCGCAGCCTCGTACCACACTCACATCACGAACGATCGGGAGCGTGCAATGAGGAAGAGAGCGGGATCGACTATCGTCCTCATGCTTCTTCTCACGCTCGTCGCCGCGCTCGCGCTCCACGCGTGCGGCAGCAGCCACGACCGGCGCACCCGCGAGCGCTGCGAGGTCTGCGACCCCGCCGAGATCGACCGTCACTGCGTCGATCAGTGCAAGGACTTCTGCGCCCCCGGCGAGGACTGCGTCGCACGCTGCAATCGCGAGTGCGATCGCTGCAAGGCCGAGCTCGAGTGCCACGCCTGTACGAGCGGCTGCACGGGAACGGTGTCGCGCTGCGCCCCCGTCGACGAGCCGCTCGTCTGCGAGGACGGCACGTTCTGACGCGAAGTTTCGCCGGCCGCGCGCGCAGCCCGCGCTACTGATCGCAGACGTTCATCACCGCCGTGCACGACGCCGGCGCCGGGTCGGGTTCGACGGTCGCCGCGGTCGCGGCGACCTGACCGTCGGGCGCGTAGTCGATCCGGTAGCGGATCTGCCAAATGCGGACGTGCGGGTTCGTCGTGTCGGAGTGATTCGGGTGGAGCGCGATGCCGGCCGGCGCGAGACGCAGCACCGCCAGCTGGTCGATCGTGGCGATCTGCCCCGCCGCCCAGAAGAACTTGACGGCATCGTGGCCGATCGTCTGATACGCGTCGCCCGACGTCTCGCCGATCGCAGTCGCGTCGTTCGCGAGCTTGTACTGCGCCCGAATGCGCGTCGGCGTCAGCTTGTAATAGATGACGATCTTCACCAGCAGCGTCCCCGCGACGTCGACGTTCTCGTTCGCGTCGGCGTCGAAGACGGTGCCGCTGAACGGGATCGTCACCTTCGTGAGCACGTTGTCGGGCGCGGCGACGGCAGCGGGTGGCGGCAGCGCGGGCAGAAGAAGGGTCAGGGCGAGCGCGCCGGCGACGAGCCGGCGCCGACAGCGACGATGTGGTTGGTCGTGCATGGAAAGCCCTCCCCTGTCGGTCGGTGACGTCACATGTTCGTCGGTTGGGCCGCGTCGCGTCAACGGAAATCGCCTCGACAAAGGCACTGCCGCGTAGTCGTCGACGAGCCGATGCGACGTTTTTCGTTGACGAACCGATTCCGAGCTTGGTACGCGATCCCTGTCCGCGGAAGGAGCCCCCTCATGAAACGGTCTTACCTCGTCGTCGTGTTCGCACTGTTGACGCTCACGCCAGGTCGGCTGGCGTCGGCACCCATCAGTAGCGATCGCGCGTTCTCCCTCAACGGCGGTGGTTGCTACCCGGCGGGAATCAATGCCGGCTTGTTCGACATGCTGAACCTCGTGAACCCGGAATGGGCGGCCATCAGCCGCATCGCAGTCGGCGACCCGCTACCGGTCACAGTGCACGGCACCGTCGACGACATGCACGGACAGCTCGGGGGCGATTTTCCCGCGACGCACGTGCTGAGCGACTTCGTCGCGGAGATCACGCTCGACCCCGCCGATGCGGATCTTGCGGCCACCGGCAACGCCCCGCCGCATCTCGGAATCGAGTGGGAGGTAGTCGCGCTCCCCGATTGGGCGTGGCCTGGCGAGGGTGATCGCGTCGTCGCGCTCGGTCGGTACATCTTCGACTGCGGACATCCCGATCCCGTCCCGGGTCATTGCCTGACCACGACGAGCCAGGCGTGCGTGATCACCGACGACTGTCCGCTCACCTGTCCGACGTGCGGCCATGAGGCCTGCGTCGGACAACACTTCGGATACGAGTCGGAGCTTCATCCTCCGCACGCAATCGCGGCGATTCGCAGCGGGCGCGGCGGTATGCCGTCGACACTCGTGAGCAGCGCCATCGTCCCCGTCGCCCACGCCGACGTGTATGTCAGCGACGACGGCGGCGGCGCGGGCGACCGGTGTATCGTCAGCCATCTCGACTCGTCGCTCGGGTTGCTCTCGCGGGAGTGCTTTCCGCTCGCAGAGCCGCTCGCGGCGATCAACGGCAGCAATTTCGAGTTCGATCTGCCGCTCCCGCCGCGCCCGCTCGGCGGGCGCTTCGCCTGGCGGATGATCTCGCGTCCTGCTCCCGGCGGGCGACCCGCCCGCGTCCGCGTGCTGCGCCGGTTGCACGCATCGGATCCGCATTTGCACGTGAAGATCATGATGAAGCGGCGGGTGAACCGCGAGCTTCCGACCGGCTTCGCGGGGACGATCGTCGCCGGCTGGCTGAGCGACCCGGCGCCGCTCACGCACGTGCGCGTGACCGTCCAGGGCGCGGCGATTAACAACGACCTCCACCTCGCCACACCGATCGCCCCGAAGGAATGCGAGACCAGCGGCAATCCGTGCGACACCGCCGCCGATTGCGCGAGTGGCGAGGCGTGCCTCGGAACCGGACCCGTCCGCGGGTGGTTCATTCAGGCCGCCGTCGACGGCGAATGGCAGCGGCTGAGCGGCCTCGAATCCGTCTCGACCGACGACGTGGTGCCGCAGGCGCTCGTCTACGATCAGTACCTGCCGCCGGACGGCGCCCTGCACGTGGTCGCCGACGGAGCGGCGCGCGAGTGCGTCGACACGATGTACGGCAAGTCACTGGAAACCGACATCGCGGAGCTGGGATTCGCAAAAGGGATTCCCTGTTTGCAGTCGACGTCGCATTACGCCGGCGTGGTGGATGCGACCTATGCCGGTCCCGATTTCGGTGCGCCCACCGGCGTTGCCGACTACGAGCTGCCGAGCGCGGGCGGCGAAGGCGGCACGTGTTCGCTCACGGCGACCCTCAAATGCGTCGTCGACGCCGACTGTCCCTCCGGCGAGAGTTGCGCGACGACGGGCGGCGCGTTCTCGCTGCAGTATCGCATCGAGCGGCTCCCGTAAGCGACGTCGGCGCGCGCAACGAGCGCGGCCGTGGCGACGCATTCAACCCTACGGTGGACTATGTCCTGCGTGCCTCCTACATGAACCCATGACGTCGCCCGGACCTGGGCAGGAGGCATCGGTACGATGAAAGACGACAGCAGCGGGAGTCCGCGACACCTCGTCGTGTCACACGACGAGTGGCTGCGCGCACGTACCGCGTTCCTCGCGAAGGAAAAGGAGCTCACGCGCCGGCGCGACGAGCTCAACCGCGAGCGACGCGCCCTGCCGTGGGAGGCGGTCGAGAAGGAGTACGTCTTCCAGGGGTGCGACGGCACGCATACGCTGGCGCAGCTCTTCGACGGCCGCAGCCAGTTGATCGTTTATCACTTCATGTTCGGACCGAGCTGGGACGCGGGCTGCCCGCACTGCTCGCGTTGGGCGGACAACTTCAACGGCATCATCGTGCACCTGAACCAGCGCGACGTGACGATGATCGCCGCGTCGCACGCGCCGTTCGGAAAATTGGCGGCGTACCAGAAGCGCATGAGCTGGACGTTCAAGTGGGTATCGTCCTCCGGCAGCGACTTCAACTTCGACTACGGTGTGTCGTTCACCGCCGACGAGGTCGAGAAGAAGGACGCGTTCTACAATTTCACCCGGCAGAACCCCGGCAGCTCCGAGCGCGAGGGCGTCAGCGTCTTCCATAAGGACTCCCAGGGTCGCATCTTCCACACGTACTCGACGTACGCGCGCGGCATCGACGCGGTGAACGCCGATTACCAGTTCCTCGACCTCACGCCGAAAGGCCGCGACGAGGCCGATCGCGGTCCGTATTGGGTGCGCCGCCACGACGAGTACGGGCGCTGATCGGCTGCGGCAGACGCGATCGCGGCGTTCGTGAAAGTTCGACTGTCACGTGATGCAGGGGTTTCTCGCGCGTGACAGCGCTACTTCGGTGCGCGGATGCGCGTGATACGTCGATACGCTACCGGACACGCGAAGCCAGCGTGATTTAGAGCACGGCGGGATCCTGGCGTGCGACCCCGCAGCGTGCGATGACAGCGCCGTGTCTTTGCACGCGCGCTGCGTCCATTGCCGGCAAACCGTCATCGACGGATGCAAAGTCGTCGCCACGATCGAGGTGCGGCGCTTGCGCGAGCATCTTCTCGGCTGTCCGTCCGCGATCGCCGCACTGGCCCCCGCGCTTCCGGTTACCACGACGCGCGACGAGCTGTTGAAACACTTTGTGGTCGAGGAGTTGCGGCAGCGTTGAGGCAGCGGGACGTCTCGTCAAAGCGTCGCCGTCACGAACATCGCCACCGCGGCAACCCCCATGACCGTGGCCGCGGTCCATCCCGCAACGCGCAACGACGTCGAATTGGTTCGCGTCCCCATCACACTGGCGTCGCTCGTCAATAGCGTGACGAGCACGATCAGCGGCGGAGCGAGGACGCCGTTCAGCACCGCCGACCAGAACAACATCGACACCGCGCTGAAACCCGCGAAGTCGACGGCGAGGCCGAGCAGCATCGCCACCGTCAGCACCGCGTAGAACCGCTGTGCCTGCCGCGGCATCTTTTCGAGCGAGCCGCGCCAGGCGGCCGCTTCGGCGATCGCATAGCCGCACGCCCCCGCGAGCACCGGAACACCGAGCATGCCGGTTCCGATCAACCCGATCGTGAAGAGCCAGTACGCACCCTCTCCCGCGAACGGCCGCAGGGCCTCGGCCGCTTCTTTCGCACTCGCGATGTGCGTCTGCCCGTGCGCATGCAGCGTCGCCGCGGTCGTGAGGATGATGAAGTACATCACGACGTTCGAGAACAGCATGCCGGTGAGCACGTCGGTCCGTGCCGCGCGCAGCTCCCCGTCGGTCGCACCTTCGCGCTTTTTCGTCGTGGTCCGGCCCATCGCCCTCTCCTCCTCGACCTCCTGCGACGCTTGCCAGAAGAAGAGATACGGCGAAATCGTCGTGCCGAGCACGCCGACTAAGGTCGCGAGGTACTGCGCCGACCACTCGACGTGCGGAATGAACGTCGCCCGCAACACGCCATGCCAATCGGGGTGCGCGAGAAATGCGGCGATCACGTACGCGAAGAGGACGAGCGTGAGCCACTTGAAGATGCGAACGATCTGCCGGTAGGTCGAAAAGAAGAGCAATGCGAGGATGACGGTGCCGTACATGACGACGAGCGGCTTGGAGTTGACGCCCGTCACCATTGCCGTCGCCTCCGCCATGCCGCCGAGATCGGCCGCGATGTTGAACACGTTCGCAACGACGAGCAGCGTGCAGGCGCCCCACAGAATGGACCGCGGGTACCGCCGCCGCACGACCCCGGCGAGCCCACGGCCCGTCACCATCCCGAGCCGCGCGCACATGAGCTGCACGGCGGTCATGAGCGGAAACGAGAAGAGCGCCGTCCACAGCGGCGCGTACCCGAAAGACGCGCCGGTGACCGAGTACGTCGAGATACCGGAGGGATCGTCGTCCGCCGCGCCGGTGATCAACCCGGGCCCGAGCCCCTTGAAAAATGCGCGCCACTCGCGCGAGAGGCTGCCGCTGTTCCGACGGTCCCTGCGCGCGCGCGTCATCCTTTGACAGTGTAGCGATCGTCCGCGCGGTAGACGAGGCAACTACTAGACGATCGCCGTTCAATCGCGCGAGCAGACGTGCCAGGTGCCGTTCGGACCGTCGCTGGTGCCGCAGGTGGAGCCTTTCAAAACGTGCGGACGGTGGTCCGAAAAGAGATCGAGGCCATTCCCGGTGACCGTCGACCGCGTCAAGCGAATCGCATTACCGGAGACACCTACGGTTGACGTTGTCGGTGACGGTCGAATCGATCAGCTTTGCTCTGTTCGATGAGATCCCGATCGTATTATTCGCGATGTGGGTGTTGAGAAGTCGCACGCCCATCAACGTGATCATCGGCATGACCGACATGGCGATGGACGGCAACCTCCCGGCGGAGTCGCGGGACTATCTCCAGACCGTGCGGCGCGCGACGGTCGGTCTGCTCGTGATCGTGACCAACCTTCAGCAGAACTGAGAGGCTACGAGGGAAAGGACACCACATAGTAGGATCTTGATGGAAGACTGCACTGGTTTGAACCGCAGCACCGAGCGGATGAGCTGAGCGGTCGAGGAGACGTTCGTCTTGCAGAGCACCATCCGGCGGTACCCCTCCACGGTTCTGTTGCTGAGACCCAACGCCGCCGCGATCTCCTTGGACGTCATGCCCGTGAGGAGCAACTCCATGACTTCGTGCTCGCGCGCGCTCAGATGCGCGAGCCGCTCGACCATGGCGGCGTCTTCCGCTGCCTTCGCGCGTGCCTGGCGATCACTGTCGATGGCCGCGCGCACCCGCTCTAGCAACACTTTGGGCGACGCCGGCTTCTGGAGAAAATCGACCGCTCCCCCCTTCAGCGCGCGGACGGAGGTCGGTACCGTCCCGTGGCCGGTCAGGACGATGATCGGGAGCTTCGCCGCGCGGCGGCGGAGCTCGTCTTGCAGGTCCAGGCCGCTGCTGTTCCGCAAACGGACGTCGAGCAGAAGGCAGCCCTCTCGCATGGGATCGTAGACGGCGAGGAACTCCTCGCTCGAGGCGTAGGTCTCGACTGCTAGTCCCGCCGACTCGAACAGCGCGCGCAACGACCTGCGGACGCCGGCGTTGTCGTCCACCACGAAGACGGTCGGGGTGGTCGTCATGCGGAGTGTTTGTCCCGCGCCCCTTTCGGCGCTTGCAGCGGCACCGTGAAGCGGACGGTGATGCCGTGGCCGCCACGACTAGCGTACTCCGCCCAGATCCGGCACTGATGCGCCTCGATGATGGAGCCGCTGATCACCACGCCCATTACCAGACCGTGGAGCCTCGCTTCTCAATGAAGCCGCCCGGATGTTCCACGATTGCGGCGGCGCGCAGTGCTCCGGCCGACGCATCGTCCAGCAGTGTCAGGAGTTCGTCGGCGGGTGCGCTGAGCCGCAACGCATGCTCGCGGATGTTCAGATACTTGTTGGGTGGAACCAGGCAGACGCAGTTCGCCTGCACCCGCATCCCTCCTCCACCTGCGCTACGCGCAGCGGCGTGTTGTGCGCCCACCTCCGCGGTGATTCGCTACTACGTCCCGACGCTCCGGAGCGACGGGCGCTTCCGTTCCGCCGCCTTCGCAAACCCGGATGTTGTTTCCACGACCCCTCGATCGATACTCCAACAATTCGTCGGTTGCGTCTATTCGTACGCGTACGGAGGCGCGGATCGGACGGCGAGAATGGGTTCGAGAGGGCAAGAAGGACTGAGGACGCGCGCGGCGAGAGCCCCGCGTGGGTACTGCGGCTACGTGAGTCGGGATGTACCTCCGTCGGCGGTGCCTCTCGCCTGCGTCTACTAGCTTTTCGTGCCGAGCGGCAGAAGTCCGCAACGGATCGCATACAGAACCAAATCGGTTTGATGGCGCAGCTCGAGCTTCCGCATGAAGTGCGCCCGGTGGCTCTCCACCGTACGCACGCTGATGGACAGGCGCTTCGCTACTTGCGGATTGGTGAGGCCTCCGGCGGCGAGGAGGAGCACGTCTCGCTCCCGTATCGTCAGGCGGCGTAGAGATCCGGCGGCGGGAGCCGATCTGCCACCGTCGACCAGGGACGTGACAGCGCGGCTCTTCTTCGCGGTCTTCCTACGCGCGGTCACTGGGAGCCGCTGCCGCTCACGTCTACGTATCGCATCGCCGAACACGGGAGGTTCTCCCGGAGCCGGCGGACGATCAGCCGTAGGCGTGCCGTTGAGGGCGTCAACAGCATGCCTTCAGGGCAAGCACCTAGCGCGCCGGATCCCATCGTTCGCTAGGACAGCCCCGTCAGTGCTCCTGTCCGACACTTTGGGAACTCAATGACGTCCTGTCTCACGTTCGGGAACTGGACCCAGACCAATAGGGGCGTCCCCCGGGTTTGTCGGACGCGCGCGCCGTTCCCATGATCCACGGCCAATATTCCGAAATGGCGAGAGGGGCTATTCGTACATGTGACGAGGGCACTCCGCCTGCGCCATTCCGGTGCGCTATTTCGCACGGTTGGCCTTGAATGGGACAGAAACGTCATGGTGAAAACCGCTGAAGGTCGCGCCACAGCACGCCATCCGCGGCCGTACTCGCCGCAATATTTTAGGCTGCGGACGCTCGCGTGCTCGTGGATGACGTTCTGGCGGCCGGCCTCGATTGGCTTCCGCCCGTCATCGGTCCGGACCGGAACACGTAGCACTACCCACGTAGCGCTACGCGAGTAGCGTCACTCGAGTACTAGTACGGTGTTGTTGCGCGCGGGTCGCCGCTGTTACCTTCGGATACGGATCGATATCGACGCGGAGCGATATTCGAAAGGGAGGGCTGATGATGCAGAATAGCGAGCAAGGCGAGTGGCGCCCCACGTCTCCCACGGATGATCGGAGCGACATCTTCACCGCGCTGTGTGCGCGCGACTGTTCCCCATCTTCTCCGGCCGCCCTGCTCGACGGTATGTGTCGGCTCGCGACGGACACACTGGGGTGCGATTGCACTCACGCGGTCCTGCTCCCGCCGGAGCAAGAGTCCTGCGTCGTCGCGGCGACCTACGGGCACACCCACGAGCAATGGGCGTCTCTGCGGGGTCTCACGGTGCCGCGAGGGGCGGTAAGAGACCTGCTCGATCGCCTTCAGGGCGATGCGATTCTGCAGGGGCCGACTGCGAACCTCCCCGACGACGTGATCCCGGAGCTCCCCTCGCGGTTCGGGGTCACGTGGAGTGTCTACGTGCCCCTGCGATGGGACCGGGAGCTGGTGGGGTATCAGCATGGCGGCTACCTAGGCCGCACGCCGCCGTTCTCCGCCAGCGACGAGCGCGTTACGTCGGGATTCGCCAGACTGGGTGCGGCCGCGATGGCGACCATCCGTCTGCTCGCGACGTTCGTGGACGCGAACAAGGCAGCGCCATCGGCGCCGACCGGCATCGACTTAAGGCGCACGGTCACCGAGCTGGAGATCAATCTGATCCAGGAGGCGCTGCGACGGACACGGGGCAACAAGCAAGCCGCCGCCCGCTTGCTCGGTCTGAAGCGGACGACCCTAGTAGCGAAGATGCAGCGCCGGGAAATGCCGACCGAGGCGGTCGCGTATCAGCACAGCGACGCTTGATACCCGCGACGGACAACGGACGATCGTAGCGAGCGTGCGTGCCGGCGGTCTATCCGAATGCTCGAGCGTCGAGTTTTCGTCAGGACGGTCCGGTGCGATCGATGCCACATAACCATATTGACCGACGATACCGCGGAGGCTCCATGATCACGGCCACCGTCATAACGTCGGCGAGTGCGCTCGCGAACGGAGGACTCCATACCGCGCTAATGACCGTCGCAATTTCGTACGCGTAGTATTACGTAATCGCGATCGTACGATTCTAGCGGCAATGCATTTTTGTCCATTGACCGAACGTATCGGCGGACAGACACTCGTCGCTATGACCACCATGCTGTACGAGTTTCTCAGTGCGCACCGCGGCGAGATCATCGCTCGGGCCAGAGTACAACTGGTCAACAGGCCCGTGCGCGCGACGGATGCCGAGCTCGAGAACGGGATTCCGCTCTTCTTCACGCAGCTCGTCGAGATGCTTCGGAACTCTAGCCGCGAGTTCGGCAAGGTCGCGATGAATGACGGCGCCACTCGACATGGTGACGACATGCGCCGGATGGGCTTCACCGTGGGGCAGGTCGTCCAAGACTACGGGGCGCTTTGCCAGGCGATTACCGGGGTCGCCGTCGACAGTGGGACGTCGATCAGCGCCGAAGACTTCAAGACCCTGAACGCTTGCCTGGACAATGCCGTTGCCTCCGCCGTCACGCAGTTCGCGCGGCAACGTGAGCAATCCATCTCTGATCGGAGCGTCGAGCAGCTCGGTGTGCTGGCCCACGAGCTGCGGAACGCGCTCAACATCGCGACGCTCGCATTCCACGCACTGCAATCGGGAATAGTCGGGACGAGCGGGAGCACCAGCGCGGTGATCTCTCACAGCCTGGTCCGCATGCGCGAGGTCCTCGATCGCTCCCTGGCAGAGGTGCGCTTGCAAACCGGCCTTCGCAAAGGGACGTCCCTGTCGGTGGCCACGCTCGTCGAGGAGGTAGCGGTCGCCGCGGCCGTCGACGCGACGCATCGTGGCCTGCAACTCACGATCGGACCCGTCGCGGACGGCGTGACGATCCGCGCCGACGCACAGAGCCTCGCGTCGGCACTGTCGAACCTGCTTCAGAACGCGTTCAAGTTCACTCCTTCCCCCGGTCACGTGTTCCTGAGCACCCACGCGACCGTCGATCGCGTGCAGCTCGCGATCGAAGACGAATGCGGCGGCCTCCCGGCCGGAAAGATCGACGATCTCTTTCGCATGTTCGAGCAGCGAGGCACCGATCGAACCGGGCTCGGCCTCGGACTCGCGATCAGTCGCCAGGCCGTCGAGGAAAGCGGCGGCGCGATCCACGTGCGCGACCTGCCCGGCAAGGGATGCGTCTTCACCGTCGACCTGCCGAGAGAGGCATAGCCCTCCCGTCAGACCTATCGCGGCGGATCCGCAGGCCCGGACTCCCTTCGGGGTCTAGAGTTTCCTAGACCGCGGATGACGCGCCTCGGGGCTCCGCGTCGGGTGCAACTCACGCCACCGCGGCGATCGTCGGGCACCCGAGCGTGAGCTCGAACCAGAACGTGCTCCCTCTGCCGGGCTCGCTGTCGAGACCCATGCGGCCTCCCATCAACGTGATCAGATCACGGCAGATCGTAAGCCCGAGACCAGTGCCCCCGTACCTTCGTGTCGTGCCCTCGTCGGCTTGCACGAAGCTGTCGAAGATCGCCGCCTGACGTTCAGGGGGGATTCCGATCCCGCTGTCCGCGACGCTCACGCGGACCACGACGTGCGAGGGGGCCTGCGCCGTGACGCGCGCGTCGACCGTGATCGTCCCTGCAGCGGTGAACTTGATCGCGTTGCCGACGAGATTGACGAGCGTTTGTCGGATGCGCGAGGGGTCTCCCTTCACCTGCGCCGGGAGGTCCGGTGACAGGGTTCGCGTGAGCGAGAGACCCTTGGTGGTCGCCGCGGGCTGGAACGGGCTCAGGGCCTCGTCGATCGTGCGCCGGAGGTCCATCTCGACGAGCTCAATCGTCATTTTGCCGGCCTCGATCTTGGCCTCGTCGAGGACGTCGTTGATGATCGCGAGTAGTCCGACGGCAGCGGCGCGGACGCGATCGAGATCGTGGCGCTGCTCGACCGCCAGGTCGGTGTCGAGGACCATGTCCGTCATGCCGATGATGACGTTCATCGGCGTGCGGATCTCGTGGCTCATGTTGGCCATGAACACCGACTTCGCCGCCATTGCCTTACGAAGCGACTGGGTTCGCCGGTTGAGATCGCTGTTGTTTGCCTCCAGCGCTGCGATGGTGGCTTGCAGCTTCTCCCGCGCTTCGATCAACGCCGCCTCCGCCCCCTTGCGCCGCGTGATGTCCTGCTTGATCGCGATGAAGTGGCTGATGATGCCGTTCTGACCGACCGGCGTGATGGTCATCTCCTCCGTATAGAGGCTCCCGTTCCTCCGCCGGTTGATCATCTCACCAGCCCACGGCTGCCCGGAGCCGATGGTTGCCCAGAGACGCTCGTAGAACGATCGGTCGTACACGCCCGATTTCAGCACCCGCAGCGTCTGACCGATCACCTCTCTGCTCTCGTACCCGGTGAGCGCCGTGAACGCCGGGTTCACCCACGCGATCCGGCCGCCCGGATCGGTGATCACGATAGCGTTGTTCGCCGCCGTCAACGCGGTGCTGTGCAGCGCCATTTCCTCTTCCGCCCGCATGCGCCGGACGACGGTGGCCACCGTCACCCAGAGGACGGTCATTCCCGTGGTGCTGCCGATAAGGGCGTGCGGCGCAATGAAAAGCCTGAGGTCATTGAAGAGGCCCAGAACCATCAACACCGTGCAGGATACGGCGACAAACACCACGAAGCGTTTGCTGGCGACGCGCGACACGAACAGCACCGGGAGTATGAACAGCACGGACTCCGTTGTGCCGGGCAGCCACAGGTCCAGGAGGACGATCGCAACGATCAGCAGCGTTGTCAGCGCGAGTGTCCGGCTAGAACGAGGGAAGCCGAGCGTCGTCTGCGCGTGCTGTCCGAGAGAAGCGGTCACGAATTTGATTTTCAGGAGCGGAAGGCGCGGCCCGATGCGCTTCACCCGTGAAGCAGTTACCGCGCACAATCGGATCACTGCTGGCCGTACCGCGCGCGCTCGACGAGCCAGGTCCGGCAATGAGGAGCGTCTGCGCACTGCGACGGGCGCCCCCGTTCCTTCCGAGGTCGGGCCGTCGTGCTTGGCCATCCCTGATTCTCCTTGCGACACCGCCGAAGACTTCCGAGCGTGTTGCACGTAGCAGCGCCACCATCGCGGGTTGCGCCGTCGGACAACGCGAGCCTTCGCTACAGCAGGTAGCGCTGCACCGGTTCGACGGTCGCGACAACCGTCCGTCGACTCAGCTTCGCCACCAGCGTCGTGCGCTTGAGCCCGAGCAGCTGGGCGGCAGCCTGCTTGTTGCCCTTGGTGCGACTGAGCGCTTCGTCAATGAGGCGATTCTCGTACGAACCGACGGCTCCATTGAGATCGAGCCCGCTCCGCAGCAGAGTCGGCTCCGGAATGTGCTTCTCCCAAATGAACTCGCGAACGGTGCTCGGCAGGCTGTCGACACCGATCATGGGGTCTTCCGAGAGAATCACTACCCGCTCGATCAGATTCTCGAGCTCACGGACGTTGCCCGGCCAGTCGTATTCCCTCAGCAGGACCGTCGCCTCCTCATTGAACTGGACCGGATGCTCGGGATGTTTGCGGTTCTGCTTCTCGAGGAAATGATCGATCAAGATCGGGATGTCCGACCGCCGCTCGCGCAGGGGCGGCATGACGATCGGAATCACGCTTAGGCGGTAGAACAGGTCCTCACGGAAGCCATGACGCTTCATCTCGTGCTCGAGATCCTTGTTGGTCGCGGCGATAATACGGACGTCGACCTTCTTCGTCCGATCGGAGCCGACGGGCCGAATCTCGCCATCCTGCAGAACGCGCAACAACTTCACCTGCAACGCTGAGCTCATTTCCGCGATCTCGTCCAGAAAGATCGTGCCGCCGTTGGCGAGCTGGAATATACCGGCTCGCGCCGCGATCGCGCCGGTGAAGGCGCCGCGCTCGTGGCCGAACATCTCCGACTCGAGCAGCGCCGCCGGGATCGCGCCGCAGTTCACCGGAATGAACGGATGATCGGCGCGTCGCGACAGCGCGTGAATGGCACGCGCCAGGACCTCCTTGCCGGTTCCGCTCTCCCCCAGCACGAGTACCGTCGCATCCGTGGCGGTGAGCCGTTTGACAAGACCGACGATCTTTTGAATCAGCGGGTGGTTCCCGATGAGGAACGGAAATTCGTCCATAACGTGCCCTGTCCCACCGAGGCGCGTGAAGGACGTAACAAGGATTCGCGCGGGCGGATTGAAGTCGCTACCCACCGCCACAGCCATCCCGGAGTTCCCTTCAGCGAACAGCATACCGCGTGCCGCCGGGACAGGGTAGGAAACACGTGTGATATCAGTATCCCAACAATAATCTATGTCAGGATTGTTGTCATACCTCTGGCCGCGGAGACGGTATCGTGACTACTCTTCGCGGCTCAGTCACCGCCGAATTTCTCGCCCACCGTTCTCACGCGTGGTTACCGAATACCAGAACAGTAATCTGGTCAGTGGGTTGTCGGACTTCTTCGGTTCCCCTCGGAAG
>JBGPOW010000034.1:0-27177 GCA_041488235.1 Binatia bacterium
AGCGGGCGGCCGTCGTCGCCGGCGATCAGCGTCGGCTGAATGAACTCGTCCGTCTCGACGAGCGCGTCATCGGACGCCGTCCCCGCGCTGCGCGCGGCGAGCGTCCGGTCGGCGCGCGCGTACGCTTCCTCGATCGCGGCGCGCGCCGAGCGCGCCCGCAGCCCCTCGCCGTCGACGAGCGCCTTGTAGGCGCGCGCGATGCGGTCCCAGTTGAGGGCGCGGTCCATCGCGTAGTAGCGCCCCATCACGGACGCGATCCGCCCGACGCCGAGCTCCGCGATCTTGCGCTCGAGGCGCTCGACGTAGACGAGGGCGCTTCGCGGGGGCGTATCGCGGCCGTCGGAGAAGACGTGCACGAAGACGCGCGTGAGCTGCCGGCGTCGCGCGAGCTCGAGCAGCGCGTAGAGGTGCTCCTCGGTCGCGTGCACGCCTTGGTCCTGCACCAGACCCATCACGTGCAGCGCGCTGCCGCGCTGCTTGCACTGGTCGGTCGCCGAGAGGAGCGCCGGGTGCCGGAAGAACTCGCCGCTTTCGATCAGCTTGTCGACGCGGACGATCTCCTGCTCGACGATCCGGCCGGCGCCCATGTTGAGGTGCCCGACCTCCGACGATCCTTGGTACCCGGGCCGCAATCCGACCGCCCGCCCGGCGGCGCCGAGGACGGTGTGCGGGTACGTGGCCAGCAGGTCGCGAAGGATCGGAGGGTGGGCGAGGGCGACGGCGTTGCCGGGGTAGTCGCGTCCGATGCCCCAGCCGTCACGGACGATCAAGACGACAGGTCGCGCCATCCCGCGCATTTAACCAGGGCAGGGGCACCTGTCCAATGTCCAAAATTGCGCGTGATCCGATTCGGCGCACATCGCACTCGATCCTGACGTCGATCATACGGCGCTCGAATTTTTTTCGTGACATTCGTCGATCATTCGTCTAGCAAAGTATCGTGTTGATGAGGTGGGAGGTGGAGAGGGGGCTCCGCGATTTGTATCCCATGCAGCGGCACGCGCGCCGCGTCCAGCGCGCGCGGTCGGGGAGGCGACGCGGAGTACGCATCGTGGTCGCGCTGCTGCTCGGCGCCGGCATGTTGGGCGCGCTCGCCGCGGCGCGCATCGAGCCGAGCTCGGTGCCGTCGCTGGCGATGTTCCGCGACGACGAATGGGGAACGCCCCACGTCGGGAGCTACCACATTCGTAGCGTGCCGCTCATTCCACTCTCGAAGCTGCATGGGTGGCGCGCGCGCGCCGCGCAGGACCCGGCGACGGGGAGGCGGACGAAGCTCGCCCGCGACTGAGCGGCGTCAGCGACCGGCGATGAACGTCAGGATACGCTCGGCGAGCTCCTCGCCTTTGTCCTCCTGGAGGAAATGGCCGGCGTCCTCGATCACGACGACTGGTCCGGCCTGCGGCATCCGCCGCTCGAACACGCGGCCTGCCGCGACGCCGAGGACGGGATCCTTGTCGGCGAACATCAGGAGACACGGCTTCGTCCAGCGCTCGAGCGTCTTCCACGCCTCGCGATTCTCGGCGGCGCCGGGATCGCCGGGCGCGATCGGTACGAGCTGCGGAAAGCGCTGCGCGCCTTCTTTGTACCGACGGTCGGGGTAGGGCGCTTCGTAGCCCGCGAGAATCGCGGGCGCACGGCGCGACTCCTGGACGATCGCGCGCCCGAAGAGCGGCCCGATCGGGAGATCCGGCGTGCTCGCGACGTACTCGCGCCAGGCGAGAAAGCCGGGGCCGACTTGCTCCTCGCCGGTCGGCAGCGCGGTGTTCATGATGACGAGACGCGCGAAGCGGTCGGGAAGCTGCCCCGCGAGCTGGAGACCCAGTAGGCCGCCCCAGTCCTGGCAGACGAGCGTGATCGCGTCGAGGCGAAGCGCATCCATGAAGCCGAGGACGGCGTTGCGGTGCATCGCGTACGAGTAATCCTCCGGCTCGGTGAACTTGTCCGATTTGCCGAAGCCGAAGAGATCGGGCGCGACGACGCGTGTTCGCCGCGCGAGAATCGGGATCATGCGACGGTAGAGAAACGACCAGCTCGGCTCGCCGTGCAGACAGAGCACGGTCTCGCCACTGCCCTCGTCGACGTAGTGCATGCGCGCCTCGCCGCTGCGGCCGACGGCCGCGGCGAGATCCACGTAGTGTGGAGCGAACGGGTAGTCGGGCAAATTCGCGAAGCGCTCGTCGGGGGTGCGCAAGACGGCCATGAGGAGTCCTCCTCCACCGCTCCATAGACGAGTCGCGGCGCGGACGAAACCGCCTCGTGCTGGGGATCGTGGCGCGGAGATGCGGCAGCGTCGTTACTCGCGGCGGAACGACGCGTTCATCGCCGCCGAATCGATGCGCTCCTCGAAGAGCGGGTCGGAGCGGCCGTCGCGCAGGAAGTCGCCGGCGAGACGGCGCACCCGCGCGAGCGCCGCCGTCGCCAACCCCGCCCCGGCGCTCAAGCGCCGCACGCC
The DNA here is from genome assembly GCA_041488235.1 of Binatia bacterium. Taxonomy (GTDB): domain Bacteria; phylum Desulfobacterota; class Binatia; order UTPRO1; family UTPRO1; genus DP-19. Next base: position 2,453 of record JBGPOW010000034.1, read on the forward strand.
GAGGGCGCGCAGCTCCGCCGCGGCGGGCAGTCCGGGAATCGCCAGCGCGTTCAACGGCAGCGGCGCGATGGCGGCGACGACGGCGCGAATGTCGGCGTCGTCCTTGATGAGCGGCACGAACACGCCGTCGCAGCCGGCGGCGCGGTAGCGCGCGGCGCGTGCGAGCGTCGCTTCGAGGGCGCGCTCCGGCGGCTCGAGGTGCTTCAAGTACACGTCGGTGCGCGCGTTCACGAAGAGATCGACGCCGGCGCGCGCCGCGACGCGCTTCACCGCCTCGATCTTCGCGCACAAGAGCTCGGATGCGCCCGTCCCGTCCTCGAGATTGATGCCGACGGCGCCTGCGTCGAGAAGTGCGCGGACGTTCTCCGCGGCCGCCGCGGGATCGTCGCTGTAGCCGGCCTCGGCGTCGACGCTGAGGGGTACGCGAACGACGCGGGCGATCTCCGCGGCTGCCGCGGCGAGGACGCGCGGCGGCAGCGCGTTGCCGTCCGGGTACCCGCGCGCCCACGCGAGCGCGGCGCTGCTCGTCGCGATTGCGGGCGCCCCGCATTCCTCGACGATGCGCGCGCTCGCCGCGTCCCACGCGTTCGGTAGGATGAGAAAGCCACCCGGTGCGTGCAGCGCGCGAAACGCGGTGCTCATGCTCTGATTCGCGATCATGCGATCACCTCCGTGTGCGGCGCACTATACGCCGCCCGCGCAGGCGATGTCGGCAATCTCCGGACGTCATCGCCGGCCGTGCGAACTTGACTGTCACGGGTAAACACGAGAGAGACTCGGCGCTGGTGGCCAACCCGAACGGACAGGAGCTGCGCGGCGCGATCGGCATCCTCGCGGAGCGCCTCGGGTACGCCAAGCTGCACGATCGATTCGTCCGTCTGAACGCGTTCGTCTCGCGCCGCAAGCCGCCGTCGCCGGATGTGCTCGCCGATCGCATCTACAGCTTGAGCGGCGGCCTGCGGCGGCAGGTGCCGGCGACGATCGCCTTTCACACCGTCTGGTCGGAGACCTTCGCGAGCGCGATCGGTGAGGAAACCGAGAAGACGCTCGAGGCGATCGCCGACCGCATCAACGCGACGCTCACCGAGGGCGAGCGCGGCGTGCAGGAGGGCCGCGAGGCCGAGCTCGACACCGCGATCGGCGAGTATGAAGAGGTGCTGGCGGCGGCGATCGGGCCGCAGGCGGCGCGCGTCGACATGTTGCTGAAGGCGGTGCCGCCGGTCGCCGAGCGGCTGCGCGCGCGTCCGCTGCCGAATACGCCGCCGTCCGTCACGGCTTCCGACTCCGCGCGCCGCGACGAAGCAGCCCCCGCCGAGTAGACGATGCCGCGGGTCGCGAGTGGATCCGGCGAGATCGTCTACGAGAAGCTCGGCAGCGGACCGCCGCTCCTCTTCATCAGCGGCACCAGTTTCGACCGCAGCGCGTGGGGCGGGCAGGTCGCGCACTTCATGGGACGCTATCGCTGCGTGACGTTTGACAACCGCGACGTCGGCGAAAGCACGCTCGCCTCCGGCGTCTACACGCCCCGCGACATGGTCACGGACACCCTCGCGGTGATGGACGCGCTCGAGTTCGAGCACGCGCACGTCGTCGGGCACTCGCTGGGCGGCGCCGTCGCGCAGGAGCTCGCGCTCGCCGTGCCGACGCGGGTGCGATCGCTCGTACTCGTCGACACCTGGGCGCGGAACGACGATTACACGCGCGCACTCTTTCGCACCTGGCAACGGGTGCGCACGCGCTGCGATACCCGCGAATTTCTCGAGAGCGCGACGCTCTTCGCCCTCGGCCACACTTTTCTCAATACGATCGGGCTCGAAACGCTCGTCGGCATGTCCGCCGCTGCGCCGCACCCGCAAGATCCGCAGGGATTCGTGCGCCAGGTCGAGGCCGATCTCGCGCACGACACCGCCGGTCGTCTCGGCCGGATCGCGTGCCCGACGCTCGTCATCGCCGGAGAGGAAGACACGATCTTCTTTCGCGAGCACCACGACATGCTCGCCACGGGCATCGCGGGCGCGCGCCTCGTCGTGTTCCCGAAGGCCGGGCACATGCCCCAGGTGGAGAGCACCGACGCCTTCAATCGCGAGCTCGAGCGGTTCCTCGCCGCGCAGGCCTGACGCCATCCGCGGGTGCGGTTCGTGGCGCGGCTCGCCTACGCTTCGACGGCGAAGAGGTGCCAGCGATCGGGCACGCCCTTGAGCTCGTGCTCGCCGCGGTCCGTGAAGTGGAGATCGGAGCCGACGACGAGATCCTTCACGGTGCGCGAGACCAGCACCTCGCCGGCCCCGGCCATCGCTGCGACGCGGGCGCCGATGTGGACGGCGAGGCCGCTGAGACCGTCGACCCGCTTCTCGCACTCGCCGGTGTGGACGCCGGCGCGAATGTCGAGCGCGAGCGGACGCAGCGCGTCCGCCGCCGACACGGCACACTGCACGGCGCGGGCGGGGCCGTCGAACGTCGCGAGGAAGCCGTCGCCGGTGCGGTTGACCTCGGTGCCGCGGTAGCGGACGAGCTGGCGGCGCATGACGGTGTCGTGGCGCTCGAGCAGCTCGTTCCAGCGGCGATCGCCGAGCTCGGCGGCGCGAGTCGTCGAGCCGACGATGTCGGTAAAGAGCACCGTGGTGAGGATCCGTTCCAAGTCCGGCGCGTGTCGCGCCCCGGTCAGGAACTCTTCGATTACGGTCAGCATGTGCGGCGTGTCGCCGCTGCCGAAGGGCACGTGGATGTTGCCGGGCAGCTCGACGAGGCGAGCGCCGGGGATCATCTCCGCGAGCATGCGTCCACCCTGCACCGGAATGGCGATCTCATCCGTGCGATGGAGGACGAGCGTCGGCACTCGCACCGACGCGAGGATCGGTCGGGTGTCGATCGCGCCGAGAGACTTCCACAGCGAGGACGCCATGCCCGGGCTCGCGCAGCTGCGTTGCAATCGCCCCCAGAACTCGACCATTGCGGGGTCGGCTCCCGCGCCCGGTATGAAGAGGTCGATGAGCGCCCCTTTTCCCCAATTGCGTGTGATCTCCTCCGTGGTCTCTCGCATCTGCTGCGGTGTCCAGCCCCACTCGAAGCCGGGCGCGGCGGTAAAACGTGGCGCGGTCCCATACAGGATCAACGAGTGGGTGCGCTCGGGATACGTGGCCGCGAACAGCACGCTCGTCGGCCCCCCTTCGGAGATGCCGAAGAGCGCGGCGCGCTCCGATCCCGCGGCGTCCATCACCGCACGGAGGTCGTCCATGCGGTCGTCGAGCGTTGGCGGGCCCGCCACCGGATCGGAGAGGCCGGTGCCGCGCTTGTCCCATAGGATCACGCGCGCGAACGACCCGAGGCGCTCGAACGCCTCCGCGAGTGAGGGAATTTCCCAGAAGAGCTCGACGTTCGAAACCCAACCGGGCGTGTAGACGAGGTCGACGTCGCCCTCGCCGAACACCTGATAGGCGATGTGTACGTCGCCCGAGCGGGCGTACTGGGTTTCGGGCTGCTTCACGGTGCCTCCGAGCTCCGGGAGCATAGCACGAGGCGCTCATTACAAGGGCCCGGCAGATCGACGCGCCCGCCGGCGGATCACCAATGGTCCGCCGGCGGACGCCGCTACAGCAGCGTTCCGCCGAGGAACAGGCTCGCCATCGTGAAGTAGATGACGATGCCGCTCACGTCGACGAGCGTCGCGACGAAGGGCGCCGACGCGCTCGCCGGGTCGAAGCCGAGACGGCGCAGCAGGAGCGGCAGCATCGAGCCGGCGAGCGTCCCCCAGGTGACGACGCCGATCAGGCTCGAGGCGACGGTGAGCGCGATGAGCAGGTAGTGCGTGCCGTAGGTGTGGAAGAGCGCCTGCCAAAAGAGAATGCGCAGGAATCCGATCGTCGCCAAGATCGACCCGAGCGCCAGCCCCGCGGCGAGCTCGCGACGCACGACGCGCCACCAGTCGCGCAGCTTGAGCTCGCCGAGCGCGAGGGCGCGGACGACGAGCGTCGATGCTTGCGAGCCCGAGTTGCCGCCGCTCGAGATGATGAGCGGCACGAAGAGCGCGAGGACGACCGCGCGCGCGATCTCATCCTCGAAGCGGCCCATGGCCGTCGCCGTCAGCATCTCGCCGATGAAGAGCGCCGAGAGCCAACCGGCGCGCTTGCGGACCATCGTGCCGAAGTTGATCTCGAGGTACGGCGCGTCGAGGGCCTCCATGCCGCCGAACTTCTGGATGTCCTCGGTCGCCTCCTCCTGGACGACGTCGACGATGTCGTCGACGGTGACGATGCCCTTCACGTGGCGCTCGTCGTCGAGGACGGGAATCGCGAGGAAGTCGTGCTCTTGGAAGAGGCGGCTCAACGCCTCCTGGTCCATCTCCTCGTGCGCGGTGACGACGTCGGTGTGCATGATGTCGCGCACCGTCTTCGACGGCGGCGCCGAGAAGAGCTCGCGGAACGTCACCACGCCGAGGAGATGCTGCTCGGGGTCGAGGACGTAGACGTAGTAAATGGTCTCGAGACGCTCGCGTGCTTGGCGTCGGAGGTACGTGATCGCCTCGTCGACGCTCATCTCCGGTCGCAGGCGGGCGTAATGCGGATTCATGAGGCCGCCCGCCTCGTCCTCGGCGTACGCGAGAAGCGCCGCCAACTCCTTGCGCGCGGAGTCGTCGAGGAGCGCGAGGAGGCCTTCGCGTTCCTCCTCGGGCGCCGCCTGGATCACGTCGGCGGCGTCGTCGAGGGGCAGCAGGCGCATCGAGAAGCGACGCTCGGCCGGCCGCATCGCGAGGATGAGCTCCGCCTGATCGCGCGCGGGCAGCGACATGAGGAAGTCCTCGGCCTCGGCAGGTGCGAACGTGCGCAGTCCCTCGAGGCGCTCCTCCGTCGAGAGCACCGGCCACGCCTCCTGGAGATCCGACCCAGGGTCGCTCGCTTCGGCCACGTCTTCGCCTCGGAGCTCGGTCACGAGACGGTCCTTCGCGCGAAGCGAACGTGCCCGACGTGATGGATCAGCGCGAGACCTGCCACGCAGAGACCTCCTACCGCCCGCCGGCGAGAGATCGCGGTGGCCGGCGGCAACTACCGAGGACGACGTTTGCCGTCGCTGCTCATACTCGATTCGTGCCTATCGCAAGTTCGGGTGATGGTCCAGCAAGCTGCGGCGGCCGTACAAAACTCGCGCGCACGCGAACATTGCTGAACGGCGCTGTGCGGCCGAGCCGCGCAACTGCCTGATTCGCCGATCGCGAGCGCATGGAACGCTTCATGCTGTTCGTCATCGCATCTCACGCAGCACGGAGGGGCGATGAGCACGCATCGGATGGTCAAAGAGGGTTCGCGGAAACCGGCCAAGCGGCTTCTCGCCGCCGGTCGGAAGATCAACGGCACATGGCAGGTGAAGACGTTCCTGCGCGCCGCCAACGATGCGCGCCAGCCCTTCTGGCAGACGACGTCCCCCCGCCCTCGCTGACGGAGTAATCGAAGGCCAGGGAGCGCCCGAGACCGAGTCTCGGGCGCTACACTCTCTACTGCACTATCCCTTTGCGAACGGCGAAGCGGACGATCTCGGCGGTGTTATGGAGGTCGAGCTTCTCCATCACGTGCTTGCGATGGCTCTCGACGGTGTTGATGCTGAGCGAGAGTATGCGGGCGATCTCTTTGTTGGTCTTGCCCTCGGAGATGAGCTGCAACACCTCGCGCTCGCGGCCGGTCAGTCGTGAAAGGGTGTCCTCGCCGGCGCCGCTGCCGGAATCGCTGAGGTAGCCGTCGAGCAACACTTTCGAGACCGAAGGGCTGAAGTACGAGCCGCCGCGGGCGAGGGACTTGACGGCCTTGATGAGGTCGAGGTCCTCCGAGTCCTTGAGGAGGTAGCCCTTCGCGCCCGCCTTCAATGCCTGGCGCACGTAGACGTCGTCGGAGTGCATCGAGAGGATGAGCACGCTCACGCCGTCGACGCTCTTCATGATCTGGTTCGTCGCCTCGATGCCGTTCAGGCCGGGGAGGCCGATGTCGATGACGACGACGGTGGGACGCAGGCGCTTCGCGGATTCGACCGCACTGCGGCCGTCGCCCACCTCGCCACCGATCTCGATCTCGGCATCCGACTCGAGAATCTTGCGCAAGCCTTGGCGCACGACGGTGTGATCCTCGGCGAGCAGCACGCGAATCTTGCTCATGCGGTTGCGTCCTTTCAGGTCACCAAGAGCGAGAGCACGAAACCCACCATGAACGCGAGCGCTTCCCAGAAGAATCGCAGCGACGGCGACTGGTCGAGCGCGCGCGCGACGCGAGTGAGCACGAGCTCGTCGCGTGCGCCGCGCGGCCGCTCGACGAGATCGGGCACGATACCGGCCTCGAAGAGCTGCTTGCTGGCGCGGAACGTCTCCACCTCGCGTGCCCACGTTTCGAGCGCGCGCTCGCCTTCCCGCGCTTGGCTTGCGAGTCGGCCGAGCTCTGCATCGTCGGCGCACGCAAGGGCACGATCGAGCACGTGGAGAACTTCCACGGCCTGGCTGATGGAGGCGAGGCGCTTTGAACGGTCATCATCCTCCCGCTCGTAGGGCGGGGGGGACCGGGGGGGGTTGGAGGCGGCTTTGGTCCCCATGTATGGGTCAACGGTGCTCCCGTACTTACGGGACCACGCAAGCTAAAAGCCTTGCAACACCGTTGTCAAGGAAAAGGAGCATGGTGCTGGCCAGCGTAGGGCGCTTTCTATGGCGTTCCCACGGGCCGGCAAGCCGCCGATCTGACGGGTGATCTCAGATCAGCTCGTCGTCGTCGTCCTGCACCTCGTCGTCGGCGAACTCGTCGAGGTCGTCGACGGAGCGGGAGCCGAGCGCCAGGGACGGCTGCGCCTCGTCCTCCTCGGGGGCAAGCTCGCGACTCCGCAGGTTCCCGAGCTGCGTCCGGAGCTGGGCGATCGTTTCGTCACGCTCCTTCAGCTGGCGTTCGAGCTGCGCGGCACGTGCCTCGTGGTGCCGGAGCTGCCCAATCTCACGCACCGTGTCGGTCAAACGCTTCTCGAGTGCGCTCTTCTCGCGTTTGAGCGTCACGAGCTCGCGACTCGCCGCGCCGGCAGCCGGACGCTTCGCACCGGCGTTGGAGGCGCCCTTGGCGCGCGCGCGCGGCGCCGTCTTCTTGCGCGTGGCGGGCGCGCTCCGCTTCGAGCGGCGCGCCGTAGCGGCGGGTCGCGACCGCCGAACGGTCGATCGTGATCCCTTGCCTCGCTTTTTCGTCGGCATCGTTTCCTCCTCAGCGCTCGTAGACGTCCGGCTCCCCGACCGGCCGCGTCCGCCAGCGCTTGTGCGTCCACAGCCAATGATCCGGATGCTCGCGGATCATGGCTTCGAGGACGCCGGTACAGCGTTGGGTGAACTCGCGAGCCGCTTGATCGCGGTTCGCCATACTCGCAAACGGAACACGAGGCAAGATCACGATGCGGTGTCGCGCGCTCGCGCCCTCGCGCACGAGAAATGCGGGATACACAGGAACGCCGGTGCGCGCGACGACGCGGCCGAAGCCGGCGTTGGTGCTCGCCGGCTTCCCGAAGAAATCGACGAACACGCCCGTGCGGCGCGACGCGTTTTGATCGAGCGGCAGTACCATGAGGGCGCGCTCCGCGATCGCACGCAGTACGCCGCGCGCGGCGGTGTGCTTGCGCAGCGTGCGCGTGCCGGCGCGCCGGCGCATGCGGTCGATGAACGCGTCGATCAGGGGATTCTTGATCGTCTGGCGGACGAGGTGCACCGGATACCCGAGCAGGCCGTGGGCGTACGCGAAGAGCTCCCAGTTGCCGAAGTGGCCGGTCAGGACGAGGACGCCCTGTTGCGGCAGGACCGCCGGTAGCTGGCGCCAGAGCGACTCGTCGGTGAAGCCGATGCGGTCGCGCACGTTCGCGCTCGTCAGACGAGCGATCTGGGCGATCTCCGCGATCGTGCGGCCGAGATTCCGATAGCTGGCGACGAGGATCCGCAGCCGCTCCTGCTGCGACTTCTCGGGAAACGCGATTCCGAGGTTCACGAGCCCGATGCGACGGTGGCGACGATCGAGACGAATCGCGAGCGCGGCGGCACCCGCCGCGAGCCGCATTGCGAGCCCGAGGGGCAGCGCTGCCAGCACGCCGTGCACGAGACGAAACGCGGCGTACTCGACGCGGTGGCGGAAGCTGGGCGCCGGCTGCTCGGCGTCTGCCGGCGTGGGCGGCGCTGCCCGCCGAGCGTACGAGGCCGCCGGCGTTACGATGTGCCCGTCTCGGAGAGCGAGAAGCCGAACGCCTCGCGCTCCTTCGACTCGAGCTCGCGGAACACGCGGCGATCGACCTCGCGATAGCGCGCGAGCAGCGCGTCGACGCGCGTTTGGCCGTCAGGCCCCGCCATCTCGCGCAGCTTGTTCTCCATCCAGGCGATGTGCCACTTCTCGTCTTTCGTCACCTCGTGGAGCACGGCGCGCGTCTCGGGATCGACGGTCGGTGATGCCGCGTGCGCGAGGTAGCGCTGGTGCGCGCGCTCCTCGACGACGACGGTCAGGGCGAAGAGCTGCTCGTACGTCTTCGGAATGCCGACCTCGAGCCCCATGCGGCGCTGATATCCGTCATCGATCCGCACCGGCACCCCGCCCATGTCGGTGATGCGTTTGGTCCACAGCCAGGCGTGATGGGTCTCCTCCTCGAGATGCTTCGACAGCTTCACCTGCGCGTCGGGATCGTCGAGACGCTGCATGAGCCTCAGCAGCAGCGTCGCACCCCGGATCTCGGCATCGCGGTAGTAGCTGAACATCGTGAGGAGTTTCTCGTCCGGTGCCATGACCGTCCTGCCTGCGCGGCGGGTCGAGTAGTCGCCGTCTATATAAAACGCCTCGGCCGAACGCCACCGGAAGCACCGCGGGCGCCGTGCGCGTCGTGAATCGGACGGTGCGAGGGGTGCCGCCCGGCGGTTCGCCGGGCGCCGTCGTCGGCTGCTCCCTAATGACACAGGTTTTCTTGCCCGCTCCCTCCATTATGTGTTAATCGCGAGCGCGATTGCACCCCGCGCGAGGCATTCGCGCATGCATCGCCAACCAGGAGGGCACCGCGTGGCTCGTGGGAAAGTGAAGTGGTTCAACGCGCAGAAGGGATACGGCTTCATCACCGCTGACGACGGTCAGGACGTGTTCGTGCACTACTCGGCGATCAGCGGCGAGGGGTTCCGCTCGCTGCAGGAAGGCGAGAGCGTCGAGTTCGAAATCGCGCAAGGCCCGAAAGGACTACAGGCGGCGAACGTCACCAAAGCGTAGCCGCGCGACGCCGCCCGCGTCGCTCACGGGAACTCGATCAGGACCTTACATTGCGTCGTCGGCGCGCTGAGCGCCGCGAACGTCTCGGGGACGAGGTCGAGGTCGACGACGTCGGTGACGAGCGGCGCGACGTCGAAGCGGCGCGTGCGCAGCGCTTCGAGCGCGTCCGCGAACTCGGCCTTGCTGTAGCCGAGCGCGAACTTCAGCTCGAGTTCCTTCAAGATACCGGTGAGCGGTAGAATTTCGTCCGTCTCGAGGCAGACGCCGAGGACGACGACGCGGGCGCGGATACCGGCGAGCGTCATCGCGATGTTGAGCGCGCCCGGCACGCCGCAGCACTCGAACACGGCGTCGGGCTCGCGTCCCGTCCGCGCGCGAACGGCCGCAGCCGGGTCGCCGGTCACCGGGTCGATCACACCTCAGCGGCGCCGAGACGCGCCGCGAGCTCGCGGCGTCCCGCGGTGAGCTCGGACACGACGACGCTTGCGACGCCGGCGTCGCGAGCCCAGAGCAGCGTCACGAGACCGATCGGCCCCGCGCCGAGGATGACGCAGCCGCTCTCGACCGCGAGACGCGCGTGGCGCACGCCATGCAGGCCGACGGCAAGCGGCTCGACCAGCGCCGCCGTTCGAAAGTCGATGTCGGGCGGAATGCGCAGCAAGCTTCCGGGATGGACGCGCACGAGCTCCGCGAACGCTCCCGGCAGCTGCCCGAGACCGATCCCGCGCAAGCTCGGACAGAGAATGCCGTCGCCACGCTCGCATGCGGGACACGTGCCGCAGGACATGTACGGCAAGGACACGACGCGCTCGCCGACCCGCCATCCGCGCACGCGCGCGCCGAGTGCCGCGACCTCGCCCGAGAACTCGTGACCGAGGATCGCGTCGGCGGGCATCTGCATGCCGTACTTCACCGCGTGCAGGTCGGAGCCGCAGATGCCGCAGTTGCGCACGCGCAGCAGGATCTCGTCGGCCGCCGGCTCCGGGTCGGGTACCGTCTCGACGCGCAGATACCCGGGCTCCTTGAGGAGAACGGCGCGCACCGCGCGATTCTACGAGGGCCTCCGTGCGTGCGCTACTTGCGCGCGCGTCCCGCGCCCTCTATGGTTTGCCGCTGCGCGCAAACGTCTCCGTGCGGTCTGATTGCCGGCATTCATGTCTGAGCGCGTGCGTCCTGTCTCCACGCCACCCTAGCTCAGCTGGTAGAGCAGCCGATTCGTAATCGGCAGGTCGAGGGTTCGAATCCCTTGGGTGGCTTTGCGTTCGGGCGCGGGCGACGTGAGCAGAAATCGCGTGGCGCGGGATCGCGGCGATCGGCTGTGGCTCTGTGGTGACGGTGACGACGATCCTCGTCGCGCGACGTCGCATGCATGGGCAGGATCAGGATGATGATGACCGTGCTCGTGATGGGTCGTTCGCTGTAGCGTTGCGCACAGGTTTCGGCGCGGAGTCCCGCACGCGCACTACGCTGGCGTTCGCGCCATCGAAGCGCATCTCGCCACGAGTCGACGTCGGATTTCGGAGTTGACGCGCGCGCGTTTCTCGTGTTGTGGAACGCATCGCCGACGTCGTTCCATTCCGACGCTCGTGAATGATGTGGGCAACGCGCAGTGCTGTGGAGCGCGTTTCGCAATCGTGAGGAGCAGAAACGACCTGGGTCACTGGTGACGATCGCGAGCGCGCGCGCACGATTACGAGCCCGCGCGCGAAGATCGCGAGTCGATCGCGACGTCAACTTCGAAATCCGTAGTGCAACGGTTCTAGTCCTTTCGGGCGCACACAAGGCGATGCCATGCATCAGTGCCGAGTATGCAGAACTGCATGAGATCGTCGTTAGAGTTGATGGGGGTGTTTGCGTAGGCACGTGATGTGCATCTCGTGACGTCACCTGATGACGTCCGGCCGGTGCTCGGGAGGATGCCGGCCGCGAAGGGTCAGCTCACTCATGCAAATTCGCTCGCTACTTTCTCCGTTCGCTATCCGTCTGCTCGTCGCCGGCTTGTTGGCGTCGCTGCCCACCACCGCGCTCGCGGTCGACGCGCGCTTGTCGTGGTCGGTGGTGCCCGCGGCCGCCGGCTACAAGATCTACGCGCGCGCGAGTGGGGGCACGTATGGAACGGGTATGGACGTCGGTCCGCAGCAGACCGCCACCGACGGCGCCGTGCACTTCACGCTCGCCAATCTCGCCGTCGGCACGCTGCTCGCGGTAACGACCTACGACGCGGCCGGGATCGAGAGTGCCCGCTCGAACGAGCTCGCCGTGCCGCCTCCGCCGGCGACGGCAACGCCGCTACCGGTCGCGACGACCGCGCCTACGATGACACCGCCACCGGTCGCGACGACCGCGCCTACGATGACGCCACCACCGGTCGCCACGCCCACGACCACGACGGCGACGCCGCTGCCGACCCGCATCGCGCCGAGCGCGACACGCGCGCTCGTCGCGTCGCCCACGGGGACGCGAACGCCGATTCCGAGCGCGTCCGCGACGCAGCCGGTGAAGGCGACGATCGCGCCGACCGTCGTCGCGACCGCAGGCCCGACGGTGCCGTCGGTTCCGACCGCCGCCGCCACGGCATCATTGATTCCACCGCTCGTCGCCACCGCGACGTCGATTCCGACCGCGGTCGCCACGCCGCTGCCCGTCACCGACCTCACGATGTCCGGCACGATCATCGCGCGCGTGACGGCGCCGACGGGCGGCGGCAACCACAACCTCGAGGTGATTCGCGACGGCGACCGGCCGCCGGCGGGAAATTGGGACTCGAGCCGCCAGTACGATACCTACGACGGGCCGAGCACCGCGAAAGAAGATTGGATCGGCTATGCGTACATCGCGCCGCAGCGGTTCCGTCGGGTGCTCTTCCAGGAGGGACGCCATTTCTGGAACGGCGGCTGGTTCGAGACGCTGACCGTCCAGGTCCGCCAAAACGGACAATGGGTGAACGTCAGCGGACTGACCGTGACGCCGCCGTACCCCGGCTTGAATGCCATCAGTTACGAGACCTTCGTGATGTCGTTCACCGCGATCTCCGGCGATGCCATCCGCATCTATGGACGGCCGGGCGGCAGCGACGACTTCATTTCGGTCGGCGAGCTGCGTGTGTACGGCGATGGGACGGGTGTCCCGCCGGTTCCGGCGTCGACGCTCGCGGACGTCACCGCCGACGGTACGATCGTCGCGCGCGTGCCGTTCCCGACAGGCGGCGGCAACTACAATCTCGAGGTGATTCGCGACGGCGACATGCCGCCGCCCGGCAACACGGATTCGAGCCGGCAGTACGACAGCTACGACGGCACGAACACCGCGCCTGACGATTGGATCGGGTACACCTACACGGCGTCGAACGTCTTTCGCCAAGTGCTCTTCCAGGAGGGACGGCATTTCTGGAACGGGGGCTGGTTCGACAGCCTCATCGTCCAGGTGCGGCAGAACGGCGTCTGGTCGAGTGTCAGCGGGCTCACGCTCACGCCGATCTATCCCGGTGTGAACGCGGTCAGCTACGAGTCGTTCACGCTCAGCTTCGCGCCCGTCACCGCCGACGGCATCCGCATCTACGGGCGTCCCGGCGGCAGCGACGACTTCATCTCCGTCGGCGAGCTGCGCGTCTACGCCGATCCGGCCGCAGCCGTCGTGACGACGCAGGTGGTCGATACGGCGCCGGCGCTGCCTGCGCCCGCGCCTACGACGGACGCCGGCGCAGTAGTGAGCGACGTCACGCCGACGCCGAACGGCGCTGCCGTCGGGGGCGATGGCGCTGCGACCGCGCCACCGGCGCCGATCGTCGCGACGCCGGTTCCGGCGCCGTCCACCAGCGCGCCGGTCGACGACGTCCCCTCGGCAACCTGCGGCAACGGCCGCCGCGAGACGGGCGAGGATTGCGACGGCGGCGACGACGCGCAGTGTCCCGGACATTGCCGCACGGAATGTGCGTGCCCGATCGTCGTCGAGCTGCCGCTCACCGGCTGGTCGCCGCTCGACGACGCGTCTACCTCGCGGCTCGTCGAGGACGAGGACACCGGCACCGTGGCGCTCGCGGTGACCGATGCGGGAGCCGCCACCGACGTGGCGGAGAGCACGGCAACACCCGCCGTCGCGTATCCGGAGACGCCGACCCTCGGCCTTGCGCTTTCACAGCTGGCGTTCAGCGCGCGTGCGACCGCGTCCTTCGACCTCGAAGTGGCGGTGACGAGCGTCGACGACACGCGCTACACGCTCGTCTATCGCGCCGCCGACCCGGACGCGGCGGCGCCCGGCGCTCCAGTCGTCGCGGCGGCCGATGCGCGTGCGGTCTTCGCGATCGGCGCCGTCATGGCGGCGGGCGAGGTCGGAACGACGTACCGCGACCTCAGTACCGACCTCGACACCGCGTTCGGCGCCGCGCTCGCGAGCGTCGATCAAGTCCGCGTTCGCGGCCACGTCGAGCTCTTCCGCATCGCCATCGCCAGCGATCGCGGCCCCGGCGAGGACACTGCCGCCGAGCTCGAGCTTCCCGTCGCCGGTTGGGACGAGTCGGGGAGAGGGACGGTCGAGGAGCGCGCCGAGGACACTGCGCTCCCCGGGCTCACCTTGCGCGCCGATTCGAGCGAGCGTCCGGTGTCGTTGCTGCATCTCACGTACCCGGGCGGAGACACGCTGCGCCTGCTGCCGTTCGGCACGCTCGCGTTCGCCATCCGTGACGCGGACTCGTTCGCCGTCCACGTGAAGGGGGTCGCCGCGAGCGGCGACCCCGTCGACCTCGACTACGCGGTCGAGCACACGACGCCGAAGCTCCGCCTCGTTCGCGGCGAGCTGCCGCTGAGCGTCGTGTCGCGCGCGACGAGTCCCTACGGCGACGTGCGCATCGACGTCGCGGCGGACGTTGCGGCGATCGACGCCAACGAGTCGTTGGCGTCGATCACCTCCGTGACGTTCATCGGCAGCTTCACCGTCGGCGACGTGCGGCTGCGCGACCCGATCGCGGGGCACACGACGCCCTGACGGCGCGGCGCCGCGTCCGTCCCCTGTCCCCGGCGGCGGGACGACGCTGTGCCCGGCGGCGGGAGGACGAGAACGGGGTGCGCGGGGACGTAGAATTTGGCGCGCGTGCAGATCCGGCAGCCGACTCGGCCGACGCCACGTGCGCGCACGTTCGAACGCGAGTGCGCCGGCGGTGTGCGCGCGTGCCGGCCCCGCGCGCCCCGTTCTCGTCCTCCTGCCGCCGCGCAGAACGTCACGAGCCGCGCGCGGTCACCTCGTCGAGGGCGCGCCGCGCCGTGCGCGTGACCAGCGTCGTCACGACGACGGTTGCAACGAGGCCGAGCGCAAGGACGCCGTAGTACCCGGCGCCTTTCTCGACGGCGGTGCCGCTCGCCAAGGTCGCGACGTCGCCCGCGAGCTTGCCGTAGTACACGTACAGGATCGTGCCCGGAATCATGCCGATCGAGGCGACCACGTAATCGGCGAAGCGCACCCGCGTCAGCCCGAGCGCGTAGTTCAGCAGGTTGAACGGAAAGACCGGGGAGAGGCGAAGCAGGAAGACGATCTTCCGTCCTTCGCGGCCGACGGCGCGGTCGATCGCGGCGAAGCGCGCGTTCGCCGCCAGCCGCCGCTCGACCGCGTCGCGCGCCAGGTACCGCGCGACGAGAAACGCGCCGCAGGCCCCGAGCACGGCGGCGACGAAGACGTAGAGCGCGCCGCGCACGACGCCGAAAATCGCGCCGGCGGCGAGCGTGAGAATCGAGCCCGGCACGAACGCGATCGCCGCGAGGGCGTAGCCGACGACGAAGACGACGGGCCCCCAGACGCCGAGCCCGTCCACCCAGCGCGCGAACGCCGGGAGATATCTGCCCGCGATCCTGCCGACGGCGAGGAGCGCGATCACGACGACGACCGCGGCGAGCACGCGTCCCCAGCGACTGGTCACGATCGTTCCATGGCTTCGTTCGGGCCCTTTCCGCGGAGCCGCGACGACGCTATGGCTCCCGAGCGGCAGCGACCATCGCACGCGCGTCGCCGCAATCCAATGTCCGGCGCGATGCGCCGCCGCACGGACGCGCGTGCAGGGAGGCATGATGGAGGTTCGGCCCGACGACGAGCACAACCGGGCGCTCGTCGCGAACGTGCACCCCCCGACGTGGGTCAATCCCCAGTCGGCGCAGCGCTACAACTTGGTCGTGATCGGCGCCGGCACCGCCGGACTGGTCACGGCGGCAGGCGCGGCCGGTCTCGGCGCCAAAGTCGCGCTCGTCGAGCGCGACCTGCTCGGCGGCGACTGCCTGAACGTCGGCTGCGTGCCGTCGAAGTGCGTGATCCGCTCGTCGCGCGTCGTCGCCGAGCTACGCGACGCGGCGCGGTTCGGCATCCGCGCGGGCGACGCCGCCGTGGATTTTCCCGCCGTCATGACGCGCATGCGGCGCGTGCGTGCACACATCAGCGCCCACGACTCGGCAGCGCGCTTTCGTGATCTCGGCGTCGACGTGTTCCTCGGCGACGGCCGTTTCGCCGGCGCGGACACGGTCGACGTCGGCGGTGCGACGCTGCGCTTTCGTCGCGCCGTCATTGCGACCGGCGCGCGTGCCGCGCATCCGCCGGTCCCCGGTCTCGCGGACGCGGGATTCCTCACGAACGAGACCGTCTTCTCTCTGACCGAGCGGCCGCGGTCGTTGGCGGTGATCGGCGCCGGACCCATCGGCTGCGAGCTCGCGCAGGCGTTCCGCCGCCTCGGCTCCGAGGTCGTGCTGTTCCACGACTGCCCGCACATTCTCAATCGCGAGGACGCCGACGCGGCGGAGATTCTCCAGCGGGCGTTCGTGCGCGAGGGGATCCGCCTGGTGCTCGATGCGCAGCTGACGGGTGTCACGACCGGCGCCGGCGGGAAGACGATCGCCTTCGAAGCGGGCGGCGCCGCCGCCACGGTGTCGGTCGACGAGATTCTCGTCGGCGCCGGCCGGATACCCAACGTCGACGGCCTCGGCCTCGACACCGTCGGCGTCGCGCACGACCGCGAACGCGGCGTCCACGTCGACGACCGTCTGCGCACGACGAACGGCCGCATCTACGCCGCCGGCGACGTCTGCATGAGCACGAAGTTCACCCACGCCGCCGACGCCGCGGCGCGCGTGGTCATTCAAAACGTGCTCTTCTTCGGCCGCAAACGCCTCTCGGCGCTGACGATTCCGTGGTGCACGTACACAGATCCCGAGATCGCCCACGTCGGGTTGTACGAGCGCGACGCCGCCGCGCGTGGCATCCCGGTCGCGACGTTCGTCATTCCCCTCGAAGACGTGGATCGCGCCCTTGCCGACGGCGAGGAAGAGGGCTTCGTGAAGGTGCACGTGCGCGCCGGCAGCGACACGATACTCGGCGCGACGATCGTCGCGCGGCACGCCGGCGAGATGTTGAACGAGCTGACGCTGGCGATCGTGCGTAAGATCGGCCTCGGCGCGTTGGCGAGCGTCGTCCACCCGTACCCGACGCAGGCCGAGGCGATCCGCAAGGCCGGCGACGCCTACAATCGCACGCGCTTGACGCCCGTCGTCAAACGGGTTTTCGACGTCTGGCTCCGCTGGCGGCGCTGAGCGGTCGTTCTGCGCGGTCGTTGCCGCGCCGCGATTCCGAGCACCTACGTCTGGAACTGATACGTCAGCCATAGGTGTAATTTTCGGATTGGTCCAATATGGCGCACATGATGCCACCTATGTGCAAAATAATACTCGGCGCGATCCTGAACGTTGATAATCTTTCATTGACATCTCGATAGACCTCGTCTAACGCAAGACCTAGTCACGTGCCCGTGACGTGCCGTCTGTCGTTCACGGAATGAAATCGGCATAGGTCGGTGGCCAGACGCGTCGTGAGACGCGTAGCGGCGCCGGCATTCTCAGGAGGAGATCATGCGCACCCCCTTTGCGCCGGAGCTCCGGCTCTCCGTCCGTCGGACCGCCCTCGTGTGCGTGTCCGCAGCCGGTTTGCCGCGGCGATTGATGCACATCACTACTCTGCCGCTCCTCGTCGCGGTGCTGGCGCTGGCAATCGCGAGCGGCTCCGCCGCCGCACTCGCCTGCACCGACGATGCCGAGTGCGACGACGGAATCGCCTGCAACGGCGCCGAGTTCTGCAATCTCGGCATGGCGACGTGCGAGTCGGGCATGCCCGTCGATTGCTCCAGTCTCGACGATCAATGCAACGTCGGCACCTGCAACGAGCCGCTCGGCAACTGTACGCCGTCGCCCGCCGAGAACGGGACCGAGTGCGATGACGGTGTGACGTGCTCGATCGCCGACACGTGTCAGAACGGGACGTGCGTCGGGGGCGGGGGTGGCGACAGCGACGGCGACGGGATCTGCACGGCGGACGACGACTGCCCAACGGTCGCGAACGCCGGCCAGGAGGACCTCGACGGCGACGGCCGCGGCGACGCGTGCGACGACGACGATCGGATGCTGAACATCGTCACCGCCAAGCTGAAGAAGAACCGGAGCGCGACCCACAAGGGCGGCTTCGCCTCGAAAGGCGATTTCCTCTGTACGCCGCCGGAAGGACCGCTCACTGCCGCGACCGGCTTCACGATCCGGGTGCAGGATCAGATCGGTCTCGACCTGAGGTTCACGTGGGCGCCGACCGAGTGTACGACCTTGGCGAGCGGGAAGATCAAGTGCGTCACCGCCGACCACAAGAAGAAGCTCACCGTCAGGCCGTTCTCGGCGAACCCGCAGCAGGTCAAGTACGGCGTGTCGATCTCGAACCTCGACATCAATGGACCGTTCTTCGAGCCCATCACGCTTACCATCACGAACGGTCCCGCGGTCTTGGTTCTCGGCCTCGACCGCGTCGGCGACATCGTGGATTGCCGGCAGACCGTCCGCGGCATCACGTGTCGGGAGTAAGGCCGTGAGAACGCTGCGCGCCGCCGTCGCAGCCGGCGGAGTTCTCGTTTCGGCTGCAGTCGCGTTCGCCGTGTTCGGTCCCGGGCCGAACTCGGTGACGGTTCCGTCGACGGCACAGCTGCTCTCGGCGACGATCACCGCGCCGGCGAACAACTCCCAGGCGCCGATCCCGCCAGGGACGGTCGTCGTGCAAGGCAACTGCGCCATCACGCCGCCGCTGACGAGCTGCAATCAAGGGACGGTGATCAACGTTCTCTACGTCCTCGACGTGTCCGGGAGCACGGACCGCGACTACTTGGTGCAGAACCACATCCCGCTCGTCGACGCCAACGGCAACGGCATCGCCGGCGACGCCGGTGACGATTTCAACGGCGACGGCGAAGCCGGCGATACCCTCGACGGCGAGATCGCCGGCGTGCTCGCGTTGCACGCGAGTATCGGCAACCCGGCCGGCGTCAACGTCGGCGTCGAGGCATTCGCGAGCAATGCCTCGGCGGCGGACGTCGATCCGGCCACGCCGAACAGCGGCGGGATCACGCAGTTCTTCACGAATCCGCCGCAAGCCGACCGCAACGGCACGAACGGTCCGGACATCATCGAGGTGCTGCGCTCGCTCGATTCCAACTTCAACACCCCGTCGGGCGGCCTCATCGGGAAGTTCACGGTCGTGTCGCGGTCGACGCTCGGAAGCGGTACCGAGTTTCCCGATGCGCTGACCGCGATGAACAACGCGCTCAGTCACTTCCCGCCCGGGAAGAACATCGTGTTCTTCCTCTCCGACGGCGAGTCGAACGCCGGGTTCCGCTGCATCGACTCGACGCATCCGTGCAAGCCGCAGCTCGATGCCGCCGTCGCGGCGTGCACGACGGTCAACACCGTCGGCGTCGGCGCCAGCGCCGATCCCGTGGACCTCACGTTCATTGCGAACTACACCCACGGCACGTTCACGCAGGTGACCAACCCGAGCCAGCTGAGCACCATCTTGCCGCTCATCACGCCGGTCGGCCTGCACCACGCGGTCGTGAACGGGACGCTAGTGCCGCTCGATGCGCTCGGCAATTTCAGCAGGACGATCGCATGCCCGGGCACGACGCCGTTCACCGTGACGGCGACCTGCGTCGCCAGCGATCCGGCGTCGACGAGCGTCTCGGCGGACGTCGGCCTGAGCTGCTTCATGCTGTGCGGCAACGGCGTGGTGAATCCGGCGGCGGGCGAGGAGTGCGACCCCCCCAATACCGCGACCTGCGATGCCAACTGCCAGCGGATTCCCCTCTGCGGCGACGGCTTCATCGACGCGCCGGAGCAATGCGAGCCGCCGAACACCGCCACCTGCAATCAGACCTGCCGCTTCATCGTCTGCGGCAACGGCAACGTCGAGCAAGGCGAGGAGTGCGAGCCCCCCGGCACGGCGATCTGCGACGCCAGCTGCCAGCGCATTCCGCTCTGCGGCGACGGCTTCGTCGACGCGCCCGAGCAGTGCGAGCCGCCGAGCACGGCGACGTGCGATCACGATTGCACCTTCATCGTCTGCGGCAACGGCGAGGTCGAACAGGGCGAGGAGTGCGAGCCGCCGAACACCGCGACCTGCGACGGCCAATGCCAGCGCGTCCCGAACTGCGGTGACGGCTTCGTCGACGCGCCCGAGCAATGCGAGCCGCCGAGCACCGGCAACTGCGACTCGAGCTGCCGGCTGCTCTCGTGCGGCAACGGCGTCGTGCAATCCGGCGAGGAGTGCGAGCCGCCGAACACGACGACGTGCGACGCGAGCTGCCAGCGCGTTCCGATCTGCGGTGACGGCTTCATCGACGGCGCGGAGACGTGCGATCCGCCGCACGCCGGCACGTGCGACGCGAATTGTCAGACGATCGTGTGCGGGAACGGTCTCGTGCAACCCGGCGAGGAATGCGAGCCGCCGAGCACCGCGACGTGCGACGCGAGCTGCCAGCGCGTCCCCGCCTGCGGTGACGGCTTCATCGACGGCGCGGAGACGTGCGATCCGCCGCACACCGGTACGTGCGATGCGAGCTGTCAGACGATCGTGTGCGGCAATGGCCTCGTGCAGCCGGGCGAGGAGTGCGAGCCGCCGAGCACCGCGACGTGCGACGGCCAGTGCCAGCGGGTGCCCAACTGCGGCGACGGCTTCGTCGATGCGCCCGAGACCTGCGATCCGCCGAACGGCACGACCTGCAGCAGCAGGTGCACGCTGATCGTCTGCGGCGACCTCGTCGTCGACGCTCCCGAGGAGTGCGATCCGCCGCATCTGCTGACCTGCGACACCGGTTGCCAGCGGGTGCCGGTGTGCGGTGACGGCTTCATCGACGCGCCCGAGCTGTGCGATCCGCCGAACGGCACGACCTGCGGCAGCGATTGCCGGCCGATCGTCTGCGGGAACGGCATCGTCGAGGGTCTCGAGGACTGCGAGCCGCCGAACACCACCACGTGCGACGCCCAGTGTCACACGATTGCGTGCAGCGACGTCGACTCCGACGATGTCTGCGACGTCCAAGACAACTGTCTCAACACACCCAACCCCGACCAGGGAGACGCTGACGGCGACGGCATCGGTGACGCCTGTGACCCGTGCACCGACACCGACGGCGACGGCTTCGGCGACCCCGGGTTCCCGGCGAATACCTGTCCACCCGACAACTGCCCCGAGGATCCGAACCCGAATCAGGAGGACCTCGATGGCGACGGGATCGGCGACATCTGCGATTCGGAGGACGCCCTACTCAACGTCGTGCAGCTGAAGATCAACATCAAGGCGCCGATGAAGGGACAGATCTCCGCCAAGGGCGACTTCGTCCTCCCGCTCGCCCTCACCGCGCCCATCGTCGCCTACTTCAACGCCGACGAAGGTATCGCGATGCGCGTGAAAGATTCGCGCTTCCTCGACGAGACGTTCACATGGCCGCCAGCCGAGTGCATCACCCAGTTCCGGCCGCAAGGCCCGCTGAAGCGCATCAAGTGCATGAGCGCCGATAAACGATTCAAGGGGACGTTCCGGGTGCTGGGCAGCAAGCAGCCGACGTCGATTCAGTACAAGGTGAAGTTCGCGAAGCTCGACATCCAGACGCCGAAGCCGTTCCTCGCCGACGTCACGGTCCGGCTGAAACACGGCGGTCAGCTCCGGATCGACCGGGTGGGCGCAATTCACGATTGCCGCGGGACTGGCGGCGGATTGCGGTGCTTGGAGTAGGGGTGAAGCGCTGACTCAGTGAAGCTGCGAGCTGGCGACGGCGAGTTGCGTGCGCAGGAGCACCGGAAGCGCTTCGGCGATCCGCGCATGCCGTACGGAAAGTGATGCGGCATGCTGTGGCGCTTGCATGGCTGCATGAGCGTGCATCGCGGCTGCAGGGCGTAGGCCCGGCGCGGCCGTTCGGATCTGCGCGAGTAGCGCGCCCATGATGACGGCGCCCACCGAGCCACCGACCAGGATTCCTGCTGCAAACTCGATCATGAAGAGCTCCGTAGCGTCCGGTTGATGTGCGCCGCTTCGATGCGCGCCGGCAGGAGACGGAGCAGGAACTATGCCCGCGCGCCTGCGCGCTAAGCGCGCGTGCGCTCGTGGTCGAGCGCCGGCGCATCGTCATTTCGATGACGCAGTGTCATTCGCGTCGATCGCGTATCCGAGCGCAAACGCCCGACCCCGTGGTGCACCGCGGGAGGGTCGGCGACGCGGATGGAACGGCATGACGCGCGTTGCTACAGCGGACGCGTGACGCGCTCGGCGCGACCGTCCCGGACGTCGAAGGCAGCGATGACCCCGCCACGCCTTCACGTGGAGGTCGAGGGTGCCGGGCCGACGATCGTGCTCGCGCACGGCTTCGGCGGCAGCGCGCGCAACTTTCGCGCCCAGGCGCGGGGCTTGAAGGCACGCTTCCGCGTCGTGCGGTTCGACGCGCGCGGCCATGCGCGGAGCGACGCGCCCGAGGACCCGGCTGCCTATCGTCCCGAGGCGTTCGTCGAGGACGTCGCGCGCGTGCTCGACACGGTCGGCGTGACGACGGCGGTCGTCGGCGGGCTCTCGATGGGCGCCGGCATCGCGCTGCGCTTCGCGCTCGCGTATCCGCAGCGGACGCGCGCCCTCGTCCTCGCCGCGTTTCCTGCGGGCGCGGGTACGCCGGGCTCGATCGGCGCCAGCGCCCGCGCGTTCGCCGACGCGATCGACGGCGTCGGCCTCGAGGCCGCCGGTGCGCGCTTCGTCTGGGGACCGGACTCCGGCCTCGATCCCGCCGCCGCGGCGCGCATCCGGCAGGGGTTTCTCGAGCACGCGCCGCGCGGGCTCGCGCATACGCTGCGCGGCGTGATCGCCGTGCAACCGTCGGTTGCCGAGCTCGCCGGCGGCGCGGCACGATCGATCGCGTGTCCGGCTCTGATCGTCGTCGGCGACCGCGATCGGCTGTCGCTAGAGCCGAGTCAGACGCTCGCGCGCACGCTGCCGGGCGCTCGGCTGGTCACGATCGCCGACGCCGGCCACCTCGTGAACGTCGCTCAGCCCGCGGCGTTCAACGCTGCGGTCGCCGACTTCGTCGACTCGTTGCCCGCGGCGCCGCCGCTCACAGTCGGCCGGTGAGCAGGAGGATCAAGAGGACGAGGAGGAGGACGCCGCCGATGCCGGACGGGCCATAGCCCATCTGGTGATAGCCCCAGGTCGGCAGCCCACCGAGTACGACGACCAACAGCACGATCAATAGAACGAGTCCCATGATGATTCCTCCGTGCGCTACGACTTCCGCGCTCGCGACCGCGAGCGCCTTGGTACTTTGCCGCCGGCGCGCCGCGCCTCGGAGAGCCCGATCGCGATCGCCTGTTTGCGGCTCTTCACCTTCCGTCCCGATCTCCCGGACTTCAACGTGCCGTGTTTGCGCTCGTGCATCGCCTTCCGGACTTTTTGTTTCGCTGTGGCTCCATATTTCGCCATATGTCCTCCTCGATGCGCGTCCTGCTGTCCTCTCACCACCAGTGTGCCGCTGACGCTTTGGTAGGCAAGTCGCGAGCGGATTCCATCGGCGGCGCGATTTGGCTACGCATCGAGCAGCATGAGCGCATTCACGTTCGAGTTCTGGTTCGAATTCGCCAGTACCTACTCCTATCCTGCGGCGATGCGGGTCGAGCGACTCGCCCGCGCCGCAGGGATATCCGTCGTCTGACGGGCGTTCCTTCTCGGCCCGATCTTCGCGGCACAGGATTGGCGCGACTCGCCGTTCAACATCTACCCCGCCAAGGGGCGGTACATGTGGCGCGACCTCGAGCGGCTATGCGCGAAGCAGAGCCTCGATCTGCGCCGGCCCTCGACCTTTCCTCGGAACGGCCTCGTTGCGGCGCGCATCGCATGCGCCGCGGCCGAGGAGGCGTGGCTGCCGGACTTCGTGCGCGGCGTCTACCGCGCGAACTTCGCCGACGACCGCGAGATCTCGAATCCGGATGTCGTCGGCGACGTGCTGCAGTCGATCGGCGCCGACGCGGCGGCGTGGCTCGCGCGCGCGCAGGAGCCGGCGACGAAGGATCGGTTGCGCGCCCACACGGAAGCGGCGCAAGCGCGCGGCATCTTCGGGGCGCCGAGCTTCGTCGTCGACGGCGAGCTCTTCTGGGGAAACGACCGGCTCGAGGACGCACTCGACTGGTATCGCAGCCGCACGCGCTGACGGCTCGTGCGCGACGTGCGTTGTGCGGTCAGTACGCGCTGCCCGGAGGAGGCTCGGCGCTACGCGGCGGCGGCGCGCGCTCGTCGAGCGGCGCCTCTTCCACATGTCGCATCCGGCGCGAGCGTGGTGGCTCGACACGGCGTCGCGGCGCGGCGGCATGCGCAATCGTGAACTTCCCGAAGTCGAAGCCGAGATCGATCCCGCGTCCCTTCCCCGAGAGCGCGAGCGACACGGTGCCTTTGGTCACCACCTGTGCGGTCGACGACTCGCCGGCGCCGGCGTGCGCTTCCGCATTCGCGTAGTCGCCGAAGAGCTCGCCGATGTCGCTGACGGGCGAGAAGTGGCCGGTGCCGTCGAGGATCTTCGTGTGACCGAACGTGATGCCGCCGCCTTTCGTGCGAAGCACGACGCGCGCTGCCTGGCCGTTGTCGCAGGTAATCCGCCCGCCGCCGTGCGAGGTCTTGTAGAAGGCGGACCAGCCTTCGAGATGGAAGGCCAGATCGCATTTCGTCTCCGCCGCGGCCGGGACGGCCACGACGAGTGCGAGCAACGGGAGCAGTATCGCGCCGATCTTCATGAAACCTCCTTCACGGGTCGGGTGTGGAGACGGTCAGCGCGTCGCCGCGAGCCGCTCTCGCAAGCGCCGCAAGCGCTCGAGCTCGGTCGCCAGCTCGTGCTGGATCTCGCGCTTGTCGCTGTGCACGAGCTCGTCGTCGAGCGCCGCGATGTAGCGTCCGAGGTGATCCGCGAGAAAGCCGACGTCGTCGGACGACAGGTCGAGGGTCACCGCCATACGCGTCTCCTTCCTCCGTCTACGCTACGCCCGTGCCTCGACGTGCGCCACTGCACGCAGCGCGGCCCCCGCCTCAGAGCCGGCCGAAGAAATCGTTACCCTTGTCGTCGACGACGATGAAAGCCGGGAAATCCTCGACCTCGATGCGCCAGATCGCCTCCATCCCGAGCTCGGCGTACTCGACGAC
>JBGPOW010000035.1:0-26950 GCA_041488235.1 Binatia bacterium
CGCGCCCGCAACGCAGCGACCCTGCGTCACGTCGATCGATTCCTTGACGATGACGGCGGTGCCCGTACAGCTGCTCGTCCCGGCGCAGAGGACGTTCGTCGTGTTGCCGACGGGATCGCTCGCGTTGCACGTCTTCGTGAGTGCGAACGCGCGCTCCGCCGGACCGAGCAGCAGAGCGAACATCACGGCCACCATCGTCACGTGCACGCGCACGGCGGCCGCCCGAGGGGGGCGGTCCGACGGCGAAGGCGGCGAGGGCAAGCGCGGAGCGCTCACGGGCATCGAGATCGCTAACGGGGGAGTCGGCACGGCGCAGCGAGATGATCGACAGGTACCGGGAACGTCCAGTTCGAGTTCGGCGACGATATCCGAGCCGCGCAAAGCATGTCAACCTAACCTGCGTCCGCGGAGGCAGCCGCTATCGCGGGTGCGCGCGACTTGGTCTCAGCCGGTGGAAAGTGCTAACAAGCGCCCGCCGCGGTAGCGTGTGCGGAGGCGAACGCGATGGCGAAGCGCAGCGGATTTCTCGACCGTCCCAAAATCGATCCTCTGCCGATCGCGGCGACGACGACGCTGCGCGAGCTGGTCGATCGGACGTTCCTCGCCTACAACGGCGCCCGGCTGCGGGAGGCCTGCCAGCTCTTCAGCGGGCCCATGCTCGCCGACGACGTGACGGTCGGCATGAGCCTCACCGGGGCCCTCACGCCCGCCGGCCTCGGCATCGCGGCGATCATCCCGCTGATCGAGTCCGGGTTCGTCGATTGGATCGTGTCGACGGGTGCGAACCTCTATCACGACACCCACTACGGTATCGGCCTCAGCATGCACCGCGGTCGCCACGACGTCAGCGACGTCGCGCTGCGGGAGGAAGGCGTCGTCCGCATCTACGACATCTTTTTCGCGTACAACGTGCTCTTGAAGACCGACGCCTTCTTCAAGCAGATGATCCAGGGAGCGGAGTTTCAACGTCCGATGAGTACGGCGGAGTTTCATCATCATGCCGGCCGCTACGTCGCCGAGCGCGAGCGCGTGCTCGGAATCGGGCGGCGCTCGATGCTCGCAGCGGCATGGGAGCACGGGGTGCCGATTTACACTTCTTCGCCTGGCGACAGCTCGATCGGCATGAACGTCGCCGCGATGGCCCTCCTCGAGAACCGACTCGCGTTCGACGTGTCGCGCGACGTCAACGAGACGAGCGCGATCGTCTACGACGCCAAGCGCCGCGGCGGACGCAGTGCCGTGCTCATGCTCGGCGGCGGCTCGCCGAAGAACTTCGTCCTGCAGACGGAGCCGCAAATCCAGGAGGTCCTCGGCATCGCCGAAAAAGGCCACGATTTCTATTTGCAGATCACGGACGCGCGTCCCGACACCGGCGGTCTCTCCGGCGCGACGCCCGGCGAGGCGGTGTCCTGGGGGAAGGTCGACCCCGAGAAGCTTCCCGACACCGTCGTATGCTACGTCGACTCGACGGTTGCCCTTCCGATTCTGACCGCCTACACCATGGCAGCGCGGGCGCCCCGGCGGCTGAAACGGCTGTACGACCGGCGCGACGTGCTGGTGGACGCGCTCGCGGCCGAATTTCGCCGCGTCGGCGGGTCCAAGACGAGCTAAACGAGTGATCGCGAACATGGAACGCGAGCTGGACATCGCGACTCGAGCGGCGCGCGCCGCAGGGCAGGTCCTGCTGCGATACTACGGCGGCGCCCACAAGGTCACGGAGAAGAGCGTCGACAATCCGGTGACCGCCGCCGATCTCGAGGCGAACGAACTCTTGAAAGCGACGATCCTCGGCGCGTTCCCGGAGGACGGCTGGCTCTCGGAGGAGAGCGCCGACTCGGACGAGCGCCTCGGGCGCAAGCGCGTGTGGATCGTGGACCCGCTCGACGGCACGAAGGAGTTCATCAGTGAGATTCCCGAGTTCGTCGTCTGCGTCGCCCTGGTCGAGGACGGGCTGCCGCGCGTTGCGGTCGAGTACAACCCGGTGCGTGACGAGCTCTTCACTGCGCGCAAGGGAGGCGGCGCGACGCTCAACGGCACGGCGATCCGCGTCACCAAGCAAACCGACCTGCGCCAGGCGCGCATTCTCGCGAGTCGCAGCGAAGAAGCACGCGGCGAATGGGATCCCTATCGCGAGAAGATGCACGTCGAGCTGACCGGCAGCGTCGCCTACAAGTTCGCGCTCATCGCCGCGGGTCGCTACGACGCGACGTTCACGCTCACACCGAAGAACGAATGGGACGTCTGCGCGGGGGCGCTGCTCGTCGCCGAGGCCGGTGGCATGGTCACGGATCCCGACGGGCGCGCCATTCGCTTCAACAACCCGGCGACGTTGCTGCCGGGCCTCGTCGCGTCCAATCAGCTGCTGCACCGGGCGATCCTCAACACGATCCGCGCGACGCGCGCCGCGATGGAGTAACGCGCGCTGCGTCCCGCGGGCGCGAGGCACGCGGCGCGAAGACGAGGAGCTCGCGTTTGCCGCGGGGAGGCGGCGAGGGACGTGGCGGCGGCCACGGACCTGGCGGGACGCGGCAGCGAGTGGATCCATCCGTACGTCGCCGCGCACTCGTAGCACGTACGGCCCAATGGCCGCCGCCACGTCCCTCGCCGCCTCCCCGCGGCATGCACGGCCGTCGACGTCGCGACTCGTGAACGCTCCGCGCGCGCTCGCGCGAGGCGCATTCGCCGCCTGTGGCGGCGTCGCCGGCGGCCATGAACACGCGTCGGCGATGACTGCAACGCTGGCGGCACGACGTTGCGCGGCGTCGCAGCACGGCGGCGCCGCGGAGCGGCCGCGCGCGGTGACGTCGCGGCGGGGCGCGGGGAGGCGGGAGGCGTGGGAGCGCGAATAGGCCGTAGGTGCTACGAGTGCATCGCGACGTACGGACGGATCCACACGCTGTCGCGCGCCGCCAGGCCTGCTGAGCGCGCACACGCCTCCCGCCGCCCCGCGCCCCGCTGGAACGCCGGCCCGCGAAGACGATCTTACGGCGCCGGCGCTGCGGTGAGGAACGTGCGGAGCGCTTGCTTCACGACCACGCTCTGGGGGCCGTCGAGGAGCGCCGTGCCGTGCTCGGCGCCGGGAACGAGTAGCAGCGTCTTCGGAGCGGCGACTTGCGCCGCGAATTGCTTCGCGGCGGAGGCGGCGGCGGTGTCGGACTCGGCGGCGAGGAAGAGTGCGCGCGCGGTGAGTTTCGGGACGGCGGCGGCGGCGTCGAGGCCCTGGAAGCTGCCGGGTGCGGAGAGGGTGGCGACGCCGGCGACGGGGACGCGCGCGGCGACGATGAGGGCGGCAGTGCCGCCCATGCTCGCGCCGACGAGGTAGACGGGGCGGATCTTCCGTCCGAGGACGAACCGATACGCGCCTTCGAGGTCGCGATCGATCGCGGCGACGTCCTGCGCGCCGCCGGACTCGCCGTAGCCGCGGAAATCGAAGGTGAGCGTGCGGAAGCCGGCGCGCGCCATCTCGGCGGCAAATGCCGTCCAGCTGCGCTGATCGGCGCGATAGGTGTGCGCGAAGACGATACCGGGGCCTTCGCGGCCGTCGAGGTGGCCGACGAGCTGTACGCCGTCGGTGGCGGTGATCTGCACGCGCTCGTCGGCGACCGCGACCGACGCGCCGCCGAGGAGCAGCGAGGTCGCGGCGATGGCGAGAAGCCGCGCGGCGACGAGCGCGACCAGCCGCCGCTCACGCACGCGGGCGCTCGGCGTCGACGACGGCGCGGGCGCGCGCGGGCAGATCGCTGATGATGCCGTCGCAGCCGAGCGCGAGGAGCCGACGCATCTCGTCGGCGTCGTTGATCGTCCACACGTGCATCTCGGCGCCGAGCGCGTGCGCGGCCGCGACGCTCTCGCTCGTCACGAGCTCGATCGCAGCGAACCGCGGCGGAATCTGCAACGCCACGGCGCCCGCGGGCAGCGCCGGCGCGACGCCTTGCTGGAGTGCGCCGATGAACGCCGCGACCTCGCCCGCCGCGAGGCTCGTCGGAATCTCGGGCGCCGCGAGGCGGATGGCGGTCATGATCGCGTCGTGCTCCGCGGCGAGCACGACCGTCGTGCGTGCGGCGCGCAGCAGCGCCACGACGTCGGCGACGATCGACGGCGTCTCCTGCTTGATCTCGATGTTGAGCGGCACGTCGGGAAACTCGCGCACGAGCTCGGCGAGCCGCGGCACGCGCACGCCGCCACCGCGAAAGGGATGCGTCCGGCCGCCGTCGGGGGTGAAGTGGAACCCGGCATCGAGACCCGCGACCTGGGCGAAGCGCAGGCTCGATACGGGGCCCGCGCCGTCGGTCGTACGCTCGAGCGTCGGATCGTGGAGCACGACGATCTCGCCGTCGGCGGTCGCGTGCACGTCGAGCTCGAAGACGTCGGCGCCGTCGGCGCGGGCGCGCCGGAACGACGCGAGCGTGTTCTCCGGCGCCACGCCCGCCGCGCCGCGATGGCCGAAGACCCGCGGCGTGGGGCCCGGAAACGCGCCCATGGAGCCGCTCAGTCGAGCGACGCGAGCTTCGAGGACAGAACGTCCGTCGGCGTGACGAGCGACAACGATGGCAGCTCGACCCGCGGCGTGAGCGCGGCGAGACGGTCGAGGAGCTCGTGGCTCAGCACCGTGAACTGGGAACGGCGTGCGCCGCTGAGCTCCTCGGTCGCCGGCAGCTTCACCGCAAGCGGGTTCACGTACGTGCCGTCGCGAAAGAGCATGAAATGGAGGTGCGGGCCCGTCGCCAACCCGCTCCGGCCGACGTAGCCGATCACCTGTCCCTTGCGGACCTCGGCGCCGATACGCAGCCCGCTCGCGATGCGTTTCAGGTGCGAGTACGAGCTCGCGTACGGCGACTGGTGATCGATGCCGACCTGATTGCCGTAGCCGTGCGCGTAGCCGGCGAACGTCACCACGCCGCTCGCCACCGCGCGCACCGGCGTCCCGATCGGCGCCGCGAAGTCGACGCCCATGTGGGGGGCGGGCCGTTTCAGAACCGGGTGCATGCGTGAGCCGGTGAACTGCGAGCTCACCGAGACGAACTCGAGCGGGTATTTGAGGAAGCCGCGTCCGATCGCGTGTCCCTCGGGATCGTAGTACTCGCTCTCGCCGTTCTCGTTCTCGAAGCGGATGGCGCGCAGCGTCCGTCCATGACTCGTGATCTCGGCGGCGAGAATGTCGCCGGGCTGCGCCGTACCGCTCTCGTCGCGAACCTCGGCGTAGACGAGACGGAACTCGTCACCACGACGGACGTCGCTTTCGAGATCGACTTCCCAGCCGAAGACGTCCGCGAGTTGCGAGACCATGCGGGAGGGAATGCCGGCGGCGCTCGCCGACGTGGTGAGGCTCGCCTCCACCCGTCCGACGACGCCGCGCACCGCCGCCAGCTGCGGCATCGCCTTGAGGCGCGCCTGAATCTGCCCGTGCACGACGCGCATGTTCAGCAACGCGTACTTGTCGATCTCGTAGTCGCACGCGCGCAGCTCGTGGCCGTCGCGGCTGAACGTGAGGACGAGGGCGTGCCGCGGCTGGATCGCGTCGACGTCGTACGCGCTCGCCGCCGCTTGCTGCCACGCGCGCGCCTCGATCGCGGAGATGCCTTCACCGACGAGAATCGTCGAGAAGGTTTGGCCGGGCGCGATCAGGTGCCGAAGCTGCGTGACGTCGTCGGCGCTCGACGCGAGTGCGGCCGGTACGACGGCAGCGGGCGCCGCCGTGGCTCCACGCAGATCGTTCGCGGCCAGCGTTTCGGTCGGCGACGGCGCGGCGATGCTCCACGCGAGACTCGCGATGAGCAGCTCCGCGAGCAGTGCGCGCACCGCGCTCTTCCTTCCAGGCACACACTGCACTCGAACACCCTCCCTGGAATTCGAGAGTCGCGGGGACCCTGCCAACGTGACCGCAAGTTGTCAAGCGGAATCGGCGCGTTGCGACCCCCATCGAGCGCTGTTAAGCACGAGCCGTGCGCATCGGCGGACTCGACGTCGGCGACCGCCGCATCGGCGTCGCGATCTCCGACGAACAGGGATGGACTGCACAGGGCGTCGGGGTCGTGCACCGCACGCGACTCGAAGCCGATCTCGAAGCGCTGCGCGCGATGCTCGCGCCGTTCGCGCCGACGACGATGGTGATCGGCCTGCCGAAGAACATGAACGGCACGATCGGTCCGCAGGCGCAAAAGGTGCTCGCGTTCGCGCGTGACGTGGAGGCGGCGCTCGCCCTTCCGATCGTCATGTGGGACGAGCGGCTCTCGACGGTCGGCGCGGAGCGCGTGCTCCTCGAAGCCGACTTGAGCCGCGCCAAGCGCCGCAAGGTCATCGACAAAGCCGCCGCGGTGTTCATCCTGCAGGGCTACCTCGACAGCTTGCAGTTCGCCCGCGACCGTTGATGCGGCGCGCGCCGCGACCGGGGCGGTGACGATGCGACGCACGCTGCTCGTCACGCTCGTCCTCGCCGCGGTGCTCGGCGGCGCGGCGGTCGCGGCGTACCTCGTCGCGTCGCCGCCGCTTCCCCCTGCCGGCGCCCGCCTCGTCGTGCGCGAGGGCGACACGCTCTCCGCGATCGCCACCCGCCTCGCGCGCCTCGGCGTGATCCGCAGCGCGCTCGCCTTTCGACTGCAGGCGCGATTCGCCGGTCGCGATCGCCGCTTGCAACCCGGCGAGTATCGCTTCGACACGCCGCTCGCCACGACCGAGATCCTCGACCTGCTCGCCACGGGCGGCGTGCACTCCGAGGTGACGATCCCCGAGGGGCTGACGGTGCGCGAGGTCGCCGCGCTGCTGGAGCGCGCCGGCTACGGTAGCGCGGAGGGCTTTCTCTGCGTCGCCGACGATCCCGAGTTTCTCCTCGCCGCCGGCGTTCCCGGCCCGCAGCTCGAAGGCTTTCTCTTCCCCGACACGTATCGCCTGACACCGGTCATGAGCCAGAGCGAGATCCTCGGCTTGATGGTGCGGCGGTTTCACGAGCGCTTCGACGCCGAGCACCACCGCAAGGCGATCGCCCGCGGCATGTCCGTCAACGAGGTCCTGACGTTGGCGTCGATCGTCGAGAAGGAGTCCGGCGTCGCCGCCGAGCGTCCGCTGATCGCCGGCGTCTTCTACAACCGCCTACGCCTCGCGATGCCGCTGCAAAGCGACCCGACGATCATCTACGGCATCCCGAACTTCAACGGCGATTTGACGCGCGCCGACCTCGCCCGCCCGAGCCCGTACAACACCTACCAGATCAGCGGCCTTCCGCCCGGGCCGATCGCTAACCCCGGCCTCGCGGCGATCGATGCCGTCCTCGCTCCCGCAGACACGCCGTACCTCTATTTCGTCTCGAAGAACGACGGCTCGCACGTGTTCGCCGCGACGCTCGCCGAGCACAACCACAACGTCGCCCGCTACCAAAAACTCGCCCGTTGACATTTCGCCTTATCTTCGCTTAGAAGATCCCCATGCCGACGCGACAGCCAACGGGGCCGATGTTGACGAAGCGACAGAAGGAGCTCGTCGATTATCTCGACGGCTACATCACCAAGCACGGCTACGCACCGACGCTCGAAGAAATCGGCGCGCACTTCGGCTTGAGCTCGCTCGCCACCATTCACAAGCACCTGACGAACCTCGAACGAAAGGGGCTCATCCGCCGCAAGTGGAACCGCAGTCGCGCGCTCGAGGTCGTGCCACGCCAGCGGCGCGCGACGGCGCTCGAGCTGCCGCTCCTCGGACGTGTCGCGGCGGGCGCGCCGATCGAGGCGCTCGAGCAACCGGACACGGTCGCCGTCCCCGAGGAGCTCGTCGGCCGCGGCGAGACGTTCGTCCTCCACGTTCGCGGCAACTCGATGGTGAAGGAAGGCATCCTCGACGGCGACTACATCGTCGTCGAATCACGATCGCACGCCGACAACGGCGATACGGTCGTCGCGCTCGTCCAAGGCGACGCCACGGTCAAGCGCTTCTACCGCGAGAAAGCGGGCATGGTTCGCCTGCAGCCCGCGAACGATCAGATGCAGCCGATCCTCGCCCGCGCGGCCGACGTCGAGATCCGCGGCATCGTCGTCGCCGTCATGCGGAAGTACCTCCCGGCCCGGAAGCGCCCCGTCGCCTGACCTCCGCCACCCTCCTCACCGACTCAGGCCCGGGGCGCGTTTTCGACGCGCCCCACCGGGCGCCTGTACGCGCCGTTTTTGACGTGCCCCACCGGCCACCGGTACGCTGACCGGGTGACGCTCTCGCACCTCGTCTTCGACCTCGACAACACGCTGTATCCACCCGTCTGCGGCGTCGTGGAACGCGTCGACGCGGCGATCACCGGCTTCATGGTGGAGCGGCTCGGCATGGCAGCGCGCGACGCCGACGCGCTGCGCGCGCGGTATTGCGAGGATCTCGGCACGACGTTGAACGGCCTCATGCGCCACCATGCCGTCTCGCCCGACGAGTATCTCGCGTACGTGCACGCGATCGACGTCGAGGCGCTGCTCGCGCCCGACGCGGCACTGCAAGCAATGCTCGACGCGCTGCCGCATGCGAAAGTCGTGTTCACGAACGGCTCGGCGGCGCACGCCGAGCGCGTGCTCGCCTGCCTCGGCGTCCGCGACTGCTTCGCGGAGGTGTACAGCCTGGAGCGCGTCGCGTACGTCCCAAAGCCCGAGCGCGCCGCGTTCGAGTCATTGCTGCGCGCGCTCGACGTGCCGGCGTCGCGCTGCCTCGTGATCGACGATCGCGTCGACAACCTCCGCAGCGCCGGAATGCTCGGGATGCGCACGCTCCTCGTCGGCGACGCCACCGCGCCGAGCGGCGTCGACGCCGCGGTGCCGTCGGTGCTCGATGTGCCGGCGGCGTTGCACGCGCTGGAGATGTCGTGAGCGAGACTCCGACGACGTCGCTCTACGTGCACATCCCGTATTGTCACGCGAAGTGCCCCTACTGCGACTTCAACTCGTACGCCGCGACGGAGTGGCCCGAGGACCGCTACGCCGACGCGCTCCTCGCCGAGCTCGGCACGTATCGCACGACGGCACCGTGGCACGACACGACACTCGCGACGATCTTCTTCGGCGGCGGCACCCCTTCCCTCTTCCGCCCGGCGACGATCGCGCGCCTGCTCGACGGCATCGCCGCGCGCTGGCGCGTCGCCGCGGACGCGGAGATCACGCTCGAGGCGAACCCGGGCACCGTCGAACGGGCGCGGCTCGCCGGCTTTCGCGCCGCCGGCGTGAACCGGCTCTCGTTCGGTGTGCAGTCCTTCCAACCGGATCTCCTGCAAACCCTCGGCCGCATCCATTCGGCGGACGACGCGCGCGCGGCGCTCGCGGCAGCGCGCGCCGCCGGCTTCGACAACGTCAACCTCGACCTGATCTTCGCCGTGCCCGGGCAGACGCGCGCCGCGTGGGCTGCCGACGTCGCCGAGCTGCTCGCCTGCGCTCCCGAGCACGTCTCCGCCTACAATTTGACGTACGAGGCGGGGACGCCGTTTCACACCTGGCGCGCCCGTGGCGACCTCCTCCCGCTCGCGGAGGACGACGAGCTCTGGATGTATCAGCACGTGCGCAGCGCCCTCGCCGATGCCGGCTACGAGCAGTACGAGATCTCGAACTTCGCCCAGCCGGGCCGCGCCGCGCGCCACAACTGCGGTTACTGGCGCGGCGTGCCGTACCTCGGCGTCGGCGCCGGCGCGCATTCCTACGCCCCGACGCCGGGGTGGGGCGAGCGTTGGTCGAACGAGCGCATCCCCGAGCGCTACATCGCGCGGGTCGCGGCCGGCGGCGATGCGAGCGTCACCCGCGAGGCGCTCTCGTTCGACGCGGCGACCGCCGAGTTCATGTTTCTCGGTCTACGCGAGCTGCGCGGCGTCGACCCGACGGCGTTCGCCGCGCGCTTCCACGCGCCGCTCGCGACCGTGCATCCGGAGATCGAGCCGTTCCGCCGCGACGGGCTCCTCATCGACCGCGACGAGCGGCTCGCGCTGAGCGAGCGCGGCCTCCTCGTCGCCGACTCCGTCTTCGCCGCGTTCCTCTGACGTGGATCGGTCGCGCGCGGCGGGTCGCGGTGCCGCGCGTCCGCATGCCGCGAACGGACCGCGTCGGATTCGCCGCGGTTCGCCGTCGTGCAACGGTCGGCAGCGTCAACGGACGCGGAACAGCGTGACGGCGAAACCGGCGTCGGGGTCGATCCACTGCTCGGCGCACGCGAACCCCGCCGCCGCGCCGCGGGCGGCGATCGCGTCCGGAACGTACTTGTACGAGCTCTCTGTCCAGATCGTCTCGCCGGCCTCGAACGTGACGCTGATGCCGGCCGCCGCGATCGCCACGTGTTGCGCGCGCCGGCAGCGGAGGTGCATCTCGACTCGCGATTCGGTCGCATTCCACCGCGCCTCGTGGGCGAAATCGCCGAGCTCGAAGGTACCGCCGAGCTCGCGGTTGATGCGCACGAGCAGGTTCATGTCGAAAGCCGCCGTCACCCCGAGCGGATCGTCGTAGGCGCGGACGAGATCGGCCTCGGGCTTCACGAGATCCGCACCGACGAGAAACCCGTCACCGGGACGGAGCGCGCGGCGCACCGTCCGGAAGAACGCGTCCGCCTCCGACGGATGGAAGTTGCCGACGTTCGATCCGAGGAAGAGCACGAGCGTCGCGCCGTGGCGGAGCGGTGACGTCGCCGCCTGCCGCAAACCGACCTCGTACGCGGCGCGGTGGGTGACGACGCTCACGTGCGGCACGGTCGCGAGCGTACGCGCCGAGAGGTCGAGCGCCGCAGGCGAGATGTCGACGAGGTGCACGCGCAGCGGCCGGGGGCGCCGCCGCATCCCGCCGGCGAGGAGCGCGAGCTTCTCGCCGCTCCCGCAGCCGAGCTCGATGACCGCCGTGAGGTCGGCGATCGACTCCGTCATCGCGCCGGCGTGCAGCTCGAGGAGACGCCGTTCGGCGCGCGTGATGCGATACCACGGCAGCTCGCAGATGGCCTCGAAGAGCCGCGACCCGAGGGCGTCATAGAGATACTTCGGCTGCAGGCGCTTCGGGCGGAGCGCGAGGTCGCGGGCGACGTCGGCGGCGAACTCGCGGCGCGCGTCGGCCTCGGCGGCACTCGTGACGCGCGGCTCGACTTCGGCAAGGAACGTGGCATCGCTACGCGCCGTCGCCTCCCCGGCGCCGTCGGCTCGCGGATGGAGGAGCGCGCTACTCATGCAGCAGCCGGAAAGCCGCGTACGGATATGGATAGTGCGGCTGAAACCAGTTTCGCCAGCTGCGACGCAGAAGCGGCGTCGCCGTCGCAGGCGACGCGCCCTTCATGACGAAGTGGCGGCCGTCGAAGAAGTCCGCGGAGTAGCCGGGATACGCCGCCGAGGGCACGAAGCCGCGAAATCCGGCAAACGGCGTCGACGTCCACTCCCACCCGTTGCCGACGAGATCGTGCACCCCGAACGCGCTCGCGCCCGCCGGAAACGAGCCGACCGCGACCGGATCGAACGCGCGCAGGTCGAAGAGGCCGCGCGACGAATCGGGAGGATCGTCGCCCCACGGATACGGACGCTCGTCGCCGCCCGGTGTGCCGTATGCGGCGCGGTGATATTCCGCCTCGGTCGGCAGGCGCTTGCGCTTCCAGCGGGCGAACGCTGACGCCTCGGCATGGCTCACGTATACCGGGGCGGCGAGCGCCAGCGGGCGCGCCGCGAGCATGCCGCGCCACCGCCAATCACCGTCGCGGCGAAGCCAAAACGCCGGGTGCTGCACGCCGTAGCGCGCGCGCCACGTCCATCCCTCCGCGTCCCAAAGCTCGGGGCGCGCGTAGCCGCCCGCCTCGACGAACGCCAGATAATCGCCGTTCGTCACGTCGTAGACGTCGATCGTGAACGCCGCGACGACGACCTGGTGGAGCGGAAACTCGTTGTCCCAGCCGAAGCGCAGCCGCGCCGGATCGGCGCCGAGGGTCGCGACGCCGGCCGGGATGCGGACGGTCGCGCGCGGCCGTGGTGAGGCCGCAGCCGGCGCCGCCTCGCTCGCGCATGCGCCGTCGCCCGGCGCCGTCGCGACCGCGCTCGCGAGCTCGTCCGCAACGGGGATTCGCTTCTGCTCGTACGGCAGCTGGTGCAGCATGTAGAGCAACGTCTCGTGGTGCATCGCCTCGTGCTCGAGGATCGAGTACAGCGCGAGGCCGCCGCGCAGGACCGGCGAGTCGGCGCGATCGACGTCCGCGGCGGCGATCGCGTCGGCGACCGCCGCATCGGCCGCGCGCGCGTACTCGCCGATGCGCGCGCGCGACGGCCACGTCGCGCGCCGTGTGTGCGCCGCCGACTGCTCGTCGAGCGGGTCGATGCCGCGCTCGAAGAGCACGTCGAGCTCGGGATCGAGCGGCCCGTACCCGAGACCGCGCCGGAGCAGCGTGTTCACGTTGAAGGCCGGCAAGTGGCCCTCGTAGAACACGATCGGGTGACGAAGCGCGATCGGCCGTTCGAGAAACGCGTCCGGCGCGACGATCGAGAAGAGCGCGCGCGAGCGCGCCCGATTGCGACGAAACCAGTCGAGCGCCGCGCTGCGGTCGAGGTCCATCACCGACGCGCCCGACGTCTCAAGCCATCCCGAGCTTCGCTCGACCCTCCGGAGAGATCATGTTCGGATTCCACGGCGGATCCCAGACGACGCGCACATGCGCCTCACCGACGCCGGGCAGCGACTCGATCCGGCGCTGCGCGTCCATCGCGATCGACGGCCCCATGCCGCACCCTTGCGCCGTGAGCGTCATCGCCACTTGGACGTTGCTGCCGCCCGCCGGCAGCGGCTCGATCTTCAGATCGTAGACCAACCCGAGCTCGACGATGTTGACGGGGATCTCGGGGTCGTAGACGTTGCGGAGCTCGCTCCAGACCGATTCTTCGCGGAGCTCGCCTCCCTGCGCGCCACTCGACGGTGCGCCGGCGCTCGCCTGCTTTCCGATCGCGTCGGCGTCGCGGTCGCTCACGCGGAAGAGACCGCCCATACTCGGAATCTGCAGCGTGTACGTTCCGCCGAGCGACTGCGTGATGATCGCGAGCGTGCCTTCGGGAATCGTGACGGAATTCCCCTGCGGGATCTGGATGCCCTCGCAGTCGCGGCTGACAACGACGTTCTCGTAACTCATGGGCGCTCCTTTCGGTGCGGGGCCGATGCCGCCGACCCCGCGAGCGACCAATCTATCGTCGGTGCCCGGTTAGAACAACGCCGCGCGCCGCGTGTTCAGCCGTGACTGGCGCGCGGCTCGGCGCTGTGGCCGAGGTCCGCGGCCGACGCGGGCAGCTCGACGACGAACGTCGCGCCGGCACCCGCGGCACTCTCCGCACGAATCGACCCGCCGCAACCCTCGACGATCTGCCGCGTGATCGCGAGACCCAGGCCCGTGCCCTGCTCCCGCGTGGTGAAGAACGGCTCGAAGATGCGCGGGAGGTCGTCGGCGGCGATGCCGCGGCCGGAGTCGCGCACGGTGAGGGCGACGCTCGGGCTGGTGCCTTCGCGGCGGTCGCACCGCACGACGATCGAGCCGCCCGCGGGTGTCGCATCGATGGCGTTCAGCACGAGGTTCATCACCACTTGGCGCAGGCGGAGCGACTCGGCGTCGACGTAGGCTTCGTCGGCACGCTCGAAGACGATCTCGACGTCCTTCTCGCGCGCTTGCACGCGTACGAGCGGGAGGACGCTGTCGACGATTTCCGCGAGGCTCACACGCGACGTCGGCCCGGGGCCTGCGCTCGTGAGGGAGATCGGTGTCGCGTCCGCGGCCCCGCCGCTCGCCGCACCGTCGCCCTCGCGCGCCGGCTCGTGGGCGACGGCGAGGAACTCGCGCACCATCGCTTCGACGCGCTCGAGCTCGGTCATCACGACGTGCGAGAAATCGCGGCGGAACTCGGCGTCGTCCCACCGCGTCGGCAGCAATTGTGCAAAGATCCGCAACGCGACGAGTGGATTGCGGACCTCGTGTGCGAACGCGGCCGTCAGCCGACCGAGCGACGCCAGCTCGTTCGCGCGCTGCATGAGCGCGACCGAGCGCGCGAGCGCCTCCCGCAAGCGCGCGTTGTCCGCGAGCAATGGCTCAGCGTTCGCCTTCACGACGGCCGGACACAGCAAAGGCCGCGCCAGCACACGCTATGGAGAACGGCGGGGCGGAGACGACGTGCCGGGGCGCTGCTGGCACATGGTGCCGCGCGCGCGTGTCAACGTCGGCACGCGAACGGGCGGCTGCGACACACGCGATGACGTGCGATCCCGCAGATCCGTCCGCCGGGCGGCGCGCGACGTCAGCGGTTATGCGCTCGCGGAGCGCGCGGTCTTCTCTAGGCCGGCGGCGCGTCGCAGGTCGTCGGCGCGATCGAGGCGCTCCCACGGGAAGAGCCCGTTCGCCGCCGGTCGCCCGAAGTGGCCGTACGCTGCGGTCGCGCGATAGATCGGTCGCTTCAGATCGAGCGTCTTGATCAGCGCCGCCGGACGGAAATCGAAGAGCTCGCGCAGCAGGCTCGCGATCTTCGCTTCCGGCAGGACGCCGGTCTCGAACGTGTCGACCAAGACCGAGAGCGGCTCGGCCATGCCGATCGCGTACGCGAGCTGCACCTCGCAGCGCGACGCGAGACCGGCGGCGACGAGGTTCTTCGCGACGTAGCGCGCCATGTACGCTGCGCTGCGATCGACCTTCGACGGGTCCTTGCCGGAGAAGGCGCCGCCACCGTGGCGACCGTAGCCGCCGTACGAGTCGACGATGATCTTGCGGCCGGTGAGACCGCAGTCGCCCATCGGTCCGCCGACGACGAAGCGCCCGGTGGGGTTCACGTGAAAACGCGTCTTCGCGTCGAGGTACTGCGCAGGAATGGTCTTCTTGATGACGTCCTCGGTGATCGCTTTCGCAAGCACCTCGTGGGTGACGTCGGGCGCGTGCTGCGAGGAGACGACCACGGAATCGATGCGGACCGGACGGCCGTCGCGATACTGAACCGTCACTTGCGATTTGGAATCGGGACGGAGAAACGGCATGCCTCCCGCCTTGCGGATCTGCGCCAGCCGTTCGACCAAGTGATGCGCCATCGCGATCGGAAACGGCATCAGCTCGTCGGTCTCGTCGCAGGCGTAACCGAACATCAGGCCTTGATCGCCCGCGCCCTGCTCCTTGTGCAGGCCCTCGCCCTCGGTGACGCCCTGGGAAATGTCCGGCGACTGC
The DNA here is from genome assembly GCA_041488235.1 of Binatia bacterium. GTDB lineage: Bacteria > Desulfobacterota > Binatia > UTPRO1 > UTPRO1 > DP-19. The sequence continues at coordinate 15,139 of JBGPOW010000035.1, forward strand.
CGGTCGACCGCGATCAGCACCGCGCAGGTGTCGGCGTCGAACCCCATCTCCGACGAGGTGTAGCCGATCTCGCGCACCGTGCGCCGTGCGATCTCGGCGTAGGGCACGTTCGCGGTCGACGTGATCTCGCCGGCGACGACCACCATGCCGGTCTTGACGAGCGTCTCACAGGCGACGCGACAGCTCGGATCCTCGGCGATGATCGCGTCGAGGATGGCGTCCGAGATTTGGTCGCACATCTTGTCGGGATGACCTTCGGAAACGGACTCGGACGTAAACAGGAAATCTTTGAGCGGCATGCGATTCCTCCCGGCGGGATGTGAGCCCAACCTTATATCGACCCGCTTCGCAGGTGGTCAAGGCGAAACTCGATGCAGCGCTGCGACGCGGCCGCCAACGCCTCGGCTATAGTGACTCAGAAGCCTTCGTGGAAGCGGTCGGCGATGAGCTCGCCGAGGGCGTCGATCGCCTGCTCGGCGTCGGCGCCCCTCGCGTGCAGGACGAGGGTCGTGCCCTCGGCGGCGGCGAGCATCATGAGGCCGAGGATGCTCTTGCCGGAGACCGACTCCTCGCCGTTCGAGACCGTCACGTCCGCGGCGAAGCGGGCTGCGGTTTCGACGAAGCGCGCCGCGGCGCGCGCGTGGAGTCCGAGCCGATTGATGATCTCCGTCTCGGCGCGGATCGACCCGTCGGCGAGCCGCTCCTTGCGCATCATCCGTCGTGCTTCGGCGCGCGACCGGGCGATGCTGGGTTGCCGGGACCCGCGTGGAGGATGTGGTCGCGCCCGTACGCGACGACGAACTGGGCGAGCGACTCGAGGTCCATCGAGTGCCGCGCGGAAACGGCCTTCAGAATCACCGGAAGGTTGACGCCGGTGACGACCTCGACGTGCGCCTCGCGCGCGAGCGCGACGCTGACGTTCGTCGCCGAGTCGCCGAACATGTCGGTCAGAATCAGCGCCCCGTGCCCGTCGTCGACGGACGCGGCGGCGCCGCCGATCCGCTCCTTCAAGCTCTCCAGCGTGTCGTCGGCGCCGGCACCGACGGCGATCATGTTCGGGACCGAGTGTCCGAGCACGCTCTCGATGCTGCGGAGCACCGCGGGCGCGAGCGAGCCGTGGCCGACGAGGACGATGCCGATCATGGGCGTCCGGCGTCGCGGTGCTGCGCCGTCACCGGATAGCCGCATCCGGCGAGGCGGCGCTCCAGCTCCCCGACGATCGCGACCGAGCGGTGCCGGCCGCCGGTGCACCCGATGCCGATCGTGAGATAGCGCTTCCCCTCGCGCTCGTACAAGGGCAACGCGAAGTCGAGGAGCGTCATCGTGTGCTCGAGAAAGCGGCGCGTCTCCTCGCGGTCGAGCACGTAACGCGCGACCGTGGCATCGGTGCCATCGAGCGGTCGCAGCTCGTCGACGAAGAACGGGTTCGGCAAGAAGCGGACGTCGAGCACCATGTCCGTGTCGGAAGGCAAGCCATACTTGTAGCCGAACGACACGAGAAACACCCGCATCGCCTCCTCACCGCCCGCAACGACGCCGAGCAGCCCGCGCAGCTCGTCGCGGAGCTGGTGCACGGTATACGCCGACGTGTCGATGATGCGATCGGCCATGCCTTTCAGATCGGCGAGCTTCTCGCGCTCGCGCCGGATACCGGCGGCGACGTTCGTGCCTTCGGCGAGCGGGTGCGGGCGCCGCGTCTCGCTGAACCTCCGCACCAACACGTCGTCGGCGGCGTCGAGGTAGAGGATCTCGACGCGGTGACCGGCGCGGCGAATGTCTTCCAGCACCGCCGGATAGGCGGCGAGAAACGCGCGCTCGCGGAGGTCGATGCCGAGCGCGACGCGGCTGATCTGCTCCTCCGAGTTCTGGCAGAGCTCGATGAACTTCGGCGTCAGCACGACGGGCAGATTGTCGATGCAGTAGAAACCGAGGTCTTCGAGCACGCGTATCGCCGTGCTCTTCCCCGATCCCGAGAGGCCGGTGACGATCACGACCTGGAGAGCGGTGTCCCTCACCGGCCGCTCTCGTCACTGCGGCGGCGGGCGCGCGTGACACCCGGGCCGGGCGCGCTCGCCGCGGCCGGCTTTCGATCGCTGACCATGATGATGCCGCGCCGGCGGGCGATCTCGTCGTCGAGCTTGGCGGCGAACTCGCGCGCGGTGTGGTGACCGAGGCCCTTCAGCACGTGATTGCGCGCCGCGACCTCGATGATCGTCGCGACGCTGCGCCCGGGGCGGATCGGGATGCGCACCATCGGCAAGCTGACGTCGAGGATCACGTGTGTCTCATCCTCGAGCCCGAGGCGGTCGGCGACGTCGTCGCTCGACCACTCCATCATCTCCGCGACGAGCTGCACTTCCTTCTCGCGCAGCGTCGCGAGGATCCCGAAGAGGTCCTGGACGTTGATGATGCCGAGGCCGCGGATCTCCATGTGATGGCGGATCAGCTCGGCGCCGCAGCCGACGATCCGACCCGCGGCGGTCCGCCGCACCTCGACGACGTCGTCGGCGACCAGGCGGTGACCGCGCGAGACGAGGTCGAGCGCGGCTTCGCTCTTGCCGATGCCGCTCTTCCCGAAGAGGAGGACGCCGAGACCGTGCACCTCGACGAGCACTCCGTGCAGCAAGCCGTGCGGCGCCAGGCGCTCCTCGAGCCACGTGGTCAGATTGCGAATCAGCTCCGAGGTGCTGAGCGGCGTCACGAGGAGCGGCACGCCACGCGTCGCCGCGACCTCGACGAGAGCCGCGGGGGGCTCCGCGCCGTTCGTCACCACCAAGCACGCGATACGCTGCTGACACACGCGCTCGACGGCGTGGCGCGCCTCGGCCGGCGGGAGCGTGCGTAGATATCCGAGCTCGGTGTTGCCGACGACCTGCACGCGGTCGGGATGGATCTGCGGCAGGTACCCGGCGAATGCGAGCCCCGGCTTTTGGATCCGCGGCACGCTCGTCGCGTTGTCGAGCGCCGACTCGCCGGCGAGGAGCCGCAAGTTCCACGCCGCACCGCGCGCCTCGATCAGGGCCCTGATCGTGACCACGGCCGTTAGCTTAGCATGCCGATGCGGTCAGTACTTCTCGTCCTCTTCGCGGATCGTCGCGAAGAGGGCCTCGGCGGTGGCGCCCGCGAACAGCCGCTCGCGGAACGCCCGATCTTTCAAGAGGCGTGAGATCCGCGCCAGCGCCTTCAAATGAATGCCGGCGGACTCTTCCGGAGCGACGAGCAGGAAGAAGAGACGCGTCGGGCTGCCGTCGAGCGAGTCGAAATCGATGCCGCGCGAGCTGCGACCGAACGCGGCGACGACGTTCCCGACGCCCGGCAGCTTCCCGTGGGGGATCGCGATGCCCTCGCCGATCGCGGTCGAGCCGAGCTCCTCGCGCTCGAGCAGCACCTCGACCAGACGCTCCACGTCGATGTTCGGGTGCAGCTTGCCGAGCACCGCGGCGAGCTCGTGCAGCGCCTCGGGCTTCGAGGTCGCGCGCATCTCAGGGACGATCACGGCCGGATCGAGGATGTCGAGGACCTTCATCGCGATCGTGAGCGTATAGCTGACCGCTCCGGGCGGAGCAAAAGTCAGGACGCCTCGGGCGCGATCAGGCCGTAGTTACCGTCCTTGCGTCGATAGACGACCGACAACGCGTTCGTCGCCGCATCGCGGAAGACGAGAAACTCGTTGCTCATGAGATCCATCTGCATCACCGCTTCCTCGACCGACATCGGGCGCACCGGTAGGCGCTTCGTCTTGATGACGTCGGGACCGTTGCGGCGATCGAAGCTGTCGGCGCGGATGACGTCCATGCGGAGACCCGGTCCGCTCGCCTCGGTCGCCGGCGGCGGCGCCTCGGTCTCGGCGCGCGGCGAACGCGCGCCGCCCTTGTGTTGCTTGAGCTTGCTCGTGTGCTTGCGCGCCTGTTGCACGAGCTTCTCGGCGGCGAGGTCGATCGCGGAGTAGAGGTCGCCCGTCTCCTCCTTCGCGCTGAGCGTCGTCCGGTCGGCGTTCAGCACGATCTCGGCGGCATGACGACGCTTGTTGACGGAGAGAATGACGTGCGCGTCGATCGGTCGATGCACGTACTTCGCGATGCGCTCCACCCGTCGCTCCGCATGGACGCGCAGCGCGTCGGTCGCTTCGATGTGCCGAAAGGTCACGCTCACCTGCATCGACAGCCTCCTTCCACCGTTGCCGCGATCTTAGCGGGAGAGCGCGCGGGATTCACGCGGTCGCTCGCGAGGGCGAAGAGCGCTCCGTCGCGGGCCGGGCGGCGGGGAGCGCCTCGCTGCCTCAGCAGATCTAGCGGGCCGCGGCCCCGTGGGGATCCTTCCGAAAAGAGCGGTGTCTTCCGCCTATGTACGATCTATTCGGCTGCGAGGCGCCCCCCGCCGCCCGGCACGAGGCGCAGCACGCTCTTCACCATGCACGAGACGTCGCGTTGCTGCGCGCGCTCCGCGCGCGTGCGCGTTTCGCCGCCGCACTAGGGCGACCCGGCAAACGTTCTGCGCCTACCGATCGCCTGTCGCCCGTGCGCGACGCACCAAACGCGCACGCGCGAAGCGCAAGCGGCTCGACGGCGGGCTGCTGGACGGAGAGCGTGCTTCGGTGCGTGCCGGGCGGCGGGCAGCGCCTCGCAGCCGAATAGATCGTACATAGGCGGAAGACATTACGACGTACGCGCGGATCCCCACGAGGCCGCGGCCCGCTAGATCTGCTGAGGCAGCGAGGCGCTGCCCGCCGCCCGGCGCAACGACGTACGCTCTTCGGCTAGCTCCCGAAGAACTGCTTGCGCTTCGACGAGGGAAGGATGCCCATCAGCTCCCGATACTTGGCGACCGTGCGGCGCGCGATGTCGATGTTGTCCTTGGCGAGGCGCTCGGCGATGCATTGGTCGCTGAAGGGGCGTTTGGGATCCTCGGCGCTGATCATCTCGCGGATCTTCTTGCGGACGCTCTCGGCGGAGACGTCCTCGCCCTCGGAGCTGCGCAGGCTCGAGGTGAAGAAGTACTTGAGCTCGAAGATGCCCTGCGGGGTGTGCGCGTACTTGTTCGCGGTCGCGCGGCTCACCGTGGACTCGTGCATACCGATGTCGTTGGCGACGTCTTTGAGGACGAGCGGCCGCAGGTGTGAGACGCCGTGCTCGAGGAACTCGCGCTGAAACTTGATGATCGACTGCGTGACCATGTAGAGCGTCCGCTGCCGCTGGTGGATGCTCTTGATGAGCCAGGCGGCGGCCCGCATCTTGTCCTGGATGTAGCCCTTCGCCTCCGACGTCTCCGATTGGCCGAGGACGCGGCGGTAGAACTGGCTGACGCGCAGCCGCGGCAGGCCCTCGTCGTTCAGCGTCACGACGAACTCGTCGGCGACCTTCTGGATGTACACGTCGGGCGTGATGTAGCGGATGTCGCCGTCGCCGTAGTCGCGCCCCGGCTTCGGCTCGAGCGTCGCGATCACGCGCGCCGCGTCGGCGATTTCCGCCATGCTCACCTTCAGCTCGCGCGCGAGCTTGTCGAAGCGCCGTCCCTCGAGACCGCTGATGTGATCGCGCACGAGCGTCGCCGCGAGGGAATCGCCGAGCCCTTTTTGGCGCAGCTGGATGAGGAGACACTCCGACAGCGAGCGCGCGGCGACGCCGGGCGGATCGAAGCACTGCACGCGCGCCAACACGCGCTCGGTCACCTCGAGATCGACGCCGGCCATGAACGCGATCTCCTCGACGGAGCAGCGCAGGTACGCGTCGGGATCGAGATTCGAGATGATGACCCCGCCGATCGTCTGCTCGGCCTCGCTCATGTCGGAGAGCCGGAGCTGCCACATCAGATGGTCGACGAGCGAGTTGCTGCGCACCAGCGTGTTCTCGAGCGCGGGGCGCTTGTCGTCATCCTCGCCGCCGCCGCTCGCCGGCGCGCCGTGGAAATCGTTGCCGTAGTTCTCGACGTAGTCCTTCCAGTCGATCTCGCCGAGGCCGCTCGCGGCGGCGACGTCGGGCGCGGCCTCGGTCTCCGGCTGCCACTCGTCGCTCGAGGTGGACGCGGTCTGGCCGTCGACGCTCGGCACCTCGGTCTCGAGCTTCGGCTCCTCGACGGACTCGTTCGCCTCCTCGAGCACCGGGTTCTGCGCCATCTCGTCGACGATCATCGCCTCCAGCTCCATGCGGCCGACTTGGAGGATCTTGATCGCCATCCGCAGCTGGGGCGTCATGACCAGCTGCTGCGTCAACTTCTGATAGAGCTTGGTTTCGAGCGCCATGGGTCAGAGACGGAACTGTTCGCCGAGGTAGAGCGTCCGCGCTTGGCGGCTCTCGGCAATGTGGGCGGGCACGCCTTCTTCGAGGATCGCGCCTTCGTTCAAGATGTAGGCGCGATCGCAGATGCCGAGCGTCTCGCGCACGTTGTGATCGGTGATGAGCACGCCGATGCCCCGCTCCTTCAGCTGCTGCACGATGTTTTGAATGTCGAGCACCGCGATCGGATCGATGCCGGCGAACGGCTCGTCGAGCAGCATGAACGCCGGCGAAATCACGAGCGCACGCGTGATCTCCAGACGGCGCCGCTCGCCGCCGGACAGCGAGTACGCCTTGCTCTTGGCCAGGTGCGCGATGCTGAGCTCCTCGAGTAGCCCGCTGAGCCGTACCTGACGTTCTTCGGCAGAAATCGGCAAGGTCTCAAGGATCGCCAGAATGTTCTCCTCGACCGTGAGCTTGCGAAAGACCGACGGCTCCTGCGGAAGATAGCTGATCCCGGCGCGCGCGCGCTGATACATCGGTAAATCCGTCAGATCCTTGCCGTTCAGCGATACCCGTCCCGCGTCCGGCCGCAAGAGACCGACGATGATGTAGAAGGTCGTCGTCTTGCCGGCGCCGTTCGGGCCGAGGAGCCCGACGACCTCGCCGCCCGCAATCGAGACCGAGACGTCGCTGAGCACGCGCCGGCCTCCGAACGACTTGTCGAGCTGCTCCGCCACGAGGACGCTTTCCCCCACCGCTCAGTGTCCCTCCGCCGCTGCGCGCGCGCTCTCACCGACCTGCACGTGGGATGCGCTCGGACTCGCGCTCGCCGCGATCGCTGCGGGGCTCGCGCCGGCCGCGCGCGGCGTCGGCGCCGGTGTCGTGCCGCCGCTCGCGTTTGCGTTCGGGTAGAAGACGGCGCTGACCCGCGAGTTCGAGCCGCTCTCGACGACGCTCCGCTGCTCCTGCAGGTAGACGATGATCCGCTCGCCGGCGACCTGGTTGGCGCCCTCGTGCAGGACGGCGCCGTCGCTGAGCGTGATCGTTTGTTTCGCCTGGTCGAAGACCGCCCGCCGCCCCTCGGCAATGCGATCGCCGCGTTGGATGCGGACGTGCCCCTCGGCGATGACCTCCTTGATCTTGTCCGCGCCGCCGCCGAGCGTGCCTGGGCTCGCCGCCGGCGAAGGCGCCGCGCCGCCTTGTGTCGCAGCCGACGCGACGGTCGCTGCGCGCGGCGTCACGCTCGTCGCCGGCGAGCGTTGCACGGCTTGGCGATCGTACGTGATCGCCAGCCGATCGCTCGTGAGCGTGACGTCTCCCTGCGTCACCTTCACGTTCCCCGAATACGTCAACACGCTGCCTTTGTAGTCGAGCTCGAGCGCGTCGGAGTTGATGTGAATCGGCTCCTTGTTCGAGCCGAGGGACAGTCCCTGGAAAAAATCCATTTGATTGGGCGGCGTCCCAGCGGGCGCCCCGGCCGCAGCCTTCGCGCCGCCTGCGCCCGTGGCGCTTGCACCCGTGGTGCTTGCCCCCGTGGGGTGCTGTTTCCTCGATTCAGCGATCGCCGGCAGACCGAGCAGCGCGGCGACGCACGTCGCGACGACCACCCGCTCACAGCGCCCCCGCACGAGCCGCCTCCCCAACCTTCAGCACCGTCTCGACCGCACCCTCGAGGTGCAGCCGCTGCGCCTCCATTTCCACGGTCATCCGCTTGCCGGTGACCGCGAGACCGTCGCCGATGATCGATACCGCTTCCGGCGCGACCACCGTGTCCGATGCGCGCTCGTAGACCGCGCGATCCGTCTTCACGACGTAATCCTTGAACCGGACCTCGATCGCGCCCTGCAGCTCGGCCCGATCCATGTCGCGCCCGTTCAGGAAGAGCTTGCCCTGATCGCCCCGCACCGACACCACCCCCTGGTCACCCTTCAGGAACAAGCTCACCTCCGGACCCTCGACCTTCACCTGCTGGTCGTCCTCGAAGTACTGGGCTTCGCGCGCCGCGACCTCCCATGCCTTGCGATCCCCGTCCATTTTGACGCGGCGGAAGTTCTGAATGCGCTGCGCCGCCTCGGGGAGAAAATCGAGCTGCGCGCTACGGAGTCCGCGCAGGTGCTGCTGCCATTGCGAGCGCACGAGCTGGACGGTGACGCCCCCGAGAAGCAGGACGAGGGCCAGGCCGAGGCCCCAGCGGGCCCGGCGGCGGGCAGAGAGGGCACGCCAGCGCGCAAACGGCATGCAAGAAAAATACCATCGCAAATCCGAGTAGTAAAGCTACGGAATCGGTGAGGTCGCCCCGTTCGCCACCGGCCGGCGGCGCCACCGGCGGTGCCACCACACCCATTCCTCGGGGTATTCGCGGATCTGCACCTCGATCGCGGCCGTATACGCGTTCGTGAGGGCCTGGACGTCGTCGCGATCGGCGTCGGCCGGGGGAAACGGCGGCAGGAAGCGGATGAGGTGCCCGCCGTCGCTGCGGCGATGAATGAAGACGGCGACGACCCGTGCGTGCGTCCGCAGCGCCAGCGTCGCGACCCCGCTCGGCGTCGCCGCCGGCCGTCCGAAGAACGGTACGAACACGCGCGGGCCGCGCGTATCCTGGTCGATCAGCAGCGCCAGGATGCGGTTCGCCCGCAGCGTTCGGAGAATCGCGCGCCCCGCCTGCGGTCTGTCGCGCTCGATCGTCGTCACGCCGCTCCCCGCGCGCATGGCGACGAGGATCCGGCTGAGGCACGCATTGTGCGGCCGTCGGCCGATGACGTCGACGGGGAGGCCGATCGCCGCGCACGACGCCGCGAGCAGCTCCCAATTTCCGATGTGGCCGGTGATGGCGAGGACGCCGTTTCCCGCGGCGAGCGCCGCTCGCATGTGCTCGAGCCCCTCGAACGTGACGTAGCGCTCGAGCTGTGATCGCACCGTCGCGAGCTTCGCGATCTCCGCGAACGAGCGCCCGACGTTCGCGAACGCCGCGCGTGCGATCTCCTGCCGACGGCGCGGCGGCAACTCGGGGAACGCAAGCTCGAGGTGCGCCGTCGTGAGGCGCCACGGCTTGCCGAGCAACGGCGCCACTGCACCGACGAGCGCTCCACTGACGGCGATTGCCAGTCGGAGAGGTAGCAGGCGAAAGACGGCGAACAGCATGAGAATCGCGACCGCGAGCAGCGTGTCGCGAATCTGCCGCAGCGCGCGCCGCAACCGGCGCACGACGAGTGGACGGTGCCGACGCGGGAGCGGCGCGGTCTCCGTGCGCACGGTGACGGACCGTCTCATCGCATGCTCTCGCCGACGACGCTCGCCCACTTGCCTTGCGCTTGCAGCACCAGCTCCGCGACGTCGAGGAGCACGAGGCGGATTCGCCGCGCACGCGTCAGCACGTCGGCGTCTGGGACGTGGCGCGCGCGCAGCGTTCGCCTAGACGACCCTCGCACGCAGCAGATCGTGGAGGTGCACGACCCCGGTCGGGCGCGCGTCGTCGTCGACGACGAACAGCGACGTGATCGCGTGCTGCTCCATCACCGCGAGCGCCTTCGCGGCGAGCGCGTCGCCGTCGATCGTCTTCGGCGGGCCCGTCATGCTCTCGCGCCGCGCTCGTGTCATGAGGTCGCGGGCGGTCGCGCGCTGCACGTCGGGCAGGCGCTCGAACGCGCGCCGAATGTTGCCGTCGGTGATCACGCCGACGAGGACGCCGGTCGCGTCGACGACGCCGGTCAAGCCGAGCCGCTTCGACGTCATCTCGACGATCGTGTCCTTGAACGGCGTGTCCTGGTGCACGATCGGAAGCTCGGCGCCCCGATGCATCAGATCCGCGACCTTCAGCAGCTTGCGGCCGAGCGTCCCCGCCGGGTGCAGCGCCGCGAAATCCTCGGCGCGAAAGCCACGGTGCTGCAGGAGCGCGACGGCGAGCGCGTCACCCATCGCGAGCGTCGCTGTCGTACTCGCCGTCGGCGCGAGCCCGAGCGGGCAGGCCTCCTCCGCGACGCCGACGTCGAGGACGACGTCGGCGGCGCGGGCGAGGGTCGAGTCGAGCCCGCCCGTCATCGCGACGAGCGGCAGACCGAGGCGCTTCAGGATCGGCAGCAGGTCGAGAATCTCCTCGGTCTCGCCGCTGTTCGAGATCGCCAAGACGAGGTCGGTGCGCTCGAGCATGCCGAGATCGCCGTGCAGCGCCTCGCCGGCATGGAGGAAGAAGGCCGGCGTCCCGGTGCTGGCGAGCGTGGCGGCGATCTTGCGGCACACGTGCCCCGACTTGCCCATGCCCGTGACCACGACCTTGCCGGCACAGCGTGCGATCAGCTCGATCGCGGCGGCGAAGCCGTCGCCGAGGCGCGCGGCGAGCGCGGCGATCGCGGCCGCTTCGATACCGAGGACGCGCCGCGCGTGCGCGACGCTGCCGTGCGCCGCCCGCGCGGTACCGTCGCTCGAATTGCGCCCCATGACCGGCGCCGCGGGCTCGTGCGGTCTGCGAGACTTCGCGGGCGCGGCGGCAGCGGCCGGCTTCGCGGGACCGGCGGCGCGCGGCTTCGCCGCTCGTGCTCGGCCACGCATCACGCGCGACGCTCCTTCACGACGCGATCGAGGGCGACCAACGTGGCGAGCAGGTCCGCCAGATCGGCGAGGCGGAGCGAGTTCGGTCCGTCGCTGCGGGCGCGATCGGGATCCTCGTGCACCTCCATGAAGATCCCCGCGACACCCGCGGCGACCGCGGCCCGCGCCAGGACGGGGACGAACTCGCGCTGCCCGCCCGACGCGCCGCCGGCGCCGCCCGGGAGCTGCGCGCTGTGCGTGGCATCGAACACGACCGGGTAACCGAAGCGCGCGAGGATCGCGAGCGCGCGCATGTCGGAGACGAGGTTGTGGTAGCCGAACGTCACGCCGCGCTCCGTGACCAGTACTTGGTGGTTGCCGGTCGCGGTCGCCTTCGCAATCACGTGCTCCATCTCGTCCGGCGCGAGGAACTGGCCTTTCTTCACGTTGACCGGCTTTCCCGCCGCGGCGACGGCGGCGATGAAGTCGCTTTGCCGGCAGAGGAACGCCGGCGTCTGCAAGACGTCGGCGACCGCGGCGACGGCCGCAACCTGCCCGGCCTCGTGCACGTCGGTGAGAACCGGCACGCCGATCTCGCGGCGGACCTCGGCGAGAATCGCGAGCCCCGCGTCCAGCCCCGGGCCGCGAAAGCCCGCACGCGACGTCCGGTTCGCCTTGTCGAAGGACGACTTGAACACGAACGGCACGTCGAGACGACGCGCGACGTCGCGCAGCCGCTCGGCGTGGCGGAGCGTCGACTCGCGGCTCTCGATCACGCAGGGGCCTGCAATCAGCGCCAGCGGCCGCGTCGCGCCGAACGTGACCGGCCCGACCGCGACGGAGCGCGGCGCGGGCGCGCCGTCGCCGCCGGACACTGGTGTCATCCTCGCGCGCTCTCGCCGCGATGACGTCGGGCGGCGGCCGGCGGGAGTCGCCGCGCTGGCTCAGCAGGTGTTCGACCAATTAGCCTGCGAGGCGACTCCCGCCCCCCGCCCCACGACGTCAACCGTAGGCGAGCACGAGTGACGATAACATCACAGGGCGGCGACGACGGGGCGCGTGAGGCGCGCGCG
>JBGPOW010000036.1:0-26711 GCA_041488235.1 Binatia bacterium
AGCCGCTGTCCCATGCCCTGGGTTGATTCGTCAAGAAGTCCGATGCCCTTAGACTTCGGACGCGACGGATCGCTCCGATGAGTTGCCTTGAGCTTGAGGCGGTTCTTGGACTTGCCTTCCGGGGGTCGCTCGCGACTCATCTGAACCATCCTCCAAACAGCGCGGCGACGCAGCCAGGGCACCAGTCCGCATCCTGTCGGGCTGAAACGTTCACGAACTTATTTCGCGGCGCAGAGTTTTGAAGCAGCGCGCCGCAGAGCGGTTGCCAGGCATGACCCTCCAGCGGGGCGATGTGGACCTCCCCGCGCGGATAGTGCCTGACCTCGCCGTCGCGTAACTGACTACCAAACGCCTCGCGCCGCTGAAACCGCATGCCGCGACAGAACGCCGCGGCTTCGGGTACGCCCATCTGAGCGCCTCCTACCGCAAGACTACCTGCATCCCGTCGGAGTCCGATACGTCGAATCGGGACTGCGGCGCCTGCGACATCGAGCAACAGGAGATGCCCCCCGATCCAGGCACCACGTAGTTCTGCGCGTAGACTCCGCCGCCTGCGCGCCCACTCGAAGCTCTGCGCCCCCTTCTCGTTTCGCGACGCGACGGATGCGATCGAAGGTGGCAGTCGCTGCGGTCGAATGCGATAACCGGCGCCACACCCCGCGACCACCAGCGCGCCGTCGCGGAAGGAGCTTCGTCGCATGAGCCGGAGAATTCCGAGTTCGAATAGCAGTGATACCGAGGGATGCTACCGCGCGGTTTTCGAGCAAGCCGCGGTGGGCATTGCGCGCGTAGCACCGGATGGACGGTTCATCGAGGTGAACGATCGCTTCTGTGAGATCGCCGGCTATGACCGCGAGCACCTCATGCAAGCAGACTTCCAAGGGATCACGCATCCCGACGATCTCGCGATCGACCTCGCCAACGTGAATCGGCTTCTCGCCGGCGAGATTACCTCGTACGCGATGGAGAAGCGCTACGTGCGCCCCGGAGGACAGATCGTGTGGGTGACGTTGTGCGTCGGGTTGGTTCGCGACCGCAATGAACGCCCGACCAATTTCGTCTCCGTCGTGCAGGACATCACTGACACGAGACGTGCAGCCCAAACGCTCACCGAGTACTCGCAGCGACTCGCACATCTTTCACGCCGCCTGCTGTCCGTCCAAGAGGAGGAGCGCCGGGCATTGGCGCGCGAGCTTCACGACCATATTGGACAGCAGCTCGCCGCGCTCAAGCTGAATCTAGAGAGGCTACGCCACTCGCACCCCGAGCTCGCCGAGGAGGTGCGATTGACCGACTCCCTGGAGATCATCGACGACGCCATGCAACAGACCGGCGACACGTCGCTCGATCTGCGGCCGTCAATCCTGGATGACCTCGGCTTGTCGCCAGCAGTCCGTTGGTACGCGCGGCGCCAGGAGAAACGCTCGGGGCTCCGCATTGCGGTGCGGGCGGAGGTCGAGCGACGGCTACCCGATCACATCGAAACTGCTGCGTTCCGAATCATCCAGGAAGCAGTCAACAACGCGATCCGACACGCGCGGGGCGCCACCTGCGTCTCCGTCGAGATCGCGATTGATCGAGACTGCCTCTCCCTCAGCATCAGCGACGATGGCTGCGGATTCAATCCCGACGCGCTGGCGAAATGGGACGACGGCGAAGCCGGAGGTATGGGCCTCCTCAGTATGCGCGAGCGCGCCGAGCTACTCGGGGGCGAGTTCCTGCTCCGTGCCGCGCCGGGAGCAGGCGCGTCCATAGAGGCGCGGCTACCTCTCGCCTAGCGAGTAGGTGGGTGACGCAACACCGTCTCCGCCACGAGACACGTGCCCGGATTTAACTTCGACCCGACCGCGATCGCCCTCAGCTTCCTCTTCGGAGGCATCGGGTTCGTTGCGTTCCGCTACGGGCGGAAGATGCAGCAGGTTCCGCCGGTCGTGCTCGGGATGGCGCTCATGATGTATCCGCTGGTCGTCAGCAGCGTGATGTGGCTGGCGGCGATCGGAATATGCCTCACGGGTGGGCTGTGGCTCTGGCGCGAGTGATGGCCGACACAAGTGGCCGGCGCCTGCCTACGACTGACGGAGCGTCGTCAGCTTCGCGAGAATGGCGTCGAGAAACGTCAGGACCGTTCCCGCTTCGGTGATCGTACCGTTTGCGCCCTGGAGCCACGCTTCGGTGACGCTGAGGGCGTCGTCAAGCGTGTCGTGATCATCTGGCGGCTCTTCGTCTGATTCATCCACGTGTGGCGATGTGCCGATTCTTCGCATTGCCATGTCCTCCGGTGCGCGCAACCATGCGCGGACAAGCGATCCCGCGTCAACCGGTTCGCAGACGACAACGACGTGCGTACCTCCGCGTATCGCGCATGACGCACTCTCGGCACGTCGGCACGTCGACGACGGCGGTCCAACATCGTCGCCACAGCTGCTATTCCTGAGCGATCACTCTGCTCGCGGTCCAGAACGTCACGAAGGCGTACGGAGCGGCGCCGCTCTTCGCCGAGCTGTCGCTCGCGCTCGCCGCGGGCGACCACGTCGGCCTCGTCGGTCCGAACGGCGCCGGCAAGACGACCCTGCTGCGGATCCTCGCGGGAATCGAGGCGCCGGACTCGGGGGTGCGCGCGCTGCAGCGGCGGACGCGCGTCGGCTACGTGCCGCAAGAGCCGGCGTTTCCGGCGGACGCGAGCGTGGAAGCCGTCGTCACGGCGGCGGTGACCGATGACGACGTCGCGGATCCCGCCGAGCGCGCGCTCCGCGTCGCCAAGGCGCTCAGCCGCGCCGACCTCGCCGATGCCACGGCGCGCGTCGGGGCGCTGTCGGGCGGCGGCGTGAAGCGGCTCGCGATCGCGCGTGAGCTCGCGCGCGCCCCCGACGTGCTGCTGCTCGACGAGCCGACGAACCACCTCGACGTCGAAGGCATCATCTGGCTCGAGGAGTTGCTGCGCGGAGAACCGCTCGCCTACCTGGTCGTCAGCCACGACCGCTGGTTTCTCGAGCGCGTCGCGAACCGCATGATCGAGATCAATCGCACGTATCCGACCGGCCTCTTCGAGACGGTCGGCCGCTACAGCGAGTTCCTCGCGCGCCGTGACGAGGCGCTGCGCGAGCACGCCGCGTATCAGGAGACGCTCGCGAACCGCGTTCGCCGCGAGATCGAGTGGCTGCGCCGCGGGCCGAAGGCGCGCACCACGAAGCAGCAGGCGCGGGTCGCCACGGCGGGCCGGCTGATCGAGGAGCTCGCGGTCGCGAAGGAGCGCGGCACCGAGCGGCGCGCGGCAATCGACTTCACCGCGTCCGGACGGCGGACGCAACGCCTCGTCGTCGCAACGAACCTCGGAAAGGCGCTCGGCGGCCGGACGATCGTGGACGGCCTCGACCTCGTCCTGAGCCCCGGCATGCGTCTCGGCCTGCTCGGCCCGAACGGCAGCGGCAAGACCACGCTGCTCCGGCTTCTCGCCGGCGCGCTCGCACCCGATCGCGGCACGGTGCAGCACGCGGACGACCTGCGCGTCGTGCACTTCGACCAGCACCGTGCCGGTCTCGATCCCACGATGCCGCTGCGCCGCGCGCTCGCGCCGGAAGGCGACACGGTCGTGTACCTGGGTCGCGCGCTCCACGTCGCCGCATGGGCGAAACGATTTCTCTTCCAACCGGAGCGGCTCGGCATGCCCGTCGGCCAGCTCTCGGGCGGCGAGCGGGCGCGCGTCCACCTTGCGCGCCTGATGCTCCGCCCCGCCGACCTGTTGCTCCTCGACGAGCCGACGAACGACCTCGACATCCCGACGCTCGAGATCCTCGAGGAGAGCCTCGAGGAGTTTCCCGGTGCGGTCGTCCTCGTCACCCACGACCGCTTCCTGCTCGAGCGCGTCGCGACCGAGCTGCTCGCGCTCGACGGCCGCGGCGGCGCCGAGCGCTTCGCTGACCTCGCGCAGTGGGAGGCCGCGCGCCGACCGCCCTCCCCGACGGCGCGCGCCGATGGCGGAGCCCGCGAAGGGACTGCTCGCGTGGTCACCGGCGTGAAGCGCCTCAGCTATCGCGAGCGGCAGGAATGGGAGTCGATCGAGGAGCGCATCCTTGCGGCCGAATCCGCCCTCGCGGCGTCCCAGGCCGCGCTCACGGATGCGGCGGTGGCCGCTGATTCCGCCGAGGTGGCGCGCCGCTATGCGGCGTCGGAGGCCGCGCGCCATGCGGTCGAGGCGCTCTATGCGCGCTGGGCGGAGCTCGATGAGAAGCAGCGCTGAGGACGCCCCGTGACGGGCTCGCCACCGATGACGCCCGCCCTCGCTTGGGGACGCGGACCCGCTGACAGCGCGCGCAGCAAGTACAGGCTTGCGATTCGTACTTGCCTTCTCCCTCATCCCGACCTATGGGACGCAGCTCCAACATCACGACGAGGGACGAGGAGGAGCGAGTATGGCCACCAAGAAGAGGACCCCCACGAAGAAGATGAACAAGGTGATCGCCACGCGGCCCGTGTCCAAGCTTGACCTCACCAAGCCGCTCAAGGTCAGTGCTTCGGCGAAGCCCCGCAGCAAGAGCGACGTGTTCGGGACGATCGCCCAACACGCCGGCATCCATCGCCGCGACGTCGCTGCCGTGTTTCACGCGCTCGGCTCCCTGATCAAGGCCGACCTGTCGAAACAGGGCGCCGGTGTCTTCAAGGTGCCCGGCATGATGCGGATCACCGTCACCCGCAAGCCGGCGACCCCGGCTCGCCCGGGCATCAACCCGTTCACGAAGGAGCAGGTCATGTTCAAGGCCAAGCCCGCGCGGAACGTGGTGCGGGTACGTCCGCTCCGAGGGCTCAAAGAAATGGTCTGACGTAGTCCGAACGTGGTCCACTGGACCGCGCCATCGAACTCGTTCAGGCCGCGAACCCGACGTTGTCCGACGCGTGATCCCGCTTCTCACTTGAATCCGAAATGCAAGCGTCGAGCGGGATCACGCGCGGCGAGCAAGAAGCGTCGCGCGCGTGCTCAAGACACCGCCTTGATGGCTCGCCCCAGCAGTTTGTTCAGGCTGCTCGTCTTCTCGCTCATGCCGGTCGTGTGCGACTTCGCGGCGAGCGTGGCGGAATGGACGAGACTGGGGGCGCCGATCTCGGCGGGAATGCCGTCGAGCGCTTGCAGCACCTGCTCGAGCCACCGCCGAAACGTCTCCTCGGTGAGGTCCTTCCCCAACGCCGCGTGATGACGGCCCTCGACGAGAAGGCCGTTCACCGTCGCGATCTCGCCGCAGTTGCAGTGCGCCGGTTCGGCGACTTCGAGGGGTGAGCGCGTGTCGATCGTGGGGATCGCCACGTGCCACGCGTGGCCGCATTCGAGCCGGTGGCACCTCGTGATGCCGGCCGCGTCACGGCCAATAGTTTTCGCGGCGATCTCGACTCTGTCCCCTACTCCGCATGTCTTACACTTCACAGCGCCTCCATCCCTGACGACCTCAAGTGCCGCGATGCTACTGCGGACTTGCCGGCAAGGGAAACGCGACAGTCGACGAAATGCGGACGCTACGAAGGCGACGTGATCGTCGAACTCACGCCACGGCACGTCTTCTCCTGGGGCCTCGACTGACACGCGCTCCTTACCCCTGCGGCATCCCGTGGGCTCTTGCGTCACGCGTCGGACGATCTACGCTGGCGCGCATGACGTGGATGACTTCGTTGGGTGGCTGGCGGGCCGTAGCTGCGATCGGTGGCGGCGCGCTCGGCGCGGCGTTCCTGTGGTGGGCAGTGGCCGATCTCTTCCTTGCAACGGTCGAGTTCCCCTTTGCGGGGATGCTCGAGCGGTGGCGTCAGCGTCGCGCACGCCGTGACGAACGCGACGGCGACGCCGGTGCATCAGCACCCGTATAGATCGAAGCCGCAATCATCGCGCGCCGTTTGTACCGCGCGCCTACTGCTCAAAACGGAGGCAGTGCCCAACGATCCGGCACTCACCTGATTGCAGGATGCCGTCAGAGTCCGTTTTCGCGCGACCCCGTCGTGGCATATCGGTTGCTCTTCCGCCGCGATGAGCACGGCCCTTCCGCGTATGGACGCCTTTGCCGACGTCGCCGCCCACCCCCTCGCGACATACCTGCGGGCGCTCCATGGCAAGCACGCGGCCTGCACGGAGGGCGTGGTCGCCGCGTACATTCCGGAGCTCGCGAAGGCGGATCCCAGTTGGTTCGGAATCGCGGTGGCGACGATCGACGGTCATCTGTACGAGGTCGGCGACACGCGCCAGCCGTTCACGATCCAATCGATCTCGAAGCCGTTCGTCTACGGATTGGCGCTGCAAGACCGCGGTCGCGAGGCGGTCCTCGCCAAGATCGGCGTCGAGCCGAGCGGCGACGCGTTCAACTCGATCAGCCTGTACCGCGACAGCGGCCGTCCCTTCAATCCGATGATCAACGCCGGCGCGATCGCCTCGACCGGTCTGGTGCGCGCGGCAACGGACGGCGAGCGGATCCAACGCATCCTCGAGCTCTGCTCGCGCTGCGCCGGGCGCGATCTCGCGATCGACGAGAGCGTCTATCGCTCCGAGCGCGACACCGGATTCCGGAATTTCGCGATCGGTTTCATGCTCCGCAACTTCGGCATCGTCGAGTCCTCGCCGGAGCCGATCCTCGATGCGTACTTTCGCCAATGCTCGATCCTGGTCACCTGTCGCGACCTCGCGATCATGGCGGCGACGTTGGCGAACGGCGGCGTCTGTCCGGCAACCGGCGAGATGGCGCTCGGTCGCCGTGATGTGCCCCAGGTCCTCAGCGTCATGGCGACCTGCGGGATGTACGACTACGCCGGCGAGTGGATCTATCGCATCGGCATGCCGTCGAAGAGCGGCGTCGGCGGCGGCATCATCGGGGTCCTGCCTGGGCAGATGGCGATCGCGGTGTTCTCGCCGCCGCTCGACGGCCGCGGCAACAGCGTGCGGGGCATCCGCGTCTTCAACGATCTCTCCGAGGACTTTCACCTCCATCTGTTCGGGAGCGGGCGGTCGCTCCGCGGTGTCGTACGGCGGCGGTACGATGCGGCGACGGTCGGTTCGAAGCGGCTGCGGCCGAAGGGCGAGACGCTGGCGCTCGCCGAGCACGGCGATCGCATCGTCGTCCACGAGCTGCAAGGCGAGCTGACGCTCTTTTCGATCGAGCACGTCATCCGCGAGTTGCTCGAGCTCCCGGAGCGCATTGCCTATGTCATCGTCGACTTCAAACGCGTCCTCAGCGCCGACGCCCCGGCCCTCGACCTCTGGCTCGCGTTCGTCGACGCCGTCCGCGGCCGCTACGCCGAGCTGGTCCTCACCGAATACCACCACGACGCGGGGCTGAACGCGCGTTTGGCGCGCGGCACCACGGCCGCGCCCGCGTACCGCTGCATCGAGGAGACGGACGCGGCCCTCGAGCACTGCGAGGACCGTCTGCTCGACCAGTTGGGAGCGACCGCGGCGCCGGACCGCCCCGTCCCTCTCGAGGATTTCGACATCTGCGAGGGACTGGACGCTGCGGGGCTCGCCATGTTGCGCGAGGTGCTCGAGCTGCGCCGGTATGCGGACGGCGAGATCATCGTCCGCCAGGGCGAGGCGGCGACCGCGCTGTTTTTGCTGGTACGCGGACAGGTGAGCGTGATAGCCGAGCTTCCCACTGGCGGCACCCGGCGCCTCACCACGTGCACACCCGGCATGCTCTTCGGCGAAATGGCGATTGTAGAGCGGCGCCCGCGGTCGGCCGCGGTGCGGGCCGACGGCACCGTCGAGTGCTACGCGATGTCGATCGACGTCTTCGAGCGGCTGACGGCGGAGAATCCCGATCTGAAGGTCAAGCTCCTGGAGAACTTCACGCGCCGCCTCTCCGAGCGCGTGCGAAGGCTCACGGACGAGGTCCGCGCCCTGAGCGCGTAGGGGGAAAGGGGGCAGATGCGATGGCTCAGAGCACGAGCGTGACGAGCGTGAGGAGACCTCGCCGTCGGACCGATCCGCTCCGCGGCACGCGCACGGCGACGGCGGTTGCCGTGTCGCTGTCCCTCGCGGGACCCATGCTCCCCGGCCTCGGCGCCGAGACCGCGGGGCCGTGCGAGCCGAAGGTGGCGCGGATCGTCTCCGTGCAGGGCACCGTCGAGGCACGGCGAGCCGGGGCGGCGGAGTGGCAGGCGGTCGTCCGCAACGACACCTTTTGCCCGGGCGACGCCATTCGCGTGCAGGAGAAGAGCCGGGCTGACGTCATGCAGCTCGACGAGACGCTGCTGCGGCTCGCCGCGAACACGACGATCACGATCGAAGGCGTCAAAGGCGAAGGCACGTCGGTCGTCGACCTGGCGAAGGGCGCCGCGCATTTCTTGAGCCGCAGCCCGGCGCGCGTCGACGTCCAGACGCCGTTCACGGTCGCCGGCATCCGCGGCACCGAATTTTTCGTGCGCGTCGCCGACGACGCGACGCTGCTCTCGATCTTCGACGGCACCGTGGTCGCGGCGAACGACGCCGGCAGCGTGACGCTCACCGGCGGCCAATCCGCCGTCGCCGAGCGGGGGAAGGCGCCGGTCTTGCGAGTGGTCGCGCGACCGCGCGACGCCGTGCAATGGGCGCTCTACTATCCCCCGGTCGTCTATCAGCGCCCCGACGCGGTCCCAGCGCACGGCGGTGACACGCGCGCGCTCACCGATCACGCGTCCCAGCTGCTGGCGGTCGGCAGCACGGACGAGGCGGCGACGGAGATCGCGCGCGCGCTGCAGCTCGATCCCCACGACGGCAACGCGCTCGCGCTGCGGGCGATCATCGCCGTCGTGCAGGACGACAAGGCGAAGGCGCTGGCCGACGCGCGCCAAGCGGTCGCCGCGGCGCCACGCTCGGCGGCGACGCTGATCGCGCTCTCCTACGCCCAACAGGCGAGCTTCGACCTCGAAGGCGCGCGGCAGAGCGTCGAGACCGCGCTCCAGCTCGAGCCCGAGAACGCCCTCGCATGGGCGAGGATGGCGGAGCTGCGCTCGTCCTTCGGCGAGCTCGACGCGGCGCTGAGCGCGGCGCGGAAGGCCGCCGCACTCGCGCCGGAGCTGTCGCGGACCGAGACCGTCCTTGGTTTCGCGCACCTCATGGAAGTCGAGACCGGGGCGGCGCGCGACGCCTTCGAGCAAGCGATCGCGTTGGATCAGGCCGACCCGCTGCCGCGTCTCGGGCTCGGACTCGCCAAGATCCGTGAAGGCGATCTCGGCGCCGGCAGCCGCGACCTCGAGGTCGCGGCGAGCCTCGACCCGAACAGCTCAGTCGTTCATAGCTACCTCGGCAAGGCCTATTTCGAGGAGAAGCGCACCGGACTCGACGAGCGCCAGTACGGGGTCGCGAAGGAGCTCGATCCACTCGACCCGACGCCGTGGTTCTACGACGCGATTCAGAAGCAGACGACGAATCGTCCCGTCGAAGCACTGCGCGACTTCCAAAAGGCGATCGACTTGAACGACAATCGCGCGGTCTACCGCTCGCGGCTGTTACTCGACGCCGATCTCGCCGCGCGGAGCGCCAGCCTCGGCCGCATCTATAGCGACCTCGGCTTCCAGCCGCTCGCCCTTGTCGAAGGATGGAAGTCCGCCAACACCGACCCGACGAACTACTCCGCCCACCGCTTCCTCGCCGACAGCTACTCCGCCCTGCCCCGTCACGAGATCGCGCGCGTGAGCGAGCTGCTGCAATCGCAGCTGCTGCAACCGATCAACATCACCCCCATTCAGCCTCGCCTCGCCGAGAGCAACCTCTTCCAGATCAGCTCCGGCGGGCCGTCGGGGCTCTCGTTCAACGAGTTCAATCCGCTCTTCAACCGCGATCAGGTGACGTTGCAGACGACCGGGCTCGTCGGCGAGAACGGCACGTACGCCGGCGAAGGCGTGGTCGCCGGCATCCACCGCCAGGTATCGTTCAGCGTCGGCTACAACCACTTCGAGACCGACGGCTTTCGCACCAACGACGATCACCGCGACGACATCGTCGACGCCTTCGTGCAGGGCGAGCTCAGCGCCAAGACGAGCATCCAGGCGGAGTATCGCTATCGCAATCAGGACCAAGGCGATCTCCAGCTGCGGTTCTTTCCGCAGGACTTCCGTCCCCACGAGCGCCAGACGGCGGAGAGCAACACGTACCGGGTGGGCGCGCGCCATGCGTTCTCGCCGAACTCGATCCTGCTGGCGTCGTTCATCCATCAAGACCTCGACGATACGTTGAGAGATCGACCGCCGTTCCCTCCCGTCAACTCCATCGATGTCGCGGGGCACCAGCACAGCAACGGCGGCGAGCTGCAGCACCTGTTCCGCTCGCAGTACGTGAACGTCGTCACCGGCGTCGGGCACGTCAACGTCGGCGGCGAGGATCGCTCGACGACCGAGCTCGCGCTCCCCGACGGTACCGTCTTCGATACGCAGCACAGCGACCGCGGCCGCGATCACACCAACGCCTACGTCTACTCGTACCTCACGCCCGTGCGGCAGGTGACGTTCACACTCGGCGGCAGCGGCGACTTCTACAGCGGCGACAGCGCCACGAAGAAACGCAATCAATTCAACCCCAAGGTCGGCCTCACCTGGACGCCCCTTCCGAGCACCACGCTGCGCGCCGCCGTGTTTCGCGTGCTGAAGCGGACGCTGATCACGAATCAGACCCTCGAGCCGACGCAGGTGGCGGGCTTCAACCAGTTCTTCGACGACGGCAACGCCACCAGCTCGTGGCGTTACGGCGGCGCCGTCGATCAGAAGCTCTGCGACACTCTCTTCAGCGGACTCGAGTACTCGCACCGCAAACTGCAGGTGCCGTTTCAACTCGTCGATCCCGAGCTGGGGACCGTCTCGGTGCGAGACGCCGACTGGACGGAGCGATTCGGTCGCGCGTATTTCCTGTGGGCGCCCCACGATTGGGTCGCGCTGCGGCTCGAGTATCTCTACGAGCGCTTCGCGCGCGATCGCGAGTTCACGTTCGGGGTGCGGAGGGTCGACACCCAGCGTGTTCCGATGGGTGTCGCGTTCTTCCATCCGTCGGGCGTGAGCGCGTCCGTGACCGGTACGTATGTCCATCAGCACGGCGAGTTCGAGCCGAATCCCGAGGAGTTCAGGACCGGCACCAGCGATTTCTTCGTCGTCGATGCGTCGCTCAGTTATCGCTTGCCGAAGCGCTACGGATTCGTCAGCGTCGGGGCGACGAATCTCTTCGACAAGAGCTTCCGATACCACGACACCGATTTCACCAGTCCAATCGTCGAGCCCGACCGGGTGGTCTTTGCGCGGGTCACGCTGGCCCTGCCGTGAGGAGCATCCGTGAGGCCCCTACCAGGAGGAACCATGATCAGGAATTGTAACTCGCATGAGAGGAGGAGGATGACGAACGCGACCTCGAAAGGAACCGTCGTACGCTGGTCCGCAATCACGATCGTCCTCGGCGCGCTGCTCGTCGGCGTGCAGGCGCTGGCGCAGTTCGGAGACGGCGTGTGTCAGCCGGGCTCGCAGGAGGCGACGAACCGCCAGTGCGCGATACTCGGCTCGAACGTGCTCGAGATCGTTCCGCCGAGCGGCGGCGCGTTTCCGGTGACCGGGACGTGCCACGTGAACGGATCGCCGGTCGCGTGCGCCTTCTGGCCCTACCGCTTCTCGGGACCGAGCGGCGACAACCAGCTCAACATCCTGATCCCGGCGGCGCTCGACATCTACCCGAACCAAACCTACCCGGGCACGAACACCGTCTTCAGCGGCTGCCAACAGGTCTACAGCAACGGTCAGGGCGATCCGACGACGGGCTTCGGCAAGGGGATCATCACCTACAAGACCTGCCGTATCGCGTTCAACATCGACGTCGGACCGGGCACGCCGAACCTGGTCTTGGCGACGGCACTCTCGTCGCCCGGGGCGCTGCCGGTACAGCTCAAGTCGGGGAAGAACGTCTTCTTCGACGACATCCTCGGGCCGTTCACCGCCGGCACGCCACGGCTCGCGAGCACGATGGAAGAGATCACGACGGTGAGCGGTGCCATCCTCACGGTCGAGACGAATCAGACGGGCGGCCTCGTGAGTGCCACCGCGAACACCGGACCGGTCACGATCATCCCGCCGGGAATCGCCGTGCTGTGCACGCCGGTGAACCCGGCGAACACCTACCCGAACAACTTCCCCGCCCAGTACGACTGCGGCCCGATCGTCGAGAACCTCGACGGCAAGAATATCCAGGCCGGGGAGCACTCCACCTGCTACTATCGCCGATTGGACGGCACGTTGCTGAAGTACACCTGCTGAGGGTCGAACTTGCGGCGCGCCACGGGACGCATGACCGTGGCGCGCCGCTATTTGCGCGTCGCCTCGAAGACGCCGTCCCAATTCTCGCGCGGCGGCGCCTCGCGGTAGGTGCGACACCGTCGCATCATGACGAGCGATGGGCCGTCCGCCGCATGGCACGCCAGCACCTCGGCGAAGAAGCCGAGCGCATCATCCCACCGTTGCGCGCGATACGCCGCGAGCGCGGCCGCATAGGCGCGCAGCATCGCGTCCTCGTTCGCGGCGAGCGGCCCGTTCGCGGTCGCACGGAGCTCGTAGATGCGCGTCGGCTTCTTCTTGCCGACGACGCGGACGAGGTCGAGCTCGCGCAGCACAAAGGCGTCCCGCGCCAGCTCGGCGGTCGCCTCCCCGATGATGATCTCGGTGCCGTATTCCTTGTTGAGGCCTTCGAGACGCGAGGCGAGGTTCACGTTGTCGCCCAGCACACCGTAGGTGAGACGGTACTCCGAGCCGAGGTTGCCGACGAGCATCGGACCCGAATTGATGCCGGTCCGTGCGACCAGCGGCGGCCGTCCCGTCGCCATCCACTCCTCGGTCATCGTCTTCCGATGACTGCGCATGTCGAGGGCCGCCGCGCACGCCCGTACGGCGTGGTCCTTCTGCGCGATCGGCGCGCCGAAGATCGCCATCAGCTCGTCGCCGATGTACTCCTTCAACATGCCCTCGTGGGCGAAGATCTGCTCCGTCATCCGCCCGTAGTACTCACTGAGGAACTGGAACATCCGGTGCGGGGTGTAGCGCTCGGAGTACGACGTGAATCCCTGTAAGTCGCTGAAGAGCACGGTGAGGACCTGCTCCTCACCGCCGAGCTTCAAGCGCGTCGGGTCCTCGAGAATGTGCGCCACGACGGCCGGCGCGACGTAGCGCCCGAACGCACCGTGGATCTTCCTGCGCTCGCGCTGCTCGGCGACGTAGTGGTAGGCGCTCAGCGCCGTATAGCTCGCGACCACCGCCAGCAGCGGGCCGACGATGTTCAACCACAACCCGTACCGCACGAAGAGCTCGCCGGCGACGGTGATGTTCAGCGCGAGAAGCGCCACCACAAAGAGTAGCGCCAGCGCGGTGCTCACGTGCGGCAGCGCGATCCCGACGAGGGCGGCGAGCACGACGATCGCCACGATCTCGTACGTCCGCGACCAGCCGGGCTTGGCGATGAAGTTGCCCGTGAGGAGATTGTCGATGACGGTCGCGTGGATCTCCGCGCCCGGGAACACGGGGCTGAAGGGTGTGGCGCGCGCGTCGTAGAGACCGGTCGCGATGGAGCCGATCAGCACGAGCCGATCACGGAACGTGCCCGCCGGGATCCTGCCGCCGAGGACGTCGCTGACCGAGACGTGCGGAAACGTCTTCGGCGGTCCGAGGTAGTCGATGAGCAGCCGCCCCATCGGATCGGTCGGGACGGTGCGGTCTCCCATCTGAATGCCCTCGACGCCGCTCGCGCCGACGATGACGGCAAGCCGCGGCCGATCGAGATACTGCCAGGCCGCCACGACCGAGAGCGGAGGGAAGAGCTCTTCCCCGCCCGCAATCACCAGCGGCATCCAGCGCACGACGCCGTCGCGGTCCTGCCGCACGCTGAAGTATCCGGACGACGCGGCGGCGGCGGTGAGCAGCGGGAGGTTCGTCTCGGCCGCGTAGGCGTGCGGCAACATCACGGCGTCGGGATCGACGCGGTGGTACATCACCAATGGGTACTTCGAGGACGCGAGCAGCTCGAACCGGCGATCGATCTCTCCCTGATCGATGTCGTACGCGAGATCGGCACGGCTCATGTGAAAAAAGTATCCGAGCACGACGGTCGCGGGTGACGCGGCGATCGATCGCGCCAACGTTCGGTCGTTGTCGGCGTGCTCACGAGTCGCGCCGAGAAACGCGTCCAGCTGGGGATTGGCGACGCCGAGCGCGCCGATCGTCCGCCCGACGTCGTCGAGAACCGCGAGTCCGGAGTTCTCGTCGGGCTCGGGAAAACCGATGTCGAACGCGATCACCTTGGCGCCGTCCGCGGAGACACGGTCGACGACGGCGGCCAGCTTCGAGCGCGGCCACGGCCACCGTCCTTCGGTCTCGAGACTCTTCTCGTCGATGGTCACCAAGACGACCGCGGACGAGGGTCGGCGCGGCCCGCGCGAAAGGAACCGCAGGTCGTACGTCTGGAGCTCGATCAGATCGAGCATCGGCACGTCCGCGATGACGAGCGCAATCACCGCGACGATCGTGACGAGCGTCACCGACAGCGGGTTGATCGTCACCAGCGATCTCAGCGGCAGCTTCACGGGTCTCGGGACTCGGCCATCCGATGCATGTTCACGGCAGCCGACGAAAGACAACCCGCGTGATAGTAGAGGACCACTTTCCGCGACAAGGAGTGTCCGCGTGCACACCGAGAACGATGCCGATCGATTTGAGCTCTCCACCATCCAAGGTCGGGCCCCGCGCGAAGCGATGGCCGCGCTCGCCGGCGCGCGCGATGAGACGATCGCGCAGGCTCTCGAGGCGATGAATCCGTCGCAAGCGGTGGCGATTCTCTGGGAAGCGCCGGAGGAGCGACGCGCGCGCATCCTCGCGAAGGCGTCGCCGGAATGGTCGCGCCAATGGGTTCTGAATCACGAGTTCCCGGAAGACACGATCGGGCGTCTGATGGCGCCGTCATTCGCCGAGTTCCCGCCGGAGATGACGGTCCGCGACGCCGTCGACGAGCTGCGTGAAATCGTGAAGCGAGCGTTCGTCTCGTATGCGTTCGTGATCGATCGCGAGAGAAGGCTCGTCGGCGTCCTCGTATTCCGCGAGATGATGTTCGCGGATCCCGACTCGGCGCTTGCCGAGGTCATGATTCGCAATCCCTTTCATCTCAAAGCAGCGACACCCGTGACGGACGCGATGCGCGCGGTCCTGACGCGGCATCACCCTTCATACCCGGTGTGCGACGATACCGGCCGGCTGATCGGGACGATTCGCGGCGAGACGCTCTTTCAGCAGCAAGCCTTCGAGCTCAGCGCGCAGCCCGGCTCGATGGTCGGCGTCCAGAAAGAGGAGCGGGTCACGACGCCGTGGCCACGCAGCCTGCGCTTCCGACACCCATGGCTGCAGCTCAACCTCTTGACCGCCTTTGCCGCGGCGTCCGTCGTCGGATTCTTCCAGGGAACGATCGATCGGGTCGTGACATTGGCGGTGTTCTTACCCGTTCTCGCCGGTCAGTCCGGCAATACCGGTTGCCAGGCTCTGGCGGTCACGTTGCGAGGAATGACGCTCGGCGAGCTGCAAAGCAGGAAAACGACGACGATGATCGTGAAGGAGGCCTGGCTCGGGTTTCTGAACGGCGCCCTCGTCGGCATCGCCGCGGGCCTGGGAATGCTCGTCTATGCGAGGTCCGAGCACGTTCCCGCGGCTTGGACGCTCGCCGGGGTGGTCATGATTTCCATGACCATCGCGTGCGTCGCCAGCGGGATCTCGGGCGTGGTCATTCCTCTCGCGCTCCGTCGACTGGGTGCCGATCCGGTCACCGCCTCGAGCATCTTCCTGACGACCGCGACCGACTGCGCGAGCATGGGGGTGTTTCTGGGTCTTGCGACGCTATTGCTTCCCTGACCGGCGCCGTGGGCTACTTCTCGCGTCGCACCTGCAGTACGATGCCCGTCGTGGCACATGAACCCGAGACCGAGAGTCGTTCGCTCGCGATGTTGCGTGACATTTTCGTCTCCGGCCGGCCGCTGACGTACATCCGTTCGACCGAGGAGCAGCGCATCGGACATCTCTTGCGCGAGGCGTCGCGGCGCTTCTTCAACCCCGCGATTCCAGTGTGGACCTGGAGCCTCACTGAAGGCATGCGGCGCGATGACGGCGCCGTGGTCGAGGCATTCGAGCCGCGCGCCGCTCTCGACTTCATCGCCTCGCACTCCGAAGGGGGCATTTTTCACCTCAAAGACTTCCACGAGCCCATGCGCTCCTCGGCCGAGATCCGACGGCGGCTGCGTGACCTCTACGCGTGCTGCTTCGATACCGAAAAGTTCGTGGTGATCTCATCGCCGATACGCTTCATCCCCGACGACATCGCGCGCGATCTCGCGTACGTCGAGCTGAGCGTCCCCGATCTCCTCGAGTTGCAGGACTTTCTGCGCCGCGAGGGCGAACGGATCACCGCCGCCGGTGGCACGGTGGAATCCGACGAAGGAACGCTGCAGCAGCTGGCGCGGGCGCTCCAGGGACTGACGTTGGACGAGGCTCGTCACGCCGTCCGTCGTGCGTTGGCCGGCCGCAAGATGCTCGGGTCCGCATCCGTACCGATCCTGCTGGAAGAGAAGCGGCTGCTGGTGAATCGCTCAGGTCTCGTCACGTACGTCGCCGACGGCACCGACATCGAACACGTCGGCGGTCTCGAGCATCTGAAGAAGTGGCTGCTCGAACGCCGCAAGCTGTTCGCGATGCGCGACAGTATCAGCGCCGATATCGTGCCGAAGGGCGTGTTGATCATGGGCATTTCCGGCTGCGGCAAGAGCCTGTCGATCAAGGCGATCGCGTCGTACTTCGGTCTGCCGCTGTACCGCGTCAACATGACGGATATTTTCTCTGGGGTGCACGGTCCGGCCGAGGCTGCCTTCGCACAGGCCTGCCATATGCTCGAAGAGATCGCCCCCGCGGTGGTGTGGTTCGACGAGATCGAGATGGGCGTCACGTCGCAAGAGAACACTGGCGAGCAGGGTCGTATGTTCGCCTTCTTTCTCACCTGGATGCAGGAGAAAGCGCGCGGCGTGTTCGTCGCCGCGACCGCCAACCGCATCGATTTGTTGCCGGCCGAAATGATCCGCAAAGGTCGCTTCGACGAGGTGTTTTTCGTCGATCTGCCCGGCGACGAGGAGCGCGTGGAAATCTTGAAGATCCACTTGCAACGCCGCGGCATCGATCCCGCGCCTTTCAACATCGAGCAGCTCAAGCGCTTCATGAAAGGATGGACCGGCGCCGAAATCGAGCAGTGCGTGGTGTCGGCGCTCAGCGCCGCCCGACTGCACGACCGCGACCTCACCGACGCCGATCTTCAGGCGGCAACGCTCGCCGTGGTGCCGCTCTCCAAGACGATGCGAGAGCAGGTCGAGCACATTCGGACCTGGGCGCAGAACCGCGCCGTGCGCGCCTCGCCGCGGACGGTATGACGGTGGAGTGACTCGGCTCGGGTATCCGAATGCGATTCACCCTGGCCTTGCTCTCGATGATGATCGTCGTAGGTACTGCGCATGCAGGCGACGTCATTCAGCCCGGCTCGCCGTTTCCGACGTGGGAACTCACGGATCACACGGGCGCGAAAATTTCGTCGAGCGCGCTCGCCGGCAAGACCTACCTGCTGTGGTTCTATCCGAAGGCGATGACACCCGGCTGCACCGCGGAGGGCGACGCGCTCCGCGACCAGTTCGCCGCATTCCAGGCGCGCGGCGTCGAGATCCTCGGGGTTTCGTTCGACACGCCAGAAGACAACGCGAACTTCGTTCGACAGCAGGGCTTCCCGTTCCGCCTTCTCTCGGACACCGACCGCACGCTCGCAGCGGCGGCCGGCGCCGCTTCCGACCCGCACCAGCCGGTCGCGCGTCGGATCTCGTACCTCGTCGGCCCGAACGGAAAAGTCGTGAAGGTGTACCCCCAGGTCACGCCCGGAACGCACGCGCAGGAGGTTCTCAGCGACCTCACCGCCGCCACATCCGTGTCGACGCCCACGAAGCGCTGACCTAGTGCAGATTCCTCACGATGCGCTCAGTCCCGAGGCGCTGCGCGGCGTGATCGAGGAGTACGTCACGCGCGCCGGCACCGACTACGGGGCGCGGGAGAAGCCGATCGACGAGAAAATCGCCGACGTCGAACGGCAGCTCGAACGCGGCGAGGCGATCATCGTGTTCGATGTCGAAGCGGCGACGACGAATATCGTTTCGGCTACGGGTTCATCTCGTACGCGCCCTTGAGCGCGTACACCTGCCCCTCCCACACGCGCGCGTAGCGCGCGGCATCGACGACCGGCTTGCGGATCATCTTCAGGCAATAGCTCATTTGCTCCGGCGTCGTGCTCGCCTTCCCGTGCAACTCGACGGCGAAGCGCGAGAGATCGCGCACCAGAACGTCGAACATCTGATCCACGACATCGTCCTCGACGGCATAGATCCGCGCGTTCTCGAGCGCGAGCTGGGCGTACACGACCAGAGCGAACATCTCGCCGACCGTCATGAGGAAGTCGAGATCCTGCCGTTGCGCCTCGCTCGGCGGCGCGGCCATGAGCGACTCCTTGAAGACGGCGAGCTGCTCCTCGAAGAGATTCACGTTGGGGAGGTCGTAGCCGTCGAAGGCGTGCTGGTAATCGTGGAACTGGATCTTGCCGAGGCCTTTGGTCGCGCCCTGGTGAAAGAGAAAGTCGTCGTTCGCCGCCTCGTCGCGGCGGCCGACGGCGGGAAACTGGGCGGGATTGAAGAGATAGTTCGGCATGAACTTGAGAATCAGCGCGATGTTGACGTGGACGGTGCCTTCGAGCTTCGGCAGGCCGCGGATGTCGCGTGCGGCCATCTCGAAATAGGTGTCCTTCTCGAAGCCCTTGGCGGCAACGACGTCCCAGAGGAGATTGATGACGTCCTCACCCTGCGTCGTCACCTTCATCTTCACGACCGGGTTGTAGAGGAGATAGCGCCGGTCCTCCGCTGAAGCGGCGCGCAAGTAGTCGGCGGCGCGCAGCGCGACGAGCTTCATGGCGACGAGCCGCACGTACGCATCGGTCAGCATACGGCGGACGTGCGGGAAGTCGGTGACCGTCATGTCGTACAGCCGCCGTCCCGACGCGTGGTTGATCGCCTCGTAGAACGCGTGGGTGCAGATGCCGATCGACGCCCAGCCGAGGTTGTACTTGCCGATGTTGACGGTGTTGAGGGACGCGTTCCAGGCGTCCTCGCCCTTGGAGAGGATGTCGTCCTCGGTGATGGGATAGTCGTCGAGGCGGAAGTTCGAGACGTACGACTGGCTGTTGCAGACGTTCTGCTTGAGCTCGTAGCGCTCGTGCTGCGAGTCGGCGGCGAAGAAGACGTAGAGGTCGTTCGATGCCGCGGGGCCGCGCGCGCGGCCGGTGGCGCCGGCGATCTTCCCGAAGGTGGAGACCATGCGCGCCTGATTGCCATTGCCGATGTAGTACTTCTCGCCGCGCGCGCTGTAGACGCCCTCGCCCGTCGGGACGAGCGTCATCTCGGTCGAGTAGATGTCGGCGCCGTGCGCCCGCTCGGAGAGGCCGAAGGCGAAGATCGCCCCGTCGTCGAGGAGCTGCGCGGCGCGGCGCTTCAGCTTCTCGTTGGCGCTCATCCAGATCGGACCGAGCCCGAGGATCGAGACCTGCCAGGTGTACCAGTAGGCGAGGCCGTAGAAGCCGAGGATCTCGTTGAACTCGCAGATCCGCCACGTGTCCCAGCGGCAATCGGCGCCGCCGTAGCCTGCCGGCGTGAGCAGCGTCGCAAAGATGCGCTCGCGCTTCACGAAGTCGAGGAAGTCGGCGTACCAGACGCGGTCGCGGTCGTCCTCTTTGAGCTTCCGCTTCCCCTTGCGCTCGAAGAAGTCGATCGTCTTCAGCATGATCTCGCGCGAGCGCGCGTCGGGGTAGTGGCGACTGTGCTGCGTGGGATTCAGAAGCAACATGGAGACCTCCGGCGACCACGGACGTGTGAGCGCTCGCACGCTAGGCCGAGCGGCGTCAAAGCTCAAGGCGGCCGTAGATCGACGGCATCACGCGCGGTGCTGGACGCTCGCTCCTGAGAGCTCTCGCACCGCTTCCTCTGCGGACACGAGTTTCCGGAGGCGCGTCACACATGCCCCCGCATAAAGCGGCGTCACGTCCGCCAGACGCGCATCCATGCCGCGCACGAGACCGATCGGAGTGAAGAACGGCCGCTGTGGCCGCTGCCACTTCAGGAATTGCGTCGCACCATTTGGGGGAAGCAGGCGCGTCACCGACGCGGTCGCGCGGTAGAAGGCGCGCACCCAACCGGGACCCAGCGGGTCGCGCGCACACCAGCGGTCCGTCGCGGCGTTCGGCACGACGCGGTGGCGTGCGGGCCAGCCGAGACCGAAGAGAACCGTGACGAGCGTTCCGTCGGCTGCGAGGAGTCGCTCCTTATACGCCTCGTGTGCGTGGCTCTCGTGCGTGAGGAGGAAGCGCGTTCCGACCCAGACGCCGTCGGCGCCGAGCGCGAGGGCGCGCGCGGCGCTCGCGCGATCGTGGATCCCTCCCGCCGCGAGCACCGGCCGGTCGCCGGCGACGTCGCGAAGCTCGGGAAGGAAGCGGTCGAGCGGCTCGGTCGCGAGCAGGTGGCCCCCCGCGTCCTCGCCTTGTGCGATGACCACGTCGGCGCCGTCCGCGAGCGCCCGCCTCGCCTCCTCGACGGTGCCAACTTGGTGCATGACGACGCTGCCCACCTCGTGCAACGCTTCCACGACCCGGCGATCGAAGCCGAAGAACAGCGACACGACGGGGACGCGCTCCGCCACGCACGCCTCGACGTGCGCGCGTCGCATCACCGGAAAGAGAAGATTCGCCGACACGGGCTTACCGGCGGCGAGCTCCCGCGCGCGGCGGATCTCCGCGCGAAACGCCGCCGGCTCTCCGAGGATCCCGACCGTCCCCAGTCCACCGGCGCGAGATACGGCGCCCGCGAGCTCTGCCCTCGACAGTCCGCCGCCGAGTCCCGCCTGAACGACTGGATACGCGATCGAGAGCCGATCGCGGAGATCGGGATGCATGCCGTGCGATGTACCCGAGAGGTCGATGGCGACACAACGCTCCCGGCGCCTCGGGTAGTAGGTCAGAACCGACCCACTACCGCGCCTCGTGTACCCTCGAGCGCTTTGTTGCCAACCGGGCGCTCGGCACGTACATGGCGAATGCCGTGCAGCGCAGCGAGCTCGTGAGATCCGCCAACGTGAGGCCACGATGCTGAGCCCATACCGCGTGCTCGATCTCACGACCGAGCGCGGCCTGCTGTGCGGTCAGATCCTCGCCGATCTCGGCGCCGACGTGATCAAGGTCGAGCCGCCCGGCGGATCGCCGGCGCGCCGCCTCGGTCCGTTCGTCGGCGACGAGCCGCATCTCGAACGCTCGCTCGTCTGGTGGGCGTACAACCGCAACAAGCGCGGCATCACGCTCGACCTCGAGCACGTGGAGGGCCGGGCGCTCTTGCGGCGTCTCGCCGCGCGCGCCGACTTCCTGATCGAGTCCGACGCGCCGGGCACGCTCGCCGCGCGCGGCCTCGGACCGGCGGACCTCGCCGCCGTGAACCCGCGGCTGATCTACGTCTCGATCTCGCCCTTCGGACAGACCGGCCCCAAAGCCGGCTACGCGGCGAGCGACCTCACCGTCATGGCGGCGAGCGGACCGCTCTTCATGACCGGCGACGCGGACCGTCCGCCGCTGCGTGTCTCCGTGCCCCAGGCGTTCCTGCACGCGAGCGCCGAGGCGGCCGCCGCGGCCCTCATCGCCTTGCACGAGCGGCACCGCTCCGGCCTCGGTCAGCACGTCGACGTCTCGGCACAGCAAGCGGTCGCCCTGGCGACGCAATCGGGGAGCCTCGCCGCGGCGGTCGGCTGGCTCGAGACGGATCGCGTCGCCGGCGGCGCCGCCATCGGGCCGCTCGCGTTGCGTTTCGTCTTTCCCGCCAGCGACGGCCACGTGTCGATCACGCTCGTGTTCGGCGCGTCGATCGGACGCTTCACGCGCCGGCTCATGGAGTGGGTGCACGAGGACGGCGGGTGCGATGCCGCGACCCGCGACAAAGACTGGGATCACTACTTCGAGCTGCTCTTGAGCGGGCAGGAGCCGTTCGCGGAGCTCGATCGCGTGAAGCAAGTGGTCGCCGACTTCACGAGCACGAGGACGAAGGCGGACCTGCTCACGACGGCGCTCGCGCGCGGGCTCCTCATCGCGCCGGTGGCGACCGTCGCCGAGGTGGTCGAGAGCGAGCAGCTCGCCGCACGCGGCTATTGGCAACTCATCGAGCATCCCGAGCTCGAGCGGACGTTCCGCTACCCGGGGCCGTTCGCGCGCCCGAGCGCGACACCGCTCACGTACCGCCACCGGCCGCCGCTCGTGGGCGAGCACAACCGCGAGATCTACGTCGGCGATCTCGGCCTCGGCGACAAGGAGCTCGCCGCGCTGCGCACAAAGGGCGTCGTCTGATGGCTGACGCGCTGCCGCTCGCGGACCTGAAGGTCCTCGACTTCATGTGGGTCGCCGCCGGTCCGGCGGCGACGCGCGTCCTCGCCGATTACGGCGCCACCGTCGTGCGCGTGGAGTCGGCGCACCGCCCCGATGCCAGCCGGACGCTGGCGCCGTTTCTCGGCCTACCACCCGACCGAGAGGACTCGGTCCTCTTCCACAACATGAACGCCGGGAAGCGCATGCTCGCCCTCGATCTCGCGACACAAGAGGGCCGCGCGGTGGCGCTCGATCTCGTGCGCTGGGCCGACGTGGTCGCCGAGTCGTTCTCGCCGAAAGCGATGCGCGCGTGGGGTCTCGATTACCCGGCGCTGCGCGCCGTGAAAGCCGACGTGATCATGGTGAGCACGTGTCTCATGGGGCAGAGCGGCCCGCTCGCCTCCTTCGCCGGCTTCGGCAACCTCGCCGCCGCGATCACCGGCTTCACCGGCCTGTGCGGCTGGCCCGACCGCGCACCGGCCGGCCCCTTCGGCGCCTACACCGACTACATCGCGCCGCGCTACATCACCGCGGTCGTGCTCGCCGCTCTCGATCATCGCCGCCGCACCGGCGAGGGCCAATTCATCGATCTCTCGCAAGCAGAGTCGGCGCTCCATTTTCTCGCGCCGGCCACGCTCGACTACACGGTAAACGGCCGCGTGCAGGCCGCGCGCGGCAATCGCGATCGCGAGGCGGCGCCCCATGGCGTCTATCCCGCCGCCGGCGGCGATCGCTGGATCGCCATCGCCGTCCACGACGATGCGCAGTTCACCGCACTCTGCGACGTCATCGGACGTGGCGATCTCGCCACCGACCCGCGCTTCACCACGCCGTCCGCGCGTCTCGCGCATCAAGACGTGCTCGACGAGCACGTGGCGGCGTGGTCGCGTCAGCACGATGCGCACGAGGCGGAGCGCGCGCTGCAAGCGCACGGCGTGCCGGCGAGCGCGGTGCAGAACAGCCGCGATCTCCTCGCCGATCCGCAGCTCGCCGAGCGCGGCCACTTCGTGCGCCTCACGCATCCGACGCGCGGTGCCACGACCGTCGAGGGCTCGCGTTTCCGGCTGTCGCGCACACCGGCGCGGATGCCGAGCGCGGCGCCGACGCTCGGCCACGACACGTCGTACGTGCTGCGCACGCTTCTCGGCTACAGCGAAGAGCGGATCGCCGCGCTCGACGCCGCGGGGGCGCTCGCATGAGCACGGGGAGACGTCGCGGATGATTCGCACGACGGTCGTCGGGAGCTGGCCCATCCCCTTCGGACTGAAACCGAGGCTCACGCAGTACTACCGCGGCACACTGAGCGACGAGGCGGCGCACGACGTGCTGCAAGCCGCGGCGCGGATCGCCATGGACGAGCAGCGCGCCTGCGGCCTGGATCAGATCATGGGCGGCGAGGTCTTCGCCCCGGACTTCGTGCACCACGTGCCGGCGCGATTGACCGGCCTCGAGGTGGTGCAGCGGCGCGACCATCGCGCCGGCGTCGAAGGCATCGGCCGCTATCGCATCGTCGGCGAGATCACCGCGCCGCGCGGCACCGGCCACGCGCTCGCCTTCCGGCGAGAGAAAGCGATCGAGCCCGAGCTGGACAAGGCGTCCGTGCCCTCTGTGCTGACGATGACGCTGCCCTTCATGTTCGATCCCAACCTCGACGCGCAATTGGAGAACCTGGCGCGGATCGTGGAGACCGAGGTGCGCGAGCTCGTCGCGGCGGGGGCACGCGAGGTCCAGCTCGATGCTCCCCTCGAGGCGGTCGCGCTCGTGACGCAGCTCCGCACCGTCGAGGACATCGTGCCGTGGCTCACCTATCCCTTTCGTGCGGTCGCGGACGTGCGGCGCACGGTGCATTTCTGTCTCGGCGACATGGGGCGGCGTCCCGGCACGCAGGAGCAGCACCTACGCACGCTGATTCCCCTGATCCAGGCGCTCGCGGGACACGTCGACCGCGTCCACGTCGAGTGCTCCTACCCCGGCCAGTGGGCCGAGATCGCGCTCCTCCACGAGATTCCGGAGTCGATGGAGGTCATCGCCGGCATCGCCGACGTGAAGGCGACACCGGCGAGCGAGGCGGAGCTTCGCGAACGGATCGGCGTGCTGCTGCGCGTGCTCCCATCCGAGCGCATGCTCGTCTCGTCCTCCTGCGGCTGCGGCCGCATGCCGCACGACGAGGCGATCGCGCTGATGAGCAACCTGGTGCGTGCCGCCCGCGCGAGCTAGCGCTCGGCGACGGAGGTCAGCCGCCCGAAAACGTGCATCGTTTTCACTCGCACGCGCCCCGACTCCGGGCGTCCGGGGCGCGTGCGGTTCAACCTCCGGCGCTCGCCCGCTCCGGCGTCACGGCAAACGGCCCGCGCGGACGCAGCGTGATGCTGATGTCGGGCACGATCGGCGTCGGCGACGTGACGGCGACGCGGTAGTCGCGGACGATCATCGCCAGCGCGAGCTGCGCTTCCATCAGCGCGAAGTCCCGCCCGATGCACTGCCGCGGCCCGCCGCTGAACGGCAGATAGGCGTAGCGCGGCCGTGTCGCGACGGCAGCCGGCGAGAATCGCTCGGGGTCGAATCGGTCCGGCTGATCCCACAGCGACGGGTGTCGGTGTGTGACGTACGGAATGACGCCGACGCTCGATCCTGCGCGAATGCGATAGCCGTCGAGGCGGTCGTCGGCGATCGCCTCGCGGACAAACGCCCAGATCGGCGGGTACAGGCGCAAGGTTTCGTCCAAGACCATGCGCGCGTACGGGAGGTGCGCGAGATCCTCGAGCGTCGGCGCGCGGTCAGCGAGGACGCGCCGTGTCTCGTCGCGCAGGCGCGCGTCGACGTCGGGGTGCAAGGCGAGCAGATAGAGCGCCCACGTGAGCGCGAGCGCCGTCGTCTCGTGGCCCGCGAGGACGAACGTCAGCACCTGATCGCGGATCTCCACGTCGCTCATCGCCTCACCCGACTCCGGGTCGCGCGCGGAGAGTAAGAGAGACATGAGGTCGCCGGCGTCGGGGTCGAGGCGCGCGCGGCGCGCCTCGATGATGCGCGTCACGGCGCCGTCGAGTGTCTGCCGTGCGCGCCGGAAGCGCAGCGCGGCCGGCGTCGGCACGCCGACCGGCATCGGGAAGAAAGCCATGGCGCGGCGATTCACGTATGCGAGCGCGACGCCGAGCGCGTCGCGAACCGCGGCGGCCTCGGTGCGCAGGTCGACGCCGAAGAACGCCCGGCCGATGACGTCGAGCGTGAGGCCGGTCATCGCCGCCGGCAGATCGAACGCCGTGCCGCGATCCGCATACCGCGACCACTCGTCGAGCATCGCACCGGTCGCCATAGTGATCAGCGGGATCAGCGACGCGACCCTCCGCCGCTCGAAGGACGGCTGGATGATCCGTCGCTGGCGCCGCCACGTGCTCCCCTCGCTGCTGAAGAGGCCGTCACCGATCAGGACCTTCGTTCGCTCGACGAGATCGCCCTTCACGTAGTTCTGATGATTGTCGTGAAGGACGTGTTGAATGTGCTCGGGACGAAAGATGGAATAGAGCCGCCGCGGCCCGAAGCGCCAGCAGACGACGTCGCCGTACCGCTCGAACGCCCACAACGTCCCGCCGAGCGGATCGTTCCGAAAGCGCACGGCGAGCGCGACCGTCTCCAGTGTTCCCGGTCCAGGCGGATCCGGTCCGTGCTCCTGGGCCATCGTCGGCCGACATCACAGACGGGGGTTGGAAACGCAATGCCGCGCTGAGCGCAGCGTGAGCGGCGGCCGCGCGATGGATCGGCGGTCTCGCGTGCCTGCGATTTCCGAGACGGGACTAGCCCGCTTGCGGGACGCCGATCGCGGCGAAGTCCTCTTCGGTGTGCAGCCACCCCTCGCGTCCATCGATCCGCACGTGCAGCCACGGATCGTCGGCGATGCCGATTTCGACGACGTCGGCGCCGCTCATCACGATGCGAACGCTGGCGCCGAGAAACTCCACCTTCGAGTCTCGCTTCACAACGACGTGCTTCGGGACGCCGAACGCCTCGTTCGCCTCCGCGAACAAGCGCACGAACGTGAGCTCGTCCTCGGCGGGCGTGCGGTCGACCGTCACATGCAGCTCGCAGCCGCCCTCACGCATCCCGTGTCCGGTCTGCTCGTAACACCGCGGCGGTACGAGCTGCCCCTGCATCCAGTTCATCGTCAGCGGCACCATGACGTGAAAGTTTCCGGTCCAGACGCGCAGCTCGATGACGTCGGGTTGATAGCTCGTCGCTTGGCCGACTTTCGTCA
>JBGPOW010000037.1:0-26625 GCA_041488235.1 Binatia bacterium
CGTCGCGAACACGCGCATCGCTGGCGCTGCGGGCGTCGCGTTTGCTGCGGTCACGCGAGCAAAGGGGTCGCTCGAGGTACGCTGGTTTTGGCCAACGGCGTGCATCGCGTCGCTGCCGTGCGGCTCGACGCGACTCGCGCGGTCTCGATTGCGGTGAGCCTCACGGAAGCGGCGGCGCGAAGCGCGCAGCGTAAGACCGCCCGCGTGGCGACGTCGGTGCATGCGGGGACGGCGGCGCGGAGGGTCGCGGAGCGCGAATGTGCCGTAGGTGCTACGAGTGCGCGGCGACGTACGGAACGATCCACACGCTGTCGCGCGCGGCCAGGCACGGTGAGCGCGCAGCGACCCTCCGCGCCGCCGCCCCCGCGACGACGACGGCTCCACGCGTGCGGGCCTGCGTTACAGCCGGCGCGACGGCACGTCCGTGCCGCCCTGCTTCAG
Source organism: Binatia bacterium (assembly GCA_041488235.1). Taxonomy (GTDB): domain Bacteria; phylum Desulfobacterota; class Binatia; order UTPRO1; family UTPRO1; genus DP-19. The sequence continues at coordinate 442 of JBGPOW010000037.1, forward strand.
GCGCTTGCGGAGCGGCGGGATGGCATCGATCTTCGCCGCCTTCAAAAGGTCCCAGTAGATGCCGCGCGGACGCGGGTATGCGGGGCGCGTCGCCACCACCTCGAACGGCGTGACCAGGAAGTCGAGAGGGATGTCGTGCGCCAGCATCGCGACCTTCTCCTGCACGATCTGCAGCGGGTGGACCGTGGTGACGACGGGCGTCGTCTCCTTGATCTTCCCTTCCTCACGCAGCAGCGCGTATTCCAGGTCGGCGAACCCTCCGCCCTTGCCGACGCGGGTACCGTCGCGGCGCACGCCCACCGAGCCGCAGACGATGAGGTCGATCGCACGCATCTCGCGCGGGCTCACGAGGCGTCCGTACTTCGTCGCGCCCTTGATGCTGGCGGCGAGCGCGGCGCGGCGACCGATACGTTTGGGATCGATCTCGACGAAGCACTTCTCGGAGCGAAGCCGCGGCACCGCCATGTAGACGATCTTGCCGTCCGCGAGGGCTTGGCGACGGACCGGGAGCTGCGGTGCGTCGGGATTGATCTTGATCGCGCGCGCCTTCTTCCAGACGGCAAGCTCGGAGAGACGGGCGGCGGCGCGCTCGGCGCCGACGAAGTTGGGAATGCGTCCCTGCGTACCGGGGAACCGCTGAACGCCGTTGTGCTCCAGCAGCTGCCAGACCTTCCGGCGAAGATCCTCCTTGGTCATGGGGTCGACCTCACGCTGCTCCTGGCGTCGTGAGCGGACGCTACACCAGGGTAATAATCGAAGTCAACGAAACGGCCGGCGGACGCGGCCGCGACGCGTCGCGCGAGGGTCCCACGGTGACGCGCGCTGCGCTTCGCCTCGACGCGACGACGCGCCGCTCACTCGTCGGCAGCCGGAGTATCGCCCTCGCCGTCGGTCGCTTCGTCGGTGACGACGTCAGCCGCGTGCCACGACGCGGTCGGCGACGCGAGACGGCGCGCGACGACCAAGAATCCGCTGTGCGCCACCATGCGATGCTCCGGTCGCACGCTGCGCGCGGTGACGTGCCAGAAGCGCTGCAACGATTCCATCGCCTCGATCGCTCCGAAACCGCCGTCGCGCAGCGCGCCGACGAGCTGCTGCATCTGCAGCACCGTCGGAATGAAGCCGACGAACACGCCGCCGGGCCGGAGCGCGAGCGCCGCATGCGGCACGACGCGCCACGGCTCGGGCACGTCGACGACCAGACGATCGACGTCGCGCTCGTCGATGCCCGCGTAGGCGTCGGCCGCGATCAGGCGCCACTGCGGCGCCGGCCCGTGGAAGCGAGCGACGTTGTCGCGTGCCATCTTCGCGAACGAGTCGCGGATCTCGTAGGTGACGACCTCGCCGGTCGTGCCGACGGCGCGCAGCAGCGCGATCGTCGTCGCGCCCGGGCCGACGCCGATCTCGACGACGCGCGCGCCGGGATGGATGTCGCCCCATACGAGGATGGTGCCGACGTCCTTCGGATAGATCACCTGCGCCTCGCGCGGTAGGTTCGGGATCAGCTGCGCGTACGTGGGACGAAAGATCTGCAGGTGCTCACCGAGGGCGGTGCGCAGCACCGATCCTTCCGGCAGCCCGATCAGTTCGTCGGCCGTGAAGCGTCCGCCGCGCACGTCGAGAGCGCGGCCGGCGCGCAGTGTACGCAGATACTGCCGCGCCTTGCGGTCGATGAAGATGACCGTGTCGCCGTCGCGCAAGAGCGCGCGCGACGACGACTCGGGCGGCGTGACGTCCACGCGCTCGACCTCGGGCCTGTGCGCGTCCGCGGAATCAGGAATTGGCCACCGCCTGCGACCGGCGCCGCTCGATCTCGCCGACGAGGCGGCAATATCCGCACAGGTCGGCGAACGCCGGCATGCCGCACCGCTCGCACTCGCCGGGAGGATTGTCGGGGGCGCCGGCGAAGAGCGGTTGCGCGTGCCGGAGAAAGTCGCTGACGAACGCGAGCTTGCTCCCCGGCATCGTTGCCTCGAGACGATTCAACAGCTCCTTGTAGACGAGCTGCGTCGCGCCGTGGCTGTTCGGGCACTCCTCGACGACATAGTCGATGCCGCGCAGGAACGCGTACACCGCGGTTTCGTACTCGCTCGTGCGGTAGAGCGGCCGCACCTTGCGCGCGAACTTCTCGTGCGTCGGAGTGAGCACGGGCTGCTGCTTGGCGAGGTACGGCAACTGCCAGTGCAGGACGTTGCCGAGGAGCCGCGCGGCCTCGTCGTCGAGATTGTGGCCGGTTGCGAGGACTTTGAAACCCCCGTCGAAGGCGGCGCGATCGAAATGGTGCCGCTTGAACGTGCCGCATGCGGCGCACGGCTGGCGCCGGGTGAAGAACGCCGCCTCGGGAATCGCGAGCCCGTCACCTTCCTCCTCGAGATGCACGACCCGGAGCGCGAGTCCGCGAGATGCGGCGAACGCCTCGACCTTGCGCTCCGACGCCGACGAATAGGCGCCGATGCCGAGGCCGAGGTACAGCCCTTCCGTTTCGTAGCCGAGCGCCACGAGCGTGTCCCAGAGCGCGAGACTGTCCTTGCCCCCGGAGACGGCGACGAGCACGCGCTCGTCGCGCGTGAACATCCGCTCGCGCTCGATCGAGCGCTCGACGCTGCGCTGGAAGAAGAAGACGAAGCACTCCTTGCAGAAGGCGCTGTTGTGGCTGCGCAACTGCACCGTCGCCTTCGCGGCGCAACGCTTGCACTTCACCGGCTACCTCCCGAGATGACCGCGCGCAGCTCGATCGACTCGTCGTCCTCGACCATCTCGTCGTCGGTGAGGAGCTCGTCGCCGCGGATCACCATGACCGTCCCGGCGGTGAGCCCGAGCGAGCGCACCAGCTCACCGACGCGGCGGCGGCCGGCGATCGTCAGCTGTTTTCCTTGTGGTTCGAGGCGGACGTCCATGGGGGCGAACGAGGTGAATCGTCGCGACGCTACCATCGGCCTCTGGGAGCGACAAGCGCGCCCGCTGGCGCTCGGCATGGCGAGATCCGCGTTGACGTTCGCGTAATATTTGATATAAAAGCCAGGCAGATATCGTACGTGCCCACATCCGGCGAAGCCTGACTTCCGCCGGATTTTTTATTGGCGCAGGAGGAACGGTCGCGATGGCGAAGAAGATCAAGAAAGAAAAGTCGAAGAAGGGGTTCAACATCTTCGAGGAGGACGAGCACCGCGACACGAATACCGAAGAGGAGCTCCCGAAGGACGAAGCCGGCCGTCGCAAGATCAAGCGCCAGTACGAAGACCTGCTCGGGATCCGCATTCAGAAGTTGCGCGGCCGCATCCTGAACCGCGAGCGCATCAACAAGACGATCGAGGGGATCTACTTCATCTGCGCCGAGTGCGCGAAGGTGTGCCACAACGTCGACGACGGGCTCGCCGAGGACGCCGACAACGTTCGCAATCTCTGCGGTGCCTGCGGCACGAAGCCGACCGATACCAAGAACGGCAAGGACGCGAAGGGACCGAAAGGCAAGCAAGCGGCCGCCTGAGCGGCCGTCGCGTCACCATGCGTCCGGCAGGTCGGTAGGCCAGCCGAGCCGCTCGAACAGCGGTCGCCAGTGCGCCGGGAACGAGGTCGCGATCGCGTGCAGTAGCTCGCCGTGCTCGGCCTCGATGCGGAGCGCGTGCAGGTAGTGCCAGGCGGCGTCACTCATCGCATTCGCCGCCGCGACGTGAGCACGCGCGCCCGTGCTTGCGGCACGCGCCGCCGTGCTCGCGGTGTCCGACGCCGAGCCGTAACGGCGGTCCCCTACGACGGGATGACCCAGATGCGCCATGTGGACCCGCAGCTGGTGCGTGACGCCGGTCCGCATCCGCAGCTGCACGAGCGTGAGCTCTCCTGCGGTCGAGAGCGGTCGATACTCGGTGGCGGCATGCCAGCCGGTATTGCTTTCGGCGACGACCATGCGCTTCCGACTGCGCCGCCGACGCGCGAGCGGCGCCGTCACGACGCCATTCGTCGCGATGCGGCCGTGCACCACCGCCACGTACTCCTTCACGATCGTCTTCGCGGCGAAGGCGTCGCGCAGCCGATGATACGCGAACGGCGTGCGTGCGGCGACGAGCAGACCCGAGGTGCCGGTGTCGAGGCGATGGACGAGTCCAGCCGCGCGGGCGGGATCGATCGCTGCCATCTCGGGAAAGCGATGGACGAGACCGGCGGCGAGTGACGCGGCGCCGCTGCGCCCGGCGATCGACGGTACGCCGGGCGGCTTGTCGACGGCGACGAGCTGCTCGTCGCAGTAGACGATTGCGAGCGGCATCGGCAGCGGCTGCAGCGCGGCGGGCGCTTCGCCGGTGGCGGCGACGGTGACCTCGTCACCCGCCGCGACGAGCGTGCTCTTCACCGCGACGCGGCCGTTCACGCGCACCGCGCCGGCGCCGATGAGCGCGGCCACGCCGCGTCTCCCGACGCCGCCGCCGAGCTCGTCGCGCAGGAATCGATCGATGCGCCGCGACTCGCCGCCGACGGTCAAGCGCGCAAACGCCACTGCGCTGCCGCGTCAGTTGTCGGAGAGGCCGTCGGTGATCCAGCCCTCGACCTGGCGCAGAAAGACGGCGAACGGGCTCTCTCCGCCGGACTGCGGCGCGAAGTAGGCTTTGCGCATGTAGTCGAGCGCGCCGGAGTAGAACTCGAAGTTCTTCGACAGCTGCTGAAAGAACAAGAAGCCGGTGCGGTAGAGGGTGAGGTCGAGCTCGGAGACCGCCCAGTACGAGCGCTGGCCCTCCTTCATGTAGTAGCCGAGGGCGCCGCGCTGCTCGACGTGGGTGCGGAAGAGGCCGCTCATGAAGAGCGCGTAGTCCGCGACGTGCTTGCGCAGCGCACGCGTGTGCTCGAGCGCGCGTGCATCGCGCGGCCGGTCGCAGCTCGCGAGCCGCATCTGGACGACGCTGTCGCCCCGCGCTCGCCCGAACGCATACAGACGATCCGCGCGCGTGAACTCCGTCATCAAGGCGGCGACGTACCCGACGACCTCGGTGTCGGCGACACCGAGCTCGGCGAAGCTTCGTCGTGTCATCGCCAGGAAAAACTCGTGGAGCCGCGTCGATCCGCTCGCCTTCTCCATCCATTCCTCCTATTGGTCGCCATTGCGACCCAACGCCAAGTATAGCATTGGACGTCATGCAAACGAGCCACTTTCCGCACCGGATGTCGCCTTCCGAGCGCGAGCAGCTTGCCGCGTGGCGGAGGGAGTTTCCCAGCACCGGCGCGTGCGTGCACTTCAATCATGCGGGCGTCGCGCCCGTTTCGCGGCGCGTTGCGGATGCGGTCGCCGGCTTCATCACCGACGCCCGCGACTTCGCGCTCCTCCACTACGCGGCATGGGAACGGCGCGCCGACCAGGTGCGGGCGGCGGCGGCGCGCCTCGTCGGCGGCGCGAGCGACGAGATCGCGTTCGTCGGCGGCACGTCGGACGGCTTGTCGATCGTCGCGACCGGCTTCCCGTGGACGCGCGGCGACTCCGTCGTGACGGCCGCCGGCGAGTTCCCCGCCAACGTATATCCGTGGTGGGGCCTCGCCGAGCGCGGCGTCGAGACGCGCATGGCGAAGATCTTGGACGGGCGCTTGACGGTCGACGCGATTGCGGCGCAGGTCGATCGGTCGACGCGCCTCGTGAGCGTCAGCGCCGTCGACTTCGCGCGCGGCCAACGCCGGCCGCTTGCGGCGCTCGGCGAATTCTGCCGAACGCGCGGGATTCTCTTGTGCGTCGACGCGATCCAGGCGCTCGGCGCGCTCGACATCGACGTGGAGCGCGACGCGATCGACTGTCTCGCCGCCGACGGCCACAAGTGGCTCTGCGCCCCTGAAGGATGCGGCGTACTCTACGTCTCGCGGCGCTGGCTCGATCGCGTGCGTCCGCAGCGGCTCGGCTGGAAGAGCGTCACCGAGCAAGGCCGGTACCTGCCGTATCATTTCGACCTCAAGCCCGAGGCGGCGAAGTTCGAGTGCGGCAGCTTCAACTTCCTCGGGATCTCGGCGCTCGGCGCCGCCATCGATCTCGTGCTCGAGATCGGCACGCTCGCGATGGAGCGTCGCGTGCTCGCGGTGACCGAGATGCTGCGGGCCGCGCTTCGCGAGGCCGGACACGAGATCCTGAGTCCCGACGGGCGCGACGAGTGGTCGGGCATCACCACCGTGCGGTGCGCGGGCGCGCCCGAGGCCGAGGTGGCACGTCTGCGCGGCGCTGGGATCGTCACGAGCCCGCGCGGCGGCGGCGTGCGGCTCTCACCGCACTTCTACTCCGACGATGAGGACGTTGCCCGCTGCGTCGACGCGCTCGGCGCCGGCTGACCCTCGGAACCCGCGTCGTCGGCCTCGTCCGCAGTGCGGCGCAGCGCGGTCTCGAGCGCGAACTCGAGATTTTCGCGCACGAGCTCGACGATGCGCGACGACCAGAGGAGACCGACGTGTCCCACGCCCTCGATCTCGATGTTGCTTGCGCCTGGGTACTGCGCGGCTGACGACGGCACCACGGTGAGGTCGAAGCTCGAATACATCACCGTCACGTCGATACGCCGCGGCAGCTCGTCGTCGGCGATGGCGTCGAGCAATGCGGATTCGGGGCGCATCTCTTGCGCGGTCGGATCCGGTGCCAGCGCGTAGAGCTTGCTTCCGCGATGCGGCGTCCCGAGCGTGACCAACGCGCGCACGGGCGCATCCGTCCACTCGCGCAAAGAGAGCCGGGCGAGGAGCCCTCCCATACCATGCGCGATCAGGACGACGTGCGACGTCCTGCACGTCGTCGCCACGTCGCGAATCACGGCGCGCAGACCGTGCGCCGCGGCGTCGAGGTCGCCGCGGAGCGTGCGATAGTTGTAACCGACGGCATTCAGCCACCCCGCAGCGGCGAGACGGCGGCGGAGCGGCCACATGCACGCGCGCGTCATCAGGTAACCGGGCACGAACACGATCGGCGGCCGCGCGCCGGGTGCGTCGACGGCGACGCGACGCCAGGGCAGGGCGCCGAGCGGGATCGTGAGCACGGCCACGACCATCCCGACCGTTTCGACCACGAGGTTGGGCAGGACCGCGGCGAGCGCGCGCGGCGTGAGGCCGACGCGGCGCATCTCCGGAAGGTTCAGCATCTCGTAGAGCGCAACGACGAAACAGACGAGCTGTACGGCGACGACCGCGCCGACGACGATCCTCACGAGGGTCCAGGCGAGCGTCACGACCATCGCGCGGAGTTGTAGCAAGACGGCGCCGGGCGTGGGAGCGGTCGGCGCGTACCGTCGCGCCGCGCGGATGCAGCCGATCCGCCGCCGGGTGCCGAGGCGATTCGCGGTGGCGCCGCATCGCCTTGCTTTTCCAGCTCGCGGCGCTTACACGATCCCGATGCGCGTGCGACGCGAGGTCGACGTGCCGCGACGGGCGGAGCGGTTCGCGGTGGTGATGGCGGGCGGGAGCGGGACGCGCTTTTGGCCGCGCAGCCGCCGTCGCATGCCGAAGCAGCTGCTGCGCATCACCGGCGCGCGGACGCTGCTGCAGGAGACCGTGCATCGTCTGCGCGGTCTCGTGCCACCGGCGCAAATTCTCGTGGTCACGCATCGCGACCACGCGGCGGAGGTGCGCCGTCAGCTGCCGCGGCTTCCCGCTGCGAACGTGCTCGTCGAGCCGATCGGGCGCAACACGGCGCCGTGTCTCGCGCTCGCGGCGTTGACGATCGCCGCGCGCGCGCCGACCGCGACCTTCGTGAGTCTGCCCGCGGACCACGCGATCGGCGACCCGGCGCGCTTCCGTGCGACGCTCAGCGAAGCGTTCGGCTGGGCGGCGCGCAGCCGCGCATCGGTGACGCTCGGCATCGTGCCGACGGGCGCGGAGACCGGCTACGGATACATTCACGTCGGTGAGCCGCTCGGCGGCGGCGCCTTCCGCGTGCGCGCGTTCGTGGAGAAACCGCCGCTCGTCGACGCGCAGCGCTTCGTCGATTCCGGCGAGTATCTGTGGAACAGCGGCATGTTCGCGTGGCGCGTCGACGTGCTGCTGGCGCTCTTCGACGAGCATCTGCCGGCGCTCGCCGCGGTGCTACGCCCCGCGATGCGCCAGACCGGCCACCGACGCACGGCGGCGGTTGCGCGCGCGTACCGCCGCGTCGCCCCGATCTCGATCGACTACGGCATCATGGAGAAGACGAAAGATGTGATCGTCATTCGCGCCGACTTCGCCTGGAGCGATGTCGGTAGCTGGGCCGCGCTCGCCGACATCGTGCGCCACCGTCACGATGGCGCGCAGGCGCCGGTTGTCGCTGTGGATGCCGCTCGATATGTAGTATTCAATCCCGAGCGGTTGGTAGCGCTCGTCGGTGTCGACGACGTGATCGTGGTCGACGCGCCTGACGCCGTGCTGATCTGCCGGCGGGATCGTGCCCAGGACGTTCGGCGGGTGGTCGAAGAGCTGCAGCGCCGTCGACTGGACACGTATCTGTGAGATTCGAGAGGTTCAGATGAGCACACGCGAACGCGCGCCCGTCGCCCGCTTCGAAACGCGGCAGGGCATCCGCGTGTACCGCTTCCCAGTCGAGACGTTTCCGTCACACTACAACAATCTCTATCTCATCGACGACGATGATCGTCTGACGCTGATCGACGTGGGGTCGCGCGCCGACACCACGCGTCGCGACATCACGGCCGGCCTGGAGGAGATCGCGACACTCTGGGGACGACGCTACCCGCTGGGTGACGTGTCCGACGTCGTCATCACGCACGCGCACATGGATCACTCCGGCAACGCCGGATACTTCGTCAATGAGACGCGCGCGCGTGTGTGGGTGCATGAGCTCGATGCGCGGGTGCTCTCGGCGTACGAGGAGCGGATGGTCGTGGCATCGAAGGACCTCGCGATCTTTCTCGATCGCTCCGGCGTCGGTCCCGCGATCAAACAGCAGCTCATGGCCATGTACACGATGTCGAAGTACATGTTGAACTTCTCGTCCGTCGAGATGGCCGATCGGTTGACCGACGGGACGACGATCGGCAACGGCTACCAAATCTTCCACACGCCGGGTCACTGTCCGGGCGAGATCTGCTTGCTCGTCGACAACGTGCTCTTCACGGGCGACCACGTGCTGTCGCAGACGACGCCGCATCAGTCGCCTGAGTGCATCACGCTCTTCTGCGGCCTGCGGCGCTATCTCGAGTCGCTGGAGAAGATTCGCCGCGTCGGCGGCGTCGAGCTCGCGCTCGGTGGTCACGAGGACGTCATCCCGAACGTCTATGGTCGCATCCACGAGATCCGCCAGTTTCACCTGCAGCGCCTCGATCGTGTGCGCGACATGTGCCGCGAGCCGCGTACGGTGTGGGACGTGACGCAGGAGCTCTTCGGCGGCCGGCTCGACGGATACGGTCAGATCCTCGGCATCGAGGAGGCGGGGGCGCACGTCGAGTACCTCTATCAGCTCGGGGAGCTGACGATCGCCAACCTCGACGAGGTCCAGCGTAGCGACAACCCCGTGCTGTACTACCGAGCGCGAACATGACGAGCCCGGGCGTCGCATCACCGCCGGTACCAGAAGCGGCGCCGCGAACGGGCGCGGGAGGTCCGGCACACCACTCGGCTATGGTGCGGCGCTTCGGTCTCCTGCCGCGCTGGTTCGCCCGCATCGCGTTTCAGCACGTCCGCGTCGATCCGGCCGACATCGAGCGTCTGCGGCGGCTCGCGAGCGAGGGGACGCTCGTCTACGTGATGCGCTACCGTTCGCTCGTCGATTATTTCCTCGTGAACTACGTGCTGCTACGCGAAGGGCTGCCGCTCGCGCGCTTCTCGAACGGCATCTCGTCGACGTGGCTGCGACCGCTGCGCGACATGCTCGGGGTGCTCTGGACGCGCCTCCGCTCGACGCACCTCTTCGGGAAGGAGCTGCGGCAGTTTCGCGAGCGCGACCTCGTCGGGCAGCTCGCCGCGCACGGCCGCTCGGTGCTGCTGTTCATCCGCAGCCGTGGTCGCGGCGCGTCGCGCGCGCGCGCCCAGAGGAGTCCCGTCGAGCGCCGACGCGGCGTCGACTACCTGCGCGAGATCGTACACGGCCTGTGGGGCAAGGAGCAGCCCGTGTTCCTCGTCCCGCTGGCGATCTTTCGCGGCTCCGGCCTGCGGCGCAAAGGCTCGCGCCTCGCGAGCTTCGTGTACAGCGTCCACGAGGCGCCGAGCGACGTGAAGCGGCTCTTCACGTACGTGTGGAACGCGCGCGACCTCACCATTTCTTTCGGCGCCGAGATCCCGCTGAACGCGTTCATCGCCCAGTACCAGCGCGAGAGCGAGGATCGCATCGTGCGCCGCCTCGCGCGCGCGCTGCAGATCTTCCTCTATCGCGAGGAGCGCGTGGTGTGGGGCCCGACCTTACGCGCCAAGCGCCAGGTGCGAGAGATGGTCCTCGGCGACGAGGTCCAGGAGCTCGTGCGCACCATTGCCGCCGAGCGCAAGGTTCCCGTCGAGAAGGTCGCCAAGGAGGCGCGCGGCTACTTCGACGAGATGGCCGCCGATTTCCACGGCTATTACTTCGGCATCATCGCGTTCTTCTTCAATCGCATCTGGCGCCGCATGTTCTCCGGGCTGGAGATTCGTGGGCTCGAGCACGTCGTCGAGTGCATGAAGCAGCACCCGATCGTCCTCGTCCCGTGCCACCGCAGTCACTTCGACTATCTGATCTTGTCGTACATCTTTCACGAGAACTTCCTCTCGCCGCCGCACATCGCCGCCGGCATCAACATGGCGTTCTGGCCCATGGGTCCGTTCTTCCGCGGCGCCGGCGCGTACTTCATCCGCCGCACGTTCGAGGGCAACCCGCTCTACAAGACGGTCTTCCGCAAGTACCTCGAGTACCTGATCCGCGAGGGCTACACGCAGGAGTTCTTCATCGAGGGCGGCCGCAGCCGCACTGGAAAGATCCTGACCCCCAAGCTCGGGATGCTGTCGGCGATCGTCAGCGCGTTCGTCGAGGGCGTGCGACGCGACCTCTATCTGGTGCCGGTCTCCATCCATTACGGGCGCATCGTCGAGGAAGAGGCCTACAAGCAGGAGCTCCTCGGCGGTCAGAAAGAAAAGGAGTCGTTCGGCGCGCTGCTCAAGGCGCGACGCGTCCTGCGGCAGAAGTACGGCACGGTCTACGTCACGTTCGCCGCGCCGCTCTCGCTGAACGAGGCGCTTGGTGCGCGCAAGGAACGGTTTCAGCAGACCAGCGAGAACGTCGAGGAGGAGAAGCGCTACTTCGTTCAGAAGCTCGGGTTTCGGTTGCTGCGTGAGGTGAACGAGGTTGCGGTCGCCGGCGCGACGTCGCTGTCGTCGACGGTGTTGCTGTCGGCGCCGCAGCACGCGATTCGCTACGGCGACTTCGTCACCGCCGGCCGGGCATTGACCGGTCTCTTGGTCGCGAAGAACGTGACGCTCACCGCGTCCTTGCAACGCAACACCGCCAACTTTCTCGAGAGCCTACGGTTCCTGCAAACCGGTAAGCTCATCGAGTGGATCAAGGACCGGGCCGGGGACATCATCTACGCGTCGCCGGAGAAGCGGCTCATTCTCGATTTCTATAAAAACAACATCATTCATTTCTTCCTCGTTCCCTCGCTGGTGGCGCATGCCGTTCGGCACGGCGTTCGTGAAGAGCGATTGGTCGAAGAAGTCTGGTGGTGGCTCGAGCTCTTCCGCTGGGAGTTCGCGCTGCCCGAGCGCGAGGCGGTGGCGGCGGAGATCGAGGCGGCGCTCGCGAGCTTCCGCGCGGCGGGCGCGATCGGCCCTGCGGGGCCGCGTCGCGGCCACGTCATGCTCGTCTTCGGCGACGGCATCCTCGAGAACTTCCGCGAGGCGTACTGGATCGTCGCGAAGACGCTGCTCGACGTCGACACCGACGGGCTGGCGCAGAAAGCGGCGATCGCCCGCATGCAGAAGAGCTTCCTCATGCACCAGCTTCTCGGCCAGGCGCAAAAGCCGGAGGCCAATTCGGCGATCACGTTCCAGAACGCGATCAACCGCTTCGCCGAAATGGGATCGCTGACGCTCACCCGCCGCGGCCGCGGCGGAAAAGAGCAGGCCATCCTGCCGGGCCGATTGTTCGGCGAGCTCGCCGGGGTCGAGCGCCGGCTCGCGGAGAGCCTCAGCACGGACGGCGTCGGTCGCCCATCGCCGACGCCTTTCGAGACCACGCCCGCAGCGCTCGCGACGTCGGTCTCGTCCTGACGGCGCTCGAACCTGCATGGCTGCGGTTCCCTTTCGGGAGCCGCGGATTTGCACGATGTGACACGTGAGCGACGTCGCGCGCGCTCCATGTGGAGCGCCACGGCTGACGCGCCCGGCAACGCGCTGCGTGAGCGGTCACAAGTGCCAGCCGACGCTCGGAAAATCCCTGGCGCCGACGAGCGGCGTCAGGCGGAGCGCAAAGGCGACGTCGGGACCCCCCGGGGGTGGCACTCTTCTTGGACCCGAGAGGAGCACGATTTTGCGACGGAGGCTGCATGATCATCGACCGCGAGACCTTCACCGACATCGCCAAACACCTCGAAGCCGCTTCGGAGGGACTCCTCAGCGCCGCGACCGGTGTGGCCAGCCTCTGTCCCGAGATCGACCCGGGTGAGCCCGCATCGTTCAAGTGGCTGGGTCTCATCGAGAGCATGGTCGCCGTGAACGGCGAGATCACCGCGCTCGAGACCGTGCTGCGCGCCGTGCTGGAGGCGAACCGTGAAGAGGTCGCGGCCGCGCGCGCGTCCGGCGCCAGCAGCTGAGCGCCCGGCTCAGCGAAAGAGATCCGTCTCCCGCGGACGGAGGAGATCGCGGCCGCGGCCGGTGGTCGCACGCCACTCGAAACCGCGGACGAGGACGGCTGCAGTGCCGCTGTCCTTCTCCATGAGGAGACCCGCCGCTGCCGCCAACTGATCGGCGACGGCGAGGATGGTGTGCTGTAGGTCGCGCCCCGTCAGGTCGGAACGGCCGCGGCAATCGAGCAGCGCACCCACGCCCGCGACGCCGAGCGCGACGTCGACTTGCCCGTCGCGCCATGGCCGGCCGAACGTATCGCTGACGATCACGCCGACCGCGGTGCCGCTCGCGTTCGCCAGCGCCGCCCGCAACCGTTCCGCCGACGCGTCCGCATCCTCGGGTAGCAACGTCACCGTCCCAGGTGCGACGCCGTTCGACTCGTCGACGCCGGCGTTCGCGCACACCCATCCGGGTCCCGTCTCGCAAATCAAGTGGCCGCCGGCCATGCGGACGATGCGCGTCGTCTGGCGCAGGATCACTTCGACGAGACGCGCGTCCTTCCCGGCGTCGCGCGCGATCTGCGCCGCGAACGCCGAGGGCGTGACCGCGGCGAGCTCGACGATCCTGCCTTCCGCTTTCGACACGACCTTTTGGCAGACGACGACGACGTCGCCGCGCTTCAGACCGACCTTGTTCGCCTCGATCGTTTCGACGAGCAGCGCGGCGAGATCGTCGCCCGGCTGAATGCGCGGCAACCCGGTGAGCCCGATGACGGCGAGCGTACGCATCTTGGTCAGCCGAGATCGAGGGCGCGCAGCAACCGACGCGCCGTCGCGGCGGCGCGTCGCTCGTTGGCGAAGAGCGTGTCGGCGACGATCACGCGGCAGCCGGCGGCGGCGAGCGCGGGCACGTCGGCACGATCGCGACGGTCGATGACGAGCGCGTCGAGGAAGGGCCGGTAGCAGGCGGCGATCGCCAGCGACGACGGGCGCAGGCCGAGCCGTCGCAGCTGGCGCGCGAGCGGTCCCGTGGGCGCGCGTCCGCCGACGAGCGGCGACACCGCGACCGTCGGGCCGTGGCGGCGCTCGAGCGCGCGGCGGATGCCGCCGACGGCGAGGAGCGGCCCGATGCTGAGGAGCGGATTGCTCGGTGCGATCACGACTGCCGCGGCATCGCGGATCGCGGCGACGACGCCGGGAGCCGGGCGGGCACGGGCGGCACCCCGATAGCGGATCCGGCGCACCGCCGGCCGCGCCCGGCGGCGCACGAGGTACTCCTGAAACGGCAGCGTGCCGCTCGCGGTGTCGATCAGCGTGCGCACGGGATCGTCCGTCATGGGCAGGATGCGCACGGTCACGCCGAAGGCGCGGCGGATCTCGGTGGTGACCGTCGAGAGGCGCGCGCCCGCCGCCAGGCGGTGCGTGCGGTAGACGTGCGTCGCCACGTCGCGGTCTCCGAGCTGGAACCACGTCGCATCGTAGAACCGCCCGAGCGCGTCGAGGCAGTGGAACGAGTCGTCGCGCAGCCCCCATCCGCGCCGCGGGTGCGCGACGCCGGCCGCCGTGTACGTGATGGTGTCCAGGTCAGGTGAAACGGCGAGGCCGAAGAAGCGCTCGTCGTCACCGGTGTTGACGACGACGGTGACCGTCGTCGGGTCAGCAACACGGAGCAGGCCGCGGAGAAACTTCGCCGCTCCCACTCCGCCCGCCAGCACCGTCACCGTGCGTGGATTCGCCATCCGCCGCCCGTGTATGGCCGGCCTCGAGCTTGCGGTAAAGCGTCGTCCGTTCGACCGCGCGGCGCCCGACGCCTTCAATGAGCGTGCGCATGTCGTCGACCGACGTGTACTCGCCCGCGTCCGCGCCGGCCTCGCGCGAGATGCTCTCCTCCATCAGCGTGCCGCCGAAGTCGTTCGCTCCCGCGAGGAGCGACACCTGCGCGAGCTCATGGTTGAGCTTCACCCACGACGTCTGGAGGTTGTCGATCACGCCCCGCAGCATGAGGCGGGCGAAGGCATAGACGCGCAGATCGTAGACGCCTTTCGGCGGCGGGTCGCCGACGAGTCCCTCGCGGTAGAGCTCGGTGTCGGTGTGAATGAAGCGCAGCGGCACGAACTCGGTGAACCCGCCCGTCGTCCGTTGCAGCCGGCGGAGGAGCGCAACGTGCTCCGCCATGTGCCGCGGGGTCTCGATATGCCCGTACATCATCGTCGACGAGCTGCGGATCCCGAGCTCGTGGGCGGTGGTGACGATGTCGACCCAGGTGCGGACGGTGACCTTCTTGTGACTCAAGACCTCGCGCACCTCGTCGTCGAGGATCTCGGCGGCCGTACCCGGAATCGTCCCCAGCCCCTCCGCCTTCAGCATCGCGAGGTAGTCGCGGTAGCTCATGTTCGTCCGCCGCGAGCCGTACATGATCTCCATCGGCGAGAAGGCGTGCATGTGGATCGCGGGAAACGCGGTCTTGATGGCGCGCAGCACGTCGCGATACGTGAATGGCTCCATCTCGGGGTTGATGCCGCCCTGCATGCAGATCTCGGTCGCGCCGCGATCGATCGCCTCCTGGACCTTGGCGAGGACCGTCTCGATCGGCGCGTCGTAGGCGTCCGCTTCCCAGCGCTGGCGCTTGAACGCGCAGAACTTGCAGCCGACGAAGCAGATGTTCGTGAAGTTGATGTTGCGATTCACGACGTAGGTCACGTCGTCGCCGACGTCCGCATGTCGAATCGCGTCGGCGACGGCGAGGAGCGCGAGAAGATCGTCGCCGTCGGCGCCGAGGCAACGCACGCCGTCGTCGACGTCGAGCTCGCCGCCCGCGAGCGCGCGCTCGAGAAGGGCGCGAAAGCCCGGCGACGCGGCGGCGAGACGGCGCTCGAGCGGTACGCCGACGAGAAGCTCTTCAATGAGCGCCGTATGCATGGACGTCCTCCGTTGCGAGACTGTGCGTCGCGTCGATCGCGGCCGACAGGCGTGCGACCGCGGGCGCGAGCGCGGGATCGAGGTACTGCGGGCGCACGTACTCCGGATAGATGGTGAGGCGCTCGCGCAGCACGAAGCCTTCCGCCTCGCACGTGCGAGCGAGCGCGGGGATCATCGGCCATGCCGCTTCGGGGTTCACGTAGTCGCAGCTGACGGGCGAAATGCCGCCCCAATCGTTGATGCCGGCGCGCAAGAGCAGGCGGTGGTCGACGGGGCTCAGATTCGGCGGCGCCTGGACGTTCGCCTCGGGACCGAGGAGCAGGCGCGCGACTGCGATCGTGCGCGCCAGGTCGGCCGCGCTCGGCTCGGGCGCGCCGGCCATCGCCGTCTCCGGTTTGCTGCGGAAGTTTTGGACGATGATCTCCTGGATGTGGCCGTGTGTGGCGTGCAGGTCGGCGATCGCGAACAGCGAATCGACGCGCTCCTCCGGCGTTTCGCCGATGCCGAGGAGGATGCCGGTCGTGAACGGAATGCGCAGGCGCCCGGCGTCGGCGATCATGGCGAGGCGTCGCGCCGGCTCTTTGTCGGGCGCGTACTGGTGCGGCATGCCGCGCGCGCGCAGACGCGGGCTGACGTTCTCGAGCATCAATCCGAGACTCGCGTTCACGGGTCGGAGCGACCGCATCTCGTCCGCCGTGAGCAGGCCGGCGTTGGTGTGCGGCAGGAGACCCGCCGCGAGCGCGATCTCGCAAGCCTCGCGCACGTAGCCGACCGTCGACTCGTGCCCCCACGACCGCAGCATCGCGAGGTAGCTGGGGAACGCGGCCTCGGGACGATCGCCGAGACACATGAGCGCCTCTTTGCAGCCCTGATCGCGTGCGCGCGCCACCCACTCGCCGATCTCGGTGCGGCTCATCGTCCAGGCGCTCGGATCGTCGGGGTCCTTGCGAAAGGTGCAATACGAGCAGCGATCACGACAGAGGTTCGTGATCGGCAGGAACACCTTGCGCGAATACGTGACGGTGCGGCCCTTGCCGCGATCGCGCAGCGCGCCGGCGGCGGCGAGGAGGGCGGCGAGCGCGTCGTCGCCGCCGCGGATCAACGTGTACGCGTCGGCGAGCGTCAGCCCGGCGCCGCGTACCGCGCCGTCGAGAATGCGGGCGGTGTCGCGATCGAGCGCCATGGAGGTGTCCTCCGGCAGAGGCCGCGATCTATAGGGGCGGCCCACCGTCAAGTCAACGAACCTTCTCAACGATTGGCGCCCGCCATCGCTCAGGCGGCCTGCACCTCGAAGCGCGCGTGATCCGGCGCCTCCATCGGCTCGACGACGACGCGACAGGCGAGCTCGCGCTCGAGCGCGTCCATTGCCAGGCTCTCGTCCTCGCACAGGAACGCGGCGACGGCGGCATGCGCGCGCACGACGACGCGGCTCGTGCCCGGCGCCATCGCCGCGACGTAGCGCACTCGTCGCATGATCTCGTAGGCGATGGTCGCGACCGACTTGATGCGACCCTTGCCGTCGCACGTCGGACACGCGTCGGTGAGTTGGTGCGACAGGCTCGCGCGCGTGCGTTTGCGCGTCATCTCCACCAGCCCGAGCTCCGAGATCTTGAGAATGTTGCTGCGCATCTTGTCCTGGCGCAACGCATCCTCGAACGCGTCCATCACGCGTTGGCGGCTCGCCGGATCCGTCATGTCGATGAAATCGGCGATGATGATGCCGCCGAGATTCCGAATGCGCAGCTGGTCGACGATCTCGCGCGCCGCTTCGAGGTTCGTCTTGAGGATCGTCTCCTCCTGGTTGCGCGTGCCGACGTAGCGGCCGGTGTTGACGTCGATCGTGGTGAGCGCCTCGGTCTGGTCGATCACGATGTAGCCGCCGGACTTGAGCCAGACGCGGCGCTCGAGCGCGCGGCTGATCGCGGGCTCGATGCCGTATTGATCGAAGAGCGGCTGCGGACCCTCGTGCAGCTCGATGCGCGCCTTCATGCGCGGCGCGAACGAATCGACGAAATCGAGGATGCGCTGATGGTCGACGGCGCGGTCGACGATGACCTTCGCGACGTCGGAGGTGAAGAGATCGCGGATGCTGCGGAGGATGAGATCCATGTCGTAATGCAGCTGGCACGGCGCCGACGCGTCCTCGCTGCGCTTCAGGATGCGGTTCCAAAGCTTGATGAGAAACCGCATGTCCGCCTGCAGCTCGCGCTTGCTGAGGCCGACGCACACCGTGCGGATGATGAACCCGGCGCCCGGCGGTTTGAGGGCGAGCACGATGTCGCGCAAGCGCTGGCGCTCGGCTTCGTCCTCGATGCGCCGCGAGACGCCGAGGTGATTCGTCGTCGGCAGGTAGACGAGGTAGCGGCCGGGCAGCGAGATGTGCGACGTGACGCGCGCGCCCTTGGAGCCGAGCGGCTCTTTGGCGATCTGGATCAGAATCTCGTCGCCACGCCGCAAGCGCTCCTCGAGCGGCGCCGGAACGGGCTCGGTCTCGTGCGCGGTGACCGAGAACTCGGGGACGGCAGGTACGTCGAGGAGGGACGCGGGCTCCGGGGGCGGCGCGGCGACGCCTTCTGCGGCGTGTTCGACCGCGTCGGCGTCGATTGCCGGCAGCTCGTCGACTCCCGGATAGAAGTCGGAGACGTGGAGAAAGCCCGCCTTGGGCAGCCCGACGTCGACGAACGCCGCCTGCATCCCGGGAAGCACGCGTACGACCTTCCCCTTGTAGATGTTGCCGACGATCCCGCGGTCGCGCGCGCGCTCGAGGTGGATCTCGGCGAGGGCGCCGTTCTCGACCAGCGCGACGCGCGCCTCTTCGTGTGTCGAATTGATGAGAATGAGGTTCGCCACGTCGCTGCGCCGGTCTCGCACGCGACACTACAGGCCTACGGTTGCACGCGCAAGTATGCGACCCGCAAAGCAAACCGCCTTGACACCCCCGCCACGCGCGTACTACGGTCCGGACGGCCGTCGCGTCATATGTCGGTGCTCAATACCAAAGTTCTGGTGCTGAACCGGTCGTATCTGCCGGTGCACGTCACCTCGGTGAAGCGCGCGTTCATCTTGCTGTATCAGGACGTCGCGCGCGCCGTGGACGAGCAGTACCGAACCTTCGATTTCCAGAGCTGGAGCGCGCTCGCGGTCGTCGAGCACGATTCGGTCGGCCTCGTGAGCCGGGTCGTTCGTGTCCCGCGTGTGATCTTGCTCGTCGCGTTCGATCGCGTACCGAAGCGCCACGTCCGGTTCAGCCGCTACAACATCTACGCGCGCGACGGGAACACCTGCCAATATTGCGGCAAGCGCTTTCCGCGTCCCGAGCTGAACCTCGACCACGTCGTCCCGCGCTCGCGCGGCGGTCTCGCGACGTGGGAAAATGTCGTCTGCTCGTGCCACCGTTGCAATCGGCGCAAAGGCGGCCGTACGCCCGAAGAGGCCGGTATGCGCCTGCTCAAGCGACCGACGCGGCCGCAGTGGACGCCGTTCATGGCGGAGGCCTTCAACCTGCGGCGCTACCGTGAGTGGGGTCCGTTCCTCAACACCGTCGACGTGTCGTACTGGAACACCGAGCTCGAGCCCTGACCTCGCGGCACGGACCCGACGCGCGCGTCCGATTCCAAGATCTAGTGGCAGGGCCTGTGCGACGCATCAGCATCTAGCGGTTTTTCTTGACACCTCTGGAACCCTATGGAAATGTCGGCAACGGTGTCTCGCGCCTCGGGCGTCGCCGGGCGTGGGGATGTGGGGAGGAGGGGCCGTGGCGATTCCACCGCAAGAGGTTTCCGCTGAGCGCGCGCTCGTGAGCTGGCCCGAACCGGAGATCGGGGAGGAGACGGACTCCGGCGTCGACGCGGCGTTTCGCGCCGCTCCGCTGCGCATCCGGCAGCTCGAGCTCGTCGGCTTCAAGTCCTTCCGCGATCGCATCGTCCTGCGCTTCGACGAGGGCATCACCGGCGTCGTCGGCCCGAACGGCTGCGGCAAGTCGAACGTCGTCGATGCGATCCGCTGGGTGCTCGGCGAGCAGAGCGCGAAGCGCCTCCGCGGCCAAGGCATGGAGGACGTGGTGTTCGGCGGCAACGACCGCCACGCGCCGCTCGGCATGGCGCAAGTGTCGATCGTCTTCGAGTGCGACGGCCTACCGGTCGACCAATACGCGCTGCTCCAGGAAGCCGGGCATCCGATCGCCGACGCCGGCCCCGCCGACATCATGGTGACCCGCCGGTACTATCGGTCGGGCGAATCGGAATATCTCCTGAACAACGTCCCATGTCGCCTCCGTGACATCACCGAGCTCTTTCTCGGTACCGGCGTCGGCAGCAAGGCGTACGCGATCATCGAGCAGGGGCGGGTCGAGCAGCTGGTCGGCGCGAAACCGGAAGAGCTGCGTCTCTTCATCGAGGAGGCGGCGGGGACGACGCTCTATCGCAGCCGTCGGCAGGTCGCCGAGCGTAAGATGGAGCGCACGCAGGAAAACCTCGAGCGCGTGCGCGACATCCTGCGCGAGGTCGACCGTCAGCTCGGCGGGCTGCGGCGGCAAGCGAAGCGCGCGGAGCAGTACCGCGCCTTGCAGACGGAGATCGCCGCGCTCGACCTGGCGCTCAGCCGCCGTCAGCGTGCCCGTCTCGCGCAGGACCTCGCCCGTCTCGAGCGCGATCGCGCCGACGCCGGCGCGTCGCAAGCGACGCTCGAGGACGTGCTCGCTCGCGGCGAGCGTGACCGGCGCGCCGCGCGCGACGCGGAGACGGCGGCGCAGGAGCGTGCGCGGGCAGCGCAGGCGGCGGCGTTCGAGGCGCGCGCCGCATTCGACGAGTGCCGTCACGAGGTGGCACGGTTCGAAGCCCGCGCCGCGGAGCTCGCGGCGCAAGACGCCGCCACCGCGCGTGATCTCGACGAGGCGCGCGAGGCCGGGGCCCGCGCGAGCGCGGAGCGCACGTCGGTCGAGGCGACGCTCGCGGCGTTGACGGCACGCATCGGCGATGCCGCGGCGGCGCTGGTCGCGCGGGAGGACGACGCCGCGACCGTGGCAACCGCGCTCGCGACGGCGACGCGTGCGCTCGAGGAGGCGAAGGTCGCGGTCGTCGACGCGCTCGCGGCGGAGATGCGGATGCGCAACGCGCAGGCCGCCCTCGCGTCACGGCGGGCCGAGGACGACGAGCGCCGGACGCGGCTCATGGCACACGCCGACGGCTTGACCGCCCGTCAACGCGGCGTCGAAGAGCGCGCGCGGGGCGCGGAGCGCTCGGTCGTCGAGCTGCAGGGAGAGCTCGAGAAGCTCGCCGGCGCCAAGCGCGCGCGCGTCGAGGAGCTCCGGCGGTTGCTCGAGGAGCGCGCCAGCTGGGAATCGACGCTCGACGGCATGAAAGAAGCGCTGGCGCGGGTACGGTCGCGTCGCGACTCGCTACGCCAGTTGGAAGACTCGCACGCGCGCTACGGCGAAGGCGTGCGCGCGGTGCTCGCCGCGTCGGCGCACGACGAGGCGCTCGGTTTGGTCGCGGAAGTGCTCGAGATCCCGGCCGAGCATGAACGCGCGGTCGCGGCGGCGCTCGGCGAGCAGCTGCAGGCGATCGTCACCCGCGATCACGAGGTCGCGCGCGACGCCGTGCAGGCGCTCCGGCGCGCAGGTGCAGGACGCGCGACCTGCATCCCGCACCAGCCGCGCCCGCCGGCGATCGGCGCCATTCCCGCCGAGGCGCGGCGCCTCCTCGATCTCGTCACCGTCCATCCCGGCTACGAGGACGTCGCCGAGGCGCTCCTCGCGAACGTCGTGCTCGCGCCGGATCTCGACGTCGCGTTGCGGCTGTGGCGCGCGAACGGCGGTGCCTGGACCTTCGTCACGCCGAGCGGCGAGACGATCGATCCGACGGGGGCCGTCGCCGGCGGCAGCGAGCGGGCCGAGGAGACGCTCCTCGCCGAGCGGCGCGAGCTGCGCGCGCTCGACGAGGAGGTGGACGTTCGAGCGCGCGACCTCGCCACGGCACGCGGACGCCAGGAGGAGCTGGCGACGGCGGTGGCGACGCACGAGGACGGCTTGCGCGCGCTCGACGCCGAGCTGGCGCGCATCACCGTCGCCGTCGTTGCAAGCGAGAAGGACGTCGAGCGTGCGGGGCAGGAGTACCGCGATCTCGAGGAGCAGTTGCGCAGTCTGCGCGGCGAGATCGAAATGATCGACGCGCGACTTCGCGATCTCACGGACGAGGAGGTCCGTGTCGCCGGCGACTTGCGCGCCGCCGAGGAGAGTCGTCTCGCACACGAGCGTGATCTCGCGGTCGTCGACGCGCGCCGTGCCGAGGGGGAGCGCGAGGTGGCGCGGCTGCACGAGGCGGTGACCGAGGCGCGTATCGCGCTCGCCGAGGAGCGCACGCGCGCCGGCGCGCTGGAATCGCTGATCGAGCGGCTGCGACAGACCGACGACGAGGCAAGCCGCCGGGCGGCGACCCTCGAAGCACGACGCGCCGCCGACACGCGGGCGCTCGCCGACACGCGCGACGCCGCCGCAGCGCGGACGAACGACCTCGAAGGGCATCAGGCGACGGCCGAGGCGCGCGCCACGGACGTCACCCAGGCGACGGAGGCGGTCGCGAGCGCGCGCGCGGCGAGCGAGGCCGCGGAGCGCGTGGTTGCCGACGCGCATGCCGAGCTCGAGGAGCTGCGGGCGCGCGTCGCGGCGCTGAGTCTCCAAGCCGCCGAGCGCCGGCTCGCGATCGAGCACCTCGAGGCGACGCTGCGCGAGCGCTATGGGGCGACACTCGCCGACGACGGGACGACCGCAGAAAGCGTGATCGACGACAGTCAGGATGCCGTCCAGGAAGAGCGCCTCGGGCGGCTACGCGAGCGTCTCGCCGCGATGGGCGACGTGAACGTCGCCGCCTTGAGCGAGGTCGCGGAGCTCGAGGACCGTCAGCGGTTTCTCGATACGCAGCGCGCCGACCTCGAGCGTGCGCTCGACGATCTCAAGAAGACGATCGCGCGCTTGAACCGGACGTCGCGAACGCGCTTCCGCGAGACGTTCGACCGCGTCGACGCGACGTTTCGCGAGGTGTTCCCGAAGCTCTTCCAGGGTGGCAAGGCACATCTGCGTCTCACGGAAGAGGAGCACGTGCTGGAGAGCGGTGTCGAGATCGTCGTGCAGCCGCCCGGCAAGCGGGTTGGGACTCTCGATCTCCTGTCGGGCGGCGAGAAGGCGCTCACGGCGGTGAGCCTGATCTTTGCGCTCTTCCTCACCAAGCCGAGTCCCTTCTGCGTGCTCGACGAGGTCGACGCGCCGCTCGACGATGCCAACATCGGCCGCTTCAACGCCATCGTGCGCGAGATGAGCGCCCGCTCGCAGTTCATCCTGATCACGCACAACAAGCGGACGATGGAGGTCGCGCAGACGCTCTACGGCATCACGATGGAGGAGCCGGGCGTCTCGAAGACGGTGTCGGTGCGGCTCCCCGAGTAGCGGCGATTCCATTGCTGTCGACAGCCGGCGCGAGTAGCGCGCCGCCGGTTCGCCGCGTACGCTACGTCGAGCGATGAACGGCCTTCCGCGGACGCTCGATCTCACCGCACCCGTTCTCTGGATCGCCGGCGGACTCGCCGTCCTCGCGCTGATCCTCGGCGTCCTGGCGATCGCGCGCAGGCGCCAGCGACGACGGGCGAGGTCCGTCGCCCCGGCACGGGTACACGTCGCCGCAGCGCCGCCGGAGTCCTCGTTCGAGCGCCTGCGGCGCGGTCTCGCGAAGACGCGCGACGGCGTCTTCGCCGGCGTCGCCGACGTCCTCGGTGGGCGTGCGCTCGATCCGTCAGCGGTCGAAGAGCTCGAAACCGCGCTGATCCGCGCCGACGTCGGCGTCCGTACGACCACGCAGCTCCTCGATGCCGTGCGCCGCGGACGGGGTGAGGAGCCGGTCCGCGACCGCCTGGCGGCGGCGATGCTCGCGACGTTGCCCCCCGCGGCCGCGCATCCGCTCGCGACGCCGCACGTGATCATGGTCATCGGAGTGAACGGCGTCGGCAAGACGACGTCGATCGGCAAGCTCGCCGCGCGTCACACGACCGCGGGAAAGCGGGTGCTCCTGGTCGCGGGCGACACGTTTCGTGCCGCCGCGATCGAGCAGCTCGGGGTGTGGGCGGAGCGTGCCGGTGCCGAGCTGATTCGGCAGCAGCAGGGCAGCGACCCGGCGGCGGTCGTCTTCGACGGCATGCGTGCCGCGATCGCGCGCAAGAGCGACGTCGTGATCATCGACACCGCGGGACGTCTGCATACGAAGAGCAACTTGATGGACGAGCTGAAGAAGGTCCGCAGGGTGATCGGTCGCGAACTCGCGGGGGCGCCGCATGAGACGCTGCTCGTCCTCGACGCGACGACCGGGCAAAACGGCCTCGCGCAGGCCCGGGCGTTCGTCGAGGCCTTGGAGGTGAGCGGGATCGTCCTCACCAAGCTCGACGGCACCGCCAAGGGCGGCATCGTCGTCGCCATCGCCGCCGAGCTCGGCATCCCGATCCGCTACGTCGGGGTCGGTGAGCGCGTCGACGACCTCCGCGATTTCGATCCGGCGCAGTTCGTCGCCGCATTGCTCGGAGCCCCGGCCGGTGCCGATTCGCTTGACACCCGACACCCGTAACCCCTAGTCTCCGCGACCGAATCGTGCGTCCGTGCGCGCATTCTTCGAGCACGGAAATGATCTCCAACAGCGTGGTGGTTGGGCCGGACGGAGATACGACGACCAGTCGAGAGGCATGCAGTGATACGGCGAGAGCCCGGGTTTCCGAACACTTCGATCGATGCGATCGCGTCGCATACTGACCCGCACTCGTTGATGACATAATTCTCGCGAAATCGTTCGTCTTTCCGGTCCGGCACTCTCTCGTCGGTCCGGGCATGGCAGATACCAAAACGGAGAGGCGCGTCCGGCTGCTGCGGGCGCGCGCCGCAATCGACGCCGGCAGGCGCGAGGCCGCTGCTGCGGCGATTGCTGCGCGTCTCGTGCAGCTCGCCGAGTTTGCGAGCGCGCGTACCGTGCTGCTCTACTCGGCGATCGGCGCCGAGGTCGACGTCGACGCGGTCGCGGGCGAGGCGCGCCGTCACGGAAAGCGCGTGTATCGTCCCGCGAGCGGGATACCGGTGCCGGCGTGGGTCGTCCACGACACGCCCGCCGAACGTCGCAGTCCGGCGACGAGGGATCGAGCGTCGACGGCGGCCGACGACCAGGTGACGCCCCGGCCCGCGACCCGCGGCCACGAGCCGGAGCGGCCGCCCAGCGACACCGATGAGCGTCCGGCGCGGCTCGCAGAGCTCGCGTTCCCCGTCATGATGATCGTGCCCGGTGTCGGCTTCGACGCCCATGGAGGACGGCTCGGTCGTGGTCACGCGTACTACGACCAGGCGATCGCCGCCGTGCGCGCGGCCGGAAACGTCGCCGTCGTGGGCGCGGCGTACGAGGAGCAGGTCACCGACAGACTTCCCCAGGACCCATGGGACCAACGCGTCGACCTCGTCGTCACCGAGCGGCGCGTTCTCGTTCCGCAGCCGTCCCGCCGCGGCGATTCACGCAGGCGGGAAGAGGTGCGAGATGACGTTTGACCTGACGACACTCCTCGCCGTGCTGATGCTCGGCGGGGTGCTCGCCGCCGCCCTCGAAAGCCTGCGGCGGTATCAAACGCGCAGCCGGGCGGCGGGCGCTGAGGAGACCGCCCGCCGCATCGTGGAGGAGGCGCGCAAGGAGGCCGAAGCCGTTCGCAAAGAGGCGCAGCTCCAAGCGCAGGACGTCGTCCTCCAGGCGCGCGGCGAGTTCGAGCGCGAAGTGAAGGACGAGCGTCGTGAGCTGCAAGCGATCGAAAAGCGCCTCTTGGCGCGCGAGGAAGGCCTCGACCGCAAGCTAGAAGGGCTCGAGACACGAGAAAGCGAGGCGCAACGCAAAGAGGATGCGCTCCGCGGCCGCGAAGGGCAGCTCGCCGATCGCGAGGCGGAGTGCGATCGCCTCGTCGGCGAGACGCGCGCGGCGCTCGAGCGCGTCGCCGGGCTCACGCGCGAGGAGGCGAAGCGCACCTTGCTCGATCAGATGGTCGACGAGGCGAAGCACGAGGCGTCGAAACGTATCCGCCAAGTCGAGGAAGAGGCGCGCGAGGAGGCCGAGCGCAAAGCGAAGAAGATCATCACGATCGCAATCGAGCGCCTCGCGGGCGAGTTCATCGCCGATCGCACGGTCTCCGTCGTCCATCTGCCCAGCGACGACATGAAAGGCCGCATCATCGGCCGCGAGGGACGGAACATCCGTGCGATCGAGGCGGCGACCGGCGTCGACCTGATCATCGACGACACGCCCGAGGCGGTGATCGTGTCGTGTCACAGCCCGATCCGCCGCGAGATCGCGCGCATCGCCCTCGAGCGGCTGATCTCGGACGGCCGGATCCATCCCGGGCGCATCGAGGAGGTGGTGCGGAAGGCCGAGACCGAGGTCGAGGAGAGCGTGCGCGAGGCGGGCCAAAAGGCGATCTTCGAGGTCGGCATTCACGGCGTCCACCCCGAGATCGTGAAGCTCCTCGGCATGCTGAAGTACCGCTACTCGTATGCGCAGAACGTGCTGATGCACTCGATCGAGGC
>JBGPOW010000038.1:0-26590 GCA_041488235.1 Binatia bacterium
CACGACGATCATCGGCAGCTCGAGGGTCGCGACGAGACGCCGGTGGTGCTCCATCGCGCGCGCCTCGTTGCGGAGATCGAGCTCCTCGGCGAGCTGCTCGCGGAAGCCGTCCAGCATGCGCACGAGCTGCCCCGCCTCGGGCACGCCGACGCGGAACGCGAGGAAGTCGAAGAGCGGCCCCATGAGCCGGAGGTCGGTCGCGACGATCGCTTCGATCTCGGGGCGCAGCACTTTGACAGCGACGGTGCGGCCGTCGTGGAGGCGCGCCCGATGCACGACCGCGATCGACGCGCGGCCGATCGGCGCCTCGTCGAAGGACGCGTACGCGTCCTCGAGCGCGGCGCCGAGCGCCAGCTCGACGGCCGCCCGCACCTCGGCGAACGGCACCGCCGGCCCGGTGTCGAGGCAGGAGCGGAACTCGTCGGCGATCACGTCGCCGAAGGCACCCGGCGCCGAGGCGACCAGCTGACCGAACTTGACGAACGTCGCGCCGAGCGTCTCGAACACCTCGCGCAACGGCCGCGCGAACCCCGTCGCGGGGAGCGTCGCGCCGACGATGCGCCGCGCAAGCGGCGGACCGAGGCGGCGCGCGACGACGCCGGCGATGCGCGCCGTCCGCCGGCGGAGCGCACGGCGGTCGGGTGTCGGCAGACGCAACGGCACCGGCGGCGCGGCCGAGTCGAGCGGAAAGGACATGTCGCGGCAGATGTAACAGCCGCGGTCGGAGCCGGCCAGGCGCTCGCCAGCGCAAGCGGATTCGCCCGCCGCAGGATCACCCGGCGGACTGGAGTGCTGCGCGTAGGCGTCGCACCAGCGTCGACGCGTCCTTGACGCTCGCCGCGGTGCCGAAGACGTAGAAATCGGGACGCTGCAACACGAGGTCGACGCCGCGCTCCGAGAACCATCTCGCGTACGTGCCGTCGATGTCGCGGATCGGTGCGCCACCGCCGACATGGGCGGCGATGCCTCCGAGAGAGGCGAAGAACGCCGCGGCATCGGCGTCGAGGTGGCGCCCCGGATCGTCGGACGGACTCATCAGGGTGAAGCCGCCGCCGCCGACGTCGTCGAAGCGTCCACTCGTGTCGCCGACGACCCGGTCGTCGCGGACGACCCGGTCGTCGCGGACGACGCGTCCTTGCACGAAGAGCTGGCCGGCGAGCGGATCGCCGTCGAGGAGGACGCCCGGGCCGATACCCAACGGCGGCGGCGGCGCGACCATTTGTCCGGACTCGACGGCCGCGGTCATGAGGGCGTCGCGCGCTGCGGCCTCGGCGGCATCGGCGATGCAGATCACCTTGCCGAGCTGCATCGAGAAATCGATCACGGCACGGACGTGCGGGACGCGCTCGCTGGCGTAGGTGTCGAGGAGGTCGGCCGACGCTTTGCCGGCGAGGACGAGGTCGAGCTTCCACGCGAGGTTCGCGGCGTCGCGGAGACCGGAGCACATGCCCTGGCCCGCAAACGGCGGCATCTGATGCGCGGCGTCGCCGGCGAGGATCAGCCGGCCCGAGCGCCAGCGGTCGACCCAGCGCGCTTGAAAGCGATAGACGGTGTGCCGTTCGAGCGTGGCGTTCGCCGGGGTGACGTCCCAAGGCGCGAGAAGACGCCACGCGGTCTGCTCGCGATTCAGATCCTCGATCATCTCGCCGGGAAGGCGCATGAACTCCCAGCGCCGCCGGCCGGGACCGCCGGAGACGAGTGTCGTCGGGCGCGCCGGATCACACACCTGGACGTTCAGCGGCGCCCACACCGTCGGGCGATGCGGGCGCACGTCGACGATCAGCCAGTCGAAGAAGAAGCCGAGGTCGGTGACGGTGGCGCCGAGATGCGAGCGCACGAAGCTGTTGGCGCCGTCGCAGCCGACGACGAACCGCGCCGCGACGTCGACGCGGCGCCCGTCCGGCGTCGCGACCTCGAGCCGCACCCGCTCCGCGTCGCGATCGGGTGCGGCGCCTCGCGCCGTGTGCCGATCGTCGCCGTCATCGATCGTGGCGCCGGTTTCGATGCCGACGACCTCGTGGCCGCGATGCACCTCGACGCTCGCGACCGTCCGCGCGCGCGCATCGAGCAGGCCCTCGAGCTCCGGCTGCGCGAACATGTTCGCCTCCGGCCATCCGGAGACGCCAAGCGCCTTGCTCGGGAAGCGCAGCAACGTCGCGCTGGCGGCGTTCCGCCACTCGTAGACGTCCGCCGGCTCGCTCCGCGCCGCCGCGTCGTCGCCGACGCCGGCCGCCTGCAAGATGCGGCCGACCTCGTGATCGAAGTGCACCGCGCGCGGCAGCGGGTACGCCGCCGCTTGCTTCTCGAAGACGCCGACCGTCCAGCCGCGCTGTCCGAGCAGGATCGCGAGCGTCTGGCCGACGGGGCCGTAGCCGACGACCGCGACGTCGTAGCGCCGGCGCATCGAGATCAGAAGCGCAGCATGTCGAACGGCGTCGCGCCCGCCGGTAAAGGCGGTCGCACGACCAGCGTCGCGAGCGGCTCACCGCTGCGGTAGCGCGCGACGAGCGCGTCGGGATCGAACACGACGCCGATCGGGTTCACCGCGAACTCGCCGCTTCGCATCCAACGATTGGTTTCGTCGGCGGTCGGGAAGTTGTCGACCTGCAGCTCCACTTTATTGGCGTCGGGATCTTTGTAGTACATCGACGTCGTCGGGCCGTGATTGATGCACCAGAAGGGCTCGATCCCGACGTCGCGCAGCCGGAGATACGTCTGCAGGAGGTCGCCGAGGTCGGCGAACGTGAACGCGATGTGATCGGTGCCCGCGGCGAGCGTCGGCTGGTCTTCCAGGCCGGGAAGCTGCGCGATCGCGATCCGGTGGTGCTCGTCGTCGTAACTGAGGAACGCGAGCATGTCGTCCGAGTGGACCACCTCGGCACCGAGCACGGCCCGGTACCAGTCGACCATCGCCGCGAAGCGCGAGGTCCGGCGCACGACGTGGGCGAGCTGGGTGGGTTTCACGCGTCCACGCGCGCTGGCGAGCTTGGTGGCGCGATCTTCGACGCTCATCGGAACCTCCTGCGGGAAAAATCGAGGCTATCGCACGATCGCGTCTGCGGTGGAAGCCGCTCACACCTCGTCGAGCGCCGGCACGGCGCGGAACCGCGCCAGCAGCAGTAGGTCGTAGAGCGTTTTCAGGAGGCCGCCGCAGACGAGCGGCCACCCGACGGCCGAGTGGCTCAGCATCGCGCCCGCGAAGAGCGGCGGCAGCGCCGACGCGAGGCTGCGCGGCACGTTCGTCACGCTCGCCGCGGCGGCGCGCTCCTCGGGTCGCACGACCGCCATGACGTACGCTTGGCGCGCCGGCACGTCCATCTGCGAGAGCGCGGCCCGCGCCAGGAGAAATGCCACGGCGAGACGGACGTCCGGCACCAGGCCGGCGACGACGAGAAACAGGTTCGCCGGGAGGTGCGTGTAGACCATCGTCCGCACGAGGCCGATGCGGCGCGCGAGGAGCGGCGATACGAGCTGCGACAGCGCGCTCAGAAGACCTGCGCCGAAGAAGATCGTGCCCGCGACGGCGACCGAGAGCGCGAAGCGCTGATAGAGCCAGAGCACGAGCAACGACTGCACGACGAAGCCGCCGCCGAACGCGTCGACGCTGAAGAGCGCCGCGAGTTGCACGACCACGCGGCGTGAGCGTGCGAGCGGCGCGCCCGCGGCGGTGCGCGTCTCCACCTCCGATCCGAGCTGAAGATAAAAACGCGCCACCACGATCGCGACCAGCGCATAGACGAGGAAACCGAAGCGTTCGGCGACGAGCAGATCGATGCCGTACGCGTGCGCCGCGATTGCCGGCACTCCGCTCGCGAGCGACCCGAGCGCGCCCATGAGGTTGCCGCCGACGTTGTACCACGCGAAGAGGCGCGTGCGCTCGTCGCCGGTGACTGTCTGCGCCAACGCCGCCTGCTCGACCGGCAGAAATACGCTGACGTCGCCCGCCGAGGGATTCAGCGTACCGATCACGGCGATGATGAAGAGCGCCCAGAACCCGCTCGCAACCGTGAAGCCGATGCCCGTCGCAAGCATGAGCGCTGCGGCGCCGAGAAGGACCGGCCGGCGCGGCAGACGGTGCGCCGCAAGCCCGAGCGCGATCGTCAGCGCCGCGGATCCGAGCAGCGTGCCGGTCACGATCGCCCCGACCTCGAACGGCGTGAAGCCGAGGCGCGTGAGATAGCCGGCGAGCAGCACGCTCACGAGCCCGTCGGCGAAGCCGCGGAGCGCGCGGGCGGCGAGGATGCGCCGAGCGTCGGCGCGCGCAGCGCTCACGTCGCGCACCGGCGAACGGCCGTCTTCACGTCGGCTGCCCTCGAGGTACGCGCGTGCACCGCATCGCGGCCCTTCACCGTCGGCGCCTCAAGCGCGAAGCGGCACCAGCGCGCCGTCCTGCGCGATCTGCACGTCCCAGCGCAAGCGCGCGCGGATCGTTTCGGCCAGGCTCGCCGCCGGCGCCGGCTCGCCGTGCACGACGTACGTCACGCGAGGCGGTCGCGCGAAGCCGGAGAGCCAGCGTAGGATCTCGTCGCGATCGGCATGGGCGGAGAAACCGTCGATGGTCTCGATGCGCGCCCGCACCGGGACGCTTTCACCGTGGATGCGCACCGCGTGCGCGCCGTCCTGCAGCGCGCGGCCGCGCGTCCCCGCCGCTTGATACCCGGGCAGCAGCACGGTCGTGCGCTCGTCCGGGAGTCGCGCCTTCAAATGATGCAGCACGCGGCCACCGGTCGCCATGCCGCTCGCGGAGATGATGATGATCGGTCCGTCCTGCGCGTTCAGCGCCTTCGACTGCTCCGGCGTGCGTGCGAGCGTGTAGTGCCGGGAGCAGAGCGGACAGCGGCGCGCGTCCATGAGGAGCTTCATGTCGAGGTCGTGATCCTCGGGATGGCGGCAGTACATTTCCGTGACGTCGATCGCCATCGGGCTGTCGACGTAAACCGGTACCGACAGGATCGTCCCCGCGTCCTCGAGCGCGCGCAGCGTCCACACCAGCTCTTGCGTCCGGCCGACGGCGAACGCCGGCACGAGCAGCGCGCCGCCGCGCGCGACCGTCTCGTTGACGATCCGCGCCAGCGCCGCGGGTGCGTCCTGCGGATGGACACGGTCGCCGTACGTCGCCTCGACGAGGAGGACGTCCGCCTCGCGGACGAGCTCAGGATCGCGCAGAATCGGCCGCGCCCAGCGGCCGAGGTCGCCCGAGTCGACGAGCGTCACCGGTCGTCGCGCGCCGATCCGCAGCTCGACGGTCGCCGCGCCGAGAATGTGCCCGGCGCGGCGCAAGAGCGCGCTCGTGCCGGGCACGACGTCGAAGCGCTCGCCGTACGCGTGCGACTCGATCCGCGCGAGCGCCGCCTCGGCGTCCGCCGTCGTGTAGAGCGGCAGCGCCGGGTGATGCTTCGAGAACCCGTGCCGATTCGCGAAGCGCGCTTCCTCTTCTTGCAGGTGGGCCGAGTCGAGCAAGAGGACACGCAGCAAGTCGGCCGTTCCCGCGGTGCAGTGCACCGCCCCGCGAAAGCCGTCGCGGACGAGCCGCGGCAGGTACCCGGAGTGATCGATGTGCGCGTGACTCAGCACGACGCCGTCGATCGCCTTCGGATCGAACGGCGGCGCCGCCCAGTTCCGCAGCCGCAGCTCCTTCAACCCCTGGAAGAGCCCGCAGTCGAGCAGCAGCCGGTGCCCGTCGGCCTCGACGAGATACTTCGACCCGGTCACCGTTCCCGCCGCACCCACGAACCGCAGCGTCGCCGCGTCATTCATCGGGCGCACGGTATCACGCGGCGGGGCGCACCCCGAAGAGCGCATCATGTTGGACCGCAGCGGGGGCGCGGTGTCGGGGTTTGCACCCGACGTGCGCAATAAGGTTCATCTGCGCACAACGGGTGCAAACCCCGACACCGCGCCCCCGCTGCGGCAGAGCACGTGCGCTCCCGCTGCGCGGCACGCGTGCACGGCGCAGGAGGGGCATCGCTGCGGAAGGATGCGTGTATCGCGCGCGGTCGCAGTGGCTGGTTCACGGCGGGCGGCGCGTCGGCGGCCGACGACTGGCGTGGCCGGCGGCGCATCGCGCGATGCCGTCACAGGGCGGACGCGGGGGTGTGCCGTCTGCTGTGCACCCGTGGTGCGCACATGAACCTTATTGCGCACGTCGGGTGCACAGCGGACGGCACACCCCCGGAAACATGAAAGGTATTGGCCATGAGGGCTCCTTCTATATCGATGATGGTCGATATTGCGCTCTCCATCGAAGAGTGTCAATATCCCTCGGTGGCTGCACGTCGCGTCGGGCGCCGTCTCGCGACCGTCGATCGCTACCTCACGCTCTGGATCTTCGCCGCGATGGCGGTTGGCGTCGCCCTCGGGTACGCCGTCCCCTCGTTCGCACCGTTTCTCGATCGCCTGCGCGTCGGAACGACGTCCATCCCGATCGCGATCGGCTTGATCGTCATGATGTATCCGCCGCTCGCAAAGGTGCGCTACGAGGAGATGGGGCGCGCGCTGCGGAATCGGCGGCTCCTCGCGTTGTCGCTGCTGCAAAATTGGCTGATCGGCCCGCTGCTGATGTTCGCGCTCGCCGTGCTGCTGCTGCGCGACCGCCCCGAGTACATGGAGGGGCTGATCCTCATCGGCCTCGCGCGTTGCATCGCGATGGTGCTCGTCTGGAACGACCTCGCCGACGGCGACGCGGAGTACTGCGCGGCGCTGGTCGCGCTGAACTCCGTCTTCCAGGTCCTCTTCTTCTCGGCGTACGCGTTCGTGTTTCTAACGGTCCTGCCGAGGTGGCTCGGACTCTCGGCGGTGACGGTACGCATCACCATCGCCGACCTCGCGGCGAGCGTCGCGATCTACCTCGGCATCCCGTGCGTCGCCGGCTTCCTCACGCGCGCCGTGCTCGTCCGCGCCCGCGGACGCGCCTGGTACGAGGAGCGGTTTCTGCCGCGGGTGAGCCCCCTCACCTTGATCGCCCTGCTCTTCACGATCGTCGTGATGTTCTCGCTGAAGGGCGAGACCATCGTCGCGTTGCCGCTCGATGTCCTGCGCATCGCGGTGCCGCTCCTCCTCTACTTCGTCCTGATGTTCTTCCTCTCCTTCGCGCTCAGCTGGCGCATCGGCGGTTCGTACGCGGAGGCGACGACGCTTTCGCTGACCGCAGCGTCGAACAACTTCGAGCTCGCGATCGCCGTCGCGGTCGCGACCTTCGGGATCGCGCACGGCGCGGCGTTCGCCGCGGTGATCGGCCCGTTGGTCGAGGTGCCCGTGTTGATCGGTCTGGTGAACGTCGCGTTGTGGCTGCGACGCCAACCGGCGTTCGCGGCACGCGCGCTTCGCACCAGCGCGCCACGCCATCCGCACGCCGAGGCGCGGCGCGCGGGCCGACGATGACGACGGTAATCTTCGCCTGCGTCCACAACGCCGGCCGCTCGCAGATGGCCGCCGCGTTCTTCAACCAGCTCGCCGATCCCACGCGTGCCCGAGCCCTCTCGGCGGGCACACAGCCGGCCACCGCCATTCATCCGGAAGTAGTCGCAGCGATGCGCGAGGTCGGCCTCGACCTCAGGGACGCGACGCCGAGAATGCTGACCGACACGCTCGCGCACACCGCCGAGCTGCTCGTCACGATGGGCTGCGGCGAGACGTGTCCGGTCATTCCGGGTCTGCGCCGCATCGACTGGACGTTCCCGGACCCGAAGGGCCAGCCACTGCAGGAGGTGCGAACGATCCGCGACGCCATCCGCCACGCCGTAGAGCACCTCGTCGACGACAACCACTGGCGCGCCGCGCCCCCGCACTGAGCGTCCAACGGACGCCGCCTGAACGCACCATCGGAGCGCATGCCGCCGCGCGATCGCACACCGCGCCGACGGTACACCGGCGACCCGGCGTCCGCTCACGCCGCCGCGAGCGTCCGCGCAATGATGCGCTGCGCCTCCTCGACGATCGCCGCGAGGTGCGCATCGTCGCGGAAGCTCTCGGCATACAGCTTGTAAATGTGCTCGGTGCCGGAGGGCCGCGCCGCGAACCAGCCGCTCGGCGCGACGACCTTGATGCCGCCGATCGGCGCGCCGTTCGCGGGCGCGCGCGTCAGCTTGGCAACGATCGGCTCGCCGGCGAGCGTGTCGGCGGTGATGCTCTCCGGCGCGAGCGCCGCGAGCGCCGCCTTCTGCGCCGGCGTCGCCGGGGCGTCGATGCGCGTGTAGCACGGGGTGCCGTACGTCGCCGTCAGCTCGTCGTAGTGCCGCGCCGGATCCCGACCGGTCGCCGCCGTGATCTCGGCGGCCAGGAGATCGAGCAGGATGCCGTCCTTGTCGGTCGTCCACACGCTACCGTCGCGGCGGAGGAAGCTCGCGCCCGCGCTCTCCTCACCGCCGAAGCAATACGAGCCGTCAAGCAGTCCGGTGACGAACCACTTGAAACCGACCGGCACCTCGGCGACCGCGCGCCCGAGACCGCCGACGACGCGGTCGATCATGCAACTCGAGACGAGCGTCTTCCCGACCGCGGCGGCGCTTGGCCACTCGCGCCGATGCGTGAGGAGATAGCGGATCGCGACGGCGAGGTAGTGGTTCGGGCTCATGAGACCGCCCGAGCGGGTGACGATGCCGTGACGATCGGCGTCGGGGTCGTTGCCGACGGCGAGGTCGAAGCGATCCTTCAGCTTCACGAGCGTTGCCATCGCCGCCGGGCTCGAGCAGTCCATGCGGATCTTGCCGTCGTGGTCGAGCGTCATGAAGCGGAAGGTCGGATCGACGGCCGGATTGGTGACGACGATGTCGAGACCGTGGACGTCGGCGATCACTTGCCAATAGCGCCCCGAGGCGCCGCCGAGCGGATCGACGCCGATCGTGAGGCCGGCGGAGCGGATCGCGTCGACGTCGATCACGTGCACGAGGTCTTCCACGTACGGGACGACGAAATCTTCGAGATGCGTCGTCGGCGCCTTGAGCGCGCGCGCGTACGGCACCCGCGCGACGTCGGCGTTGCTCGCGCGCAGATGCGCATTGGCGCGCTCTTGGACCCACGACGTGACGTCGCTGTCGGCGGGGCCGCCGTTCGGCGGGTTGTACTTGAAGCCGCCGTCGGCGGGCGGATTGTGCGACGGGGTGACGACGATGCCGTCGGCGAGATGGTCGCGGCGCCCGCGGTTGTAGACGAGGATGGCGCGCGAGATGGCCGGCGTCGGCGTGACGCCGTCGTCGCGCTGTAAGAGCGTCTCGACATGATTCGCCGCCAGCACCTCGAGCGCGGTGCGCTGCGCCGGGCCGGACACCGCGTGCGTGTCCTTGCCCATGAAGAGCGGGCCGTCGATGCCGCGCTGCCGGCGGTACTCGCAGATCGCCTGCGTCGTCGCGAGGATGTGCGCCGCGGTGAAGCTGCCGTCGTCCGGCGTGCCGCGATGGCCGCTCGTGCCGAAGGCGACGAGCTGCAGCGGGTCGTCGACGTCGGGGCGACGCTCGTAGTACGCGCGCTGCAGCGCCGCGACGTCGATCAGCTGGTCGACGGGTGCGAGCTGCCCCGCACGCGGATGCGCCATTGCTCGCTTCTACTACAGGTGCTCACGATCGGCGATCACACCATCGTGCGGCAAGTAACGACGGCCGGTTCGGCCCGCCTATGAGAGGTCGGCTTGGTGGGCACGCCGTCGAGGGACCTCGAATGATCACGATGTAACGACGGGTCGCGCGCACGAGCGCGGTCGGAGGTGCCACTTGCGAGGAGGGCGCGGGCGGCGTCCCGTGCAACCACGATGTAAAGAATGCGGTGCTCCAGCTCCGTGTGAACGCGAATCTCGCGGACACCGGCACCGACCGAGCGCATCGGCTTCCAATCGGAGGGATCGAGTCCGCATCGTCCGTCGTTCTCAGGTATGGTCGGACCCGTGCGGCGGCGGAAACGGGCGGCGGTCATCAGAGCGGCAACGGGAGACGACGTCATCGTCGGGGGCCGAGCTCAGGCACGCCATGCGTCACTTCACCCTCCCGCGGGATCTGGTGCTCGCGTTGATAGAGCGGATCCTCGCGCACCCGACGGTGGTTCTGGCGGACGATGTCTCGGAGCCGCATGAGTACCGCCTCTTCTATCGGTTGGACGATGGGCGCTATTTGCTGGCGGTCGTGAAGCTCACGTCGGTTGGCGCTTTCTTCGCGAGCATGTATCCGACGGGGAAAAAGATCAGGCCGTCGCACCGTCGCTTTCGAAGGATCCTGACATGAAAAAACCGAGAATCGTGTTCCGGCATTTCTCTGGATCAGGCCCGCTGTCGATCTACTGGCACGACGGCCCCTATGGCGATGCCATCGAAGCCATCAAGGGACGCGGCGTGGCTTGGCTGGCACCGAACGGCGAGCTGCTGGGCGTCGAGCTGGATGACGTGACGTGGGCACGTGACGAGCAGAGTCTCGAGCTTCCCAATGGCGACGTCGTCGGTGTGCGCATCGCACGCGGTAAAGTTACCGTCCGCGTCAAGCAGTCCGGACGAAAGCCGCGAGCCGCTTGAGCTGTAACCGGGGAGCTGTCCAAACTCCGTCCCGATTGTGGCCATGGTGGCTGCTTCCCGCGAAAAATCCCGTTGACGAACTGGCGCGAATGGCTGAACATTGCCCCCGGAATTTGCGGCGCCTCGTAAGGCGACGTGCCTGACCCGCTTCTTCGACCGACGGAGACTGGCATGAACCGCTCCCGCTTCCGCATCGCGGAACCTTTGCAGGCAGCAAAGAGGATTGGGCCGTGGCTCTTGGGCGCCTGCAAGTACGCCAAGCTGGATTGCCTTGCCGCGGCCAACGTTTATTCCGACGGTCTCCCCAACGCCCGGCCGTCCGACGATCTGCACGGCACTGGCGTGCCGCCGTCGCCTCATTGATTTTGTGGTCCGGGCAGCGGTACCTAGGCCGCGAGAGTAAGGAGTGTCGAATGAAGAAGATCGAAGCGATCATCAAGCCGTTCAAGCTCGACGAGGTGAAAGAAGCGTTGACCAAGGCCGGTGTGCAGGGACTCACGGTGTCCGAGGTCAAGGGCTTCGGGCGGCAGAAGGGACACACGGAACTCTATCGTGGCGCGGAGTACGTGGTCGATTTCCTGCCCAAGGTCAAAATCGAGGTGTTGCTCGACGACTCCGATGCTGCACGGGTCGTCGAGGTCATCACGAGTGCCGCTCGCACGGGAAAAATCGGCGACGGTAAGATCCTCGTGATGCCCGTGGACGAGGTTGTTCGCATCCGCACGGGCGAGCGCGACAGCGCCGCCGTCTGACGCCAGCCCAGGCCCGTTTTTCCAAGGAGGAGGGGAAACCATGAGCGATTGTCGTTCCTGCCGTTGGTTGCGATTCCGCGTCCTTCCATTCGTCGCCGCTCTCGTCTTCGGCACGACGTTGCTGGGGGCATTCGTGCCGGTCTGTCGGGCGGACGACGAGCCCAAGCCGGACCCCGCGGGCGTCACGACCGGTGACCGTTCGAGCGTCTTCGACGCGGGCGGGACAAGCTTCGTCGTCGCCGAGCCCAGCGACAAGTCGGCGCCCGACTACGCGCAGAAGTTGAAAGATTACCAGGAATTCCAGGCGCAGGCCGCCAAGGAGCCCCTGGCGATGAAGTTGGCCGATGGCGTCGGACATGTGCGGCTCGGAACGAACTTCGCCTGGACCCTGAACACCGGCTACCTCGTCCTCTTCATGCAGGCCGGGTTCGCGCTCCTCACCTGCGGGCTGATCCGCAAGCGGAACGCGGCTCACTTGATGATGTTGAATTTCGCCGCCTACGTCTTTGCCTTCCTCGCATACTGGGCCGTGGGCTTTGCGTTCCAGTTTGGCGCCGTGGCCGTCAACGCGGCACCGTTGAACCTGGGGGGAACCCCGACCCTCAACTCGTTCCTCATCGGGAGTGGATCGTGGGGATGGCTGGGGGGCAAAGGGTTCTTCTTGACTGGTCCTGCCTATGACTCGGGTGCCAACGTGCTGACGCTGTTCGAGGTGGTCTTCATGGAGACCGCCGGCTACATCATCGTCGGCGCCATCTGCGAGCGCATCACCTTCGGCGCCTTTCTGCTGTGCGAGCTGTTCGTCGGTGCCATCCTCTATCCGATCTTCGGCTGCTGGGTCTGGGGCGGCGGCTGGCTGTCACAGCTGGGCACTAGCATGAACCTCGGCCACGGCTACGTCGACTTTGCCGGCTCGACCGTCGTGCATGCGGTCGGCGGGTTCTGCGCCATGGCACTGGCCGTGGTCCTCGGACCGCGGCTCGGCAAGTACGGACCGGACGGAAAGCCACGGGCGTTCCCGGCGCACAACATCCCCTTCGTCGTGACGGGGACGTTCATTCTGCTGTTCGGGTGGATGGGCTTCAACCCCGGCTCGACCCTCGGTGCGACCGATCTCCGCATCTCGGTCGTCGCGATCAACACGAACCTGGCTGCCGTGGCGGGCGCCGCCTCGGCAATGCTCTTCTGGCACCTGCGCTTCGGGAAGCCGGACATCACAATGGCGTGCAATGGTATGCTCGCCGGCCTGGTGGCAATCACGGCTCCCTGCGCCTTCGTGAATGCGACCTCCGCGGTGATCATCGGCATCTTGGCGGGGATCGTGGTGTGCGTCGGCGTGCTCTTCAACGACAACGTACTCAAGATCGACGACCCTTGCGGGGCGATCTCGGTCCACGGCTACGGTGGCTTGCTCGGCGGCATCTCCCTCGGGCTCTTCGCCGATGGGACCTATGGAGCGGGCTGGAACGGGATCGGAGCGACGAGCTATCTCGGCACCGCCGGCCAGGGCGTGACGGGGCTCCTCTACGGAGACGCGAGCCAATTCATGTGTCAGCTGATAGGGGCGAGCACGTCCGTGCTGTGGGCCTTCGGAGCGACCTTCGTGGTCTTCAGGATCGTGAACGGAATCCGGAGTATGCGACCGAGCGTGGAGGATGAGCGCGACGGCCTCGACGTCCCGCAGTTCGGGCTCCTTGCCTATCCGGACGACGAGCTGGTTACCGAATAGTGGGACACTGATCCTGCGAAACGATCTGGACAGCTGTTGATCTCGGCATTGCTCGACGAGTCCCGTGCGCGCCGGGGCCCTTGGTATTCGAGCGCCAGGCGCGCGGACGTCTTCGGTAGCCAGTGCGAAGGCCGCGCGCTGCGGGTCCATGCATTGCGCGACGGGCGGGCGGTGTTCGCTTCGTCTACGCTCCTGTCCGATCCGAGCCCATCTAAGATTCGGACACATTCGCTATCCATTCGTCTTCGATAAGTATGTGATTCGACGATAGTGGAAAACGTAAGCCAAGTTGACCACTTCCGCAAGAGAATCGGCGCAGCTTTGATTTTCGATATGGAAGTGGACATTTTGGCCACTCTTCTCAAGGATTCGGCCAAACGCTGCGATTTAGTAACCCGCTTGCGCAGGTAGAGCACGTGCCAGCCTTCGCGCCCCCAGAGAGTGGTCGACGCGGTCGTTGATGCGGATTGTGCGCGCAGCGCGCGCGTCAAGCGGCGAACGTCTGCGCAATTTGCTCGGAGTAGTACGCGAGCTTCTCAAGCGACAGCGTGTAGACGGGCGCGACCGGGCAGAGCGAGTCGGCGAACGTCCATAGGCGCTCCACGCGCACACGGACCTCGGCCGGGCTGCCGACGGCGACGAACGTCCGTACCATCTCGTCGGGGACGAGGTGCGCGACGCTGCGATAGTCGCCGCGCTGGACGCCGGCTTGCAGCGCGCGTGCGACGTCGCCGAAGCCGTGCGCCTCGAAGAACGGCTCGTACTGCTTCACGCCGCCGTAGAACGCCATCGTCGGCCGCGAGTCGTCGATCGCTTCCGCCTCGTTCTCGTTCGGCGCCACCCACGGCCAGAGGTTCACCTCGACCTGCTCGCGGCTCCGCCCCGCGGCCGCGAGCGCCGCGGTGAACTCCGGCTGCATGCGGTCGAGCGCCCATTCGACGGACCACATCGGGTGCCCGATGAGACCGTCCGCGACCTCGGCGGCGAGCCGCACGAGCGGCGCGCGCAGCGCCGCGATCCAGATCGGAATCTCCTCGCGCACCGGCGGCGCCGTCGGCTGCAGCTCGCGGAAGTCGGCGCGGTAGTACTCGCCTTCGAACGGCGCGAGGCCGCGGTGTGCGCCCTTCACGATGTGGCGCACGGCGGCGACGGTCTCGCGCAGATGCGAGACCGGCTTGTACTTCGGCGTCCCGAACACGCCCTGCGTCCAGGCGTGCACGCTCGTGCCGAGCCCGAGCACGCAGCGCCCGTTCGACAGGCGGTCGAGATCGACGGCGGCCATCGCGGTCTCGAAGGGGCTCCGCACGGCCGCGATCGCGATACCGCTCGCCAGCAGCACCCGCTCGGTCACCGCCGCGAGCGCCCCCAACGTGACGAACGGCGGCCCGTACACTTGCGGCACGAAAATGCCCGCGACGCCGCGACTCTCCGCCAGCTGCGCGAGCGGCGTCAGCACCTGCGTCGGCAGCGGCGCGAGCACGGTCCAGATCCGACGTCGGTCGGTGCGCGACTGCTCCATGCAGCCCGCCTTCTAGGCGAGTTCCCTGCCTCGCTCAATGACCGTCGCCGGTCTCACCGCCGCGACGCTCCTTCCGTACCCGGTCCTGCGCATACGACTCCCAGGAAGCATGGCGACGAAATGCCGCGCACACGGAATTCTCCGTCGCGTGCGGGGCGGCTACAGTCGCCGCACGATTTCCACCCCCGCACCTCCTTGGCGGTGACCGTATCGATTGAGCGGACGCGGCTACTGCTCGACCTCGACGTCGGCGTTCTGGAAGCTGCCGTCCGGACGCGCCACGGCCTCGACGTGGACGCGCTGGCTTGCGCGCAGCTCGCCGCAATCGACTGCGGTGCCGTCACCGTCGTGGATGAACGCGCTCGCCAGATCGACTTTGTACACGTAGCCGCTCTCGGCGCCGCCGATGCTCACGAGCGAGAGCGTGCCTGCACCGCAGTCAGCGCCGGCGACGAGCGCGTCGAAGACGGCGTGCCGATTGGCCGCGACCGCCGCGTCGGCCGCGACGTCGATCTGTACGTCGTGCAGCGTCAACGTCCCGCCGCGCGGAACGACGATCGTCATCTGCGCGCTGAGCGCGTCGGCGGCGCGCCGGAACCGCAACGTGGCGCGGCCGTCGAACTTCCCGCGCACGACGAAACGGCCGTCGGCGTCCGTCTCGGCGGCGGCAGGTGTGTCTTCGACGATGACCTCGATGCCGGCGAGGTTCGTCGGCGTACCGGTGGCCAGCGCCGACATCGTCGCGCCGCCATTCGCTATGCCGGCGACGTTGCCCTCGACACTCGTGATGCCCGTTCCGCTCGAGCCGCCGTCGGTCGCGCACGACACGAGCAGCATCACGAGCGCCAGAAAGGCCCATGGCTTCCTACGCATCACCGATGCTCCTTCGTCGACGATCGCGTGCGGCCGGCGCGACGCCGCGGGCGCGGCTTCTCGGGGGCGCGCGGCGCCTCGAAGTAGTAGATCCCGAGACCAGCGCTGCGCCGCTCACCGCCGGCGGCGCGCGGATTGCGGTCGCGGTCGTGCTTGGCGAGGACGCCGTCGACGCGGCGCAGGAACTGCTCGCCCTCGCGACGCATCTCGCGGCGGACGCGCTCGGCGCCGTCGGCACCGAGATTGTCATAGAACACCTTGCGCTGCAGCAGCGCCTCGCCCTCGTCGAAGACGTTACGCAGCATGGTCTCGATCAGCTCCGCGGGATCCTCCGCGAGCATCGCGAGCTTTTCGGGCCGGCCGCGGCTCGGCACGTACGCGGCGC
The DNA here is from genome assembly GCA_041488235.1 of Binatia bacterium. Taxonomy (GTDB): domain Bacteria; phylum Desulfobacterota; class Binatia; order UTPRO1; family UTPRO1; genus DP-19. Next base: position 15,751 of record JBGPOW010000038.1, read on the forward strand.
TGCGCAGGGCGACGACATCGTTCGGGCGCAGCTCGACGGCGCCCGTCCGCAGCAGCTCGTCGAGCAGCGCCCGCGGCGGCAAGTCGACGGTGACGGCGCGGGCGAGCTCGACGAAGCTCGGACCGCGCGCCGCTTGGTACGGGATCGGCCGCGGCCTGCCTTGGCGATCGGTCGCGCGCCGATCCGCCATCCAGCGGCTGATCAACGCCGCGGCCTGGTTGCGGCTGAAGGAAGCGGGAGGCGACTGCGCGCCGCCGCCGCGGAGCCGCCGCACCTCCTTGCGATTCACGCCGGTGAGCAGCGCGATGCGACTGTCGGTCTGGCGCCGGCCGGGAATGGCGAGATCGCGCTCGGCGACCGCGACGAAGAGCGCGCGCAACCGCGCCTCCAGCCGCCCGTACGGAATCCCGGCTTCGAGAAGCCGCTTGACGATCGGACGCAGCGTCGCCGCCGCGGCGCGCAGCAGGCTCTCCGACACGTCGTCGCGCACGCGCGCACCGTAGCCGGCTCGACGCGCCCGCGGCAAGGGCGATGAGTGGGAAAAATACCCATGAAGGCGCTTGCGTCCCGTGCTGGATGTTCGCTAAGGATGCAGTGGCCGTAAACCCGTCGCCGGAGAGTCGCCATGATGCCGTTCGCCCCCCGTATGTATTCCGCCGTGCTCGTCGCCACGGTCCTGCTCGCGCCCGCTGCTGCCCGCGCGACGTTCCACGAGACCAGCATCAGTGAGGTAATGTCCGGCTTCGGCGGCGATCCGACGTTCGAGTACGTCGAGCTCCGCTCCGACGCGCCGGGACAGAACTCCGTGAGCGGCGCGCGCCTCGCCGTGTTCAACTCGGCCGGCACCCGCACCGATATCGTCACCTCGGGGAGCAACGTCGCGAACGGCATCGCCGGCCGGAAGATCCTGTACGCGACTGCGGCCTTTCAGACCGCTACCGGCATCGCGCCCGACTTCACCTTCCCGAGCGGCATGCTGCCCGCAACGGGGCTCCTCTGCTGGGGCAAGCCCGGCACCCCGTCGCTGCCGTCGGAGTACATCGATTGCGTCGGTTACGGCGGCTACACCGGGCCGCCGTCGCCGTTGCACCCGCCGTCGACGTCGCTCGGGCTCGGCGACGGCACGCTCTCGCTCACCCGCGTCGCCGGCACCATCTTCTCGCAGGGCAGCAACCAGGACGACTTCGCGCTGCGGGTGCCCGGGCCGTGCAACAACGCCAACCAGTGCGCCGTGCTCGGTCCGACCGGCTGCGGCAACGGCACCCTCGATCCCGGCGAGCAGTGCGACGACGGCAATCTGACCAACGGCGACGGCTGCGACAACGATTGCACGTTCACCCCGAACACGCCGACGCCGACGATCACGCCCACGGTCGCGGCGGACCCGACGCCGCCGGTGAGCCGTTCCCTCGCCAATCCGATCCGCTCGCAGATTCGCAGAGGTCCGGTGCGCGTGAAGCTCGAGACCGTCGCGACCGGCCTCACCGCGCCCGTGTGGGGCATCACCGCACCCGGCAATCCCGGCCGTCTCTACGTCGCCGATCAGATGGGTATCTTGTGGGCGATCGACATTGCGACCGGCACGAAGACGACGTTCCTCGACGTCACGCAGCGGATCGTCACGCTCGGCGTCTTCGGACCGGGGTCGTTCGACGAGCGCGGCCTCCTCGGCGTCGCGTTCGCGCCCGACTATCAGACGAGCGGCCTCCTTTATACGTACACCTCGGAGCCGGTGAGCACCGCCGCCGATTTCTCGACGATGCCCGGCGGCCAAACGGCGGACCATCAGAGCGTCGTCGCCGAGTGGCACGTCCCGAACCCGACCGACTCGGCCTCAGTCGTCGACACCGCGAGCCGCCGTGAGCTCCTGCGCGTCGACAAGCCGCAGTTCAATCACAACGCCGGGGCGCTCGAGTTCGGTCCCGACGGCAAGCTCTACGTCTCGATCGGCGACGGCGGCGGCGCCGACGATTCCGACGGCGAGACGTTCATCTCCGGCGAGCCGTCGCAGGGCGGGATCGTGACCGTCGGCCATGGCGTCAACGGCAACGGCCAAAAGACCAGCGTCGTCCTCGGTAAGATCCTGCGTCTCGATCCGCTGGGCAACAACTCGGCGAACGGTCACTACGGCATCCCCGGCGACAATCCCTTCGTCGGCCATGCGGGGTCCGCCGGGGAGATCTTCGCCTACGGCCTGCGCAACCCCTTCCGCTTCTCGTTCGATACCGCGACCGGCGCGCTCTACGTCGGCGACGTCGGCCAAAACGAGATCGAGGAGGTCGACGTCGTCACCGCCGGCGGCAACTACGGCTGGCATCTCAAGGAGGGGCGGTTCTTCTTCGGCTCGGCCGGCGCCGGTCCTGGGTACGTGTCGCGGGTGAATCCGGGCGATCCGCCGGGTCTGGTCGATCCGGTCGCGCAGTACGACCACAACGAGGGCCTGGCGGTGATCGGCGGCTTCGTCTATCGCGGCACGCGCATCCCGCGGCTCGTCGGCCGCTACGTGTTCGGCGATTTCGCGCGCACGTTCCAAGCCGACGGCCGACTCTTCTACCTCCGCAAGCGCGAGGTGGTGAGCACCTACGGCCGCATCCTCCACAGCAGCATCGCCGAGCTGCGGCTCGTCGACCGCGACGCCCTCCATCTCGCGCTCCTCGGATTCGCACAGGATGCGAGCGGCGAGGTGTACGTGCTCGCGAACGGCGCCGGCGTCCCGTTCGATACGACGGGCGTGGTCTTGAGGATCGCGCCGGCGGACTGAAGCGGCGCCGCGGCGGCGCTGGTGCCGTCGTCGCCGCGGCGCCGGATCAGGATCGTCGCTGACGGTCGCAGTGCGCTGCGATCGCCGCGACGAGGTCCTCGGTCTCGACCGGCTTCGTGAGGAACTCGCGGACGCCGGCGGCACGCATGGGGCTTTTCGGACCTGCGCTCGCTACAAGCCGGTGAGGCCGCTGTCGACGGCGAGCGTTTGGCCGGTCACGTAGACACTCTCGTCGGACATGAAGAAGAGGACGGCGTAGGCGATCTCCCAGCCGGTCGCCTGGCGGCCGAACGGGATCGGCGCGCGCGTCCGCGACGGCCGTCCGGCGCTCGCGAGGCGCCCGAGCGGCGTGTCGACGAGGCCCGGGCAGACGACGTTCGCGCGGATGCCGCGCCGGCTTCCCTCGAGCGCGACGTGGCGCATGAGCGCCGCGAGCGCCGCCTTCGACGCGTCGTACGCGGGCAGCTGCGAACCCGAGCGCAGGCCGGCGATCGACGAGATGAAGACGATCAACGCGCCATCGGCGAGCTTCGGCAGCGCCTCGCGGCAGCACAAAACCGGTGCCCGCAAGTTGACAGCGAGCGTCGCGTCCCAATCCGCCGCCCGGACTTTCGCGAGCCCGAGGTCGCCGACGCCGATGCCGACGTTCAGCACCAAGCCGTCGAGACCGCCGAGCCCCGCATGCGCCTCGGCGATCATGCGCACGACGTCGTCCTCGCGCGCGACGTCGGCCTCGACGACGAACGCGCTCGCACCGCCGCCGCGAATCGCCTCGACCGTATCCGCCGCGCTCGCCGCGTTCACGTCGGCGACCGCGACGGCGGCGCCCTCGCGCGCGAAGAGCGTCGACATCGCACGCCCGTTCCCGATCGGGTCGGTCGCCGCGTCGAACGTACGCTGTCCGCCGCCGACGACGAGGATTTTCCGGCCGATCAACCGGCCGCGGCTCGGCGCCTCGCCCTTCGACTCGGCGCTCGGCGGTCGCACGTAAGAGGCTCCGTCCGGCATCGTCTCCTCCTTCTGCGGATGCATCACCGCGTGGCGGCTCGCGGACGATAGCAGACCGTCCGCGACCCGCCCAAGCGCGCGACCTGCGGTGAGCCGTCGCGTCGATCGCGATCGCGTTCAGCGGGACGCACCGGAAGTTCGACTACGATCGTGCAGTAGCGGGCACGCGCTTCCTGCCGCAAAGTCACGGCACGCTGTGCGCCGACGTGTCCGTTTGCCGCTCCGCCCCTTCGACCTCGCCGACCGCCGTCAGCGCGTCCGCGGCGCCGGGTGGCCGATCGCCATCAGGAACATGACGCTCTTCCCGGCTGCGTGCGGCGAGAAGAACTCGGTCACGTCGTCGTCGAAGAACGTGAGACCGGTCGCGCCGATCCCGAGCGTGAACGCCACGAGATACGTCTTCCCGCCGCGAATCGCCGCCTCGAGCTGCGCCGCGCGATACCCGCGATTGCCGAGTCGCGCCAGCACACGCGGCAAGTCGACGAGCCAGTAGAGATTGACGGCCGCGTCGGCGGCGAGCGCTTGCCCGAGCGCGAGATGTCCCGCCTCGCGACGTCGATCGCCGGCGCGCAGCTGCACGAGCGCGTCGCGGTCGCGATCAAAGACGTAGGCACCGGGCGTGACGCCGTCGACGGCGTTGACGATCAGATATGTGTCGGCGAGCCCCGCACCAGGCGCGAGAAAGTCCGCGCCAACGTCACCGCTCACGGTGCGTACGATGCTCGACAGCACGTCGAACCCGATCGCGTCGCGCGCGAACTCGCGCGTCGACCCGCGCCGCAGGATGACGCGTTCGATCGGCTCTTCGGGTGCCGCGAGCGACGGCGCGAGCGGCACGACCGTCCCCAAGGCAGCGGACGCGTCGACGCGTCCGCGTGTGTTCGACGCGTCGTCGCCCGCTCCCGTACTGCGTTGCTCGGGGACGCCGCACGGGCCCAGACCATGTGCAGCGGCCGCGCGCCAGGCGGCGACCTCGTCGGACGACGCCAGCGACGATGCGCGGTGCGCGGCGACGATCTCCGGGTACGCGACTTGGCGCGCCGAGAGTGGCAGCGTTTCGAAGCCGAGCGGCGGCGCAGGCGGCGCGGGCGGCGGCGCGGCGCCGCCGTCGCCGAGCGCGACGAGGCTCACCGTCACTTCGCCCTCGGCGTCCAGATCGAGGAGACGGTTCAGCTCGTCGTCGACGAAGCCGAGTACGAGCCGCACCGGCACCTCGAGTGCGGCGGCGACGGCGACCAGGTTTGCGAGGAGCGTGCCGTCGTCCCAGAACGCATGGCGATACGTCCGCGCCTGGTACTTCCAGGCATTGCGCCAGAACGTACTGGCGCACGCGATGACGACGGGCGCGGCGGCAATCGCCGGCTCGTCGCCGGTCGCGCGCACGACCGACGCACGGTAGTCGCCGGCGCGGAGCCGGCGAAGCGCGAAGTCGTGCGGGCTGAAGTGGTACACGCCGGCCGCGAGATCGGGGAGACCGCCACACACGAGATAGAGATCGATGTGGTGGAGGTTGCCGGTGCACGCCTGGGCGCGGAAAAAGGCGTCGCCGCCCGGATACGAGCGGCGGCGGAGGACGCCGGCGGTGAAGTAGAGGAGATGGGCGAGCGTCGCGAGGTCGAGCGCGCGGCAGTCGGCCGCACCGCTCGCGTCGGCGGCGATCGCCGCGAGCGCCGGACGGCGCGAGAGCGTGAAATCGTGCGGCAGCGGAATCGGCGGCAGCTGCGGGTACACCTTGAACGGCAGCGGCATGTTGGCGAAGTCGAGGACGTGACCCGATCGGCGGACGCTCGCGAGCGAGTGCTTCGTGGCGTCGTGGTAGGCCGTCGTCGCCGCCGTGTCGCGGTTGCTCATGATCCGACGTTACACGGCTACCCGCAGCGGCGCACCCCGGCGGCGCACGTCGTCCGCGCACAAGCGACGACCGCGGCCTGGCGCGGGCACGCGCCGGTCGCTACCTTCACGAACGATGCTGCGGCAATGGCTCGCGCCGGAATCCGTCGAGTCGTTTCTCGCGACGCATCTGCACGCGCAGCCGTTCGCACGCCCCGACGCGGCGCGCGACACCGTCGCGCGCTTTCAGTGGGAAACGCTGGCGAAGGTGCAGAATCGATGCGCGATGCCGCGGCACAGCGCTTGCTCGCATCCGTAGCTCGCGTGACGGACGATCGAGGGTGCTGCGATGTCGCATGACAACGGTGCTGGCGGCGAAGGCCGTGAGTCGCTGCGCGCCCGCATGCGCGTCGGCAACTGGGTGATCCTCTCGTGTATCGCGCTCTTCGCGCTGTCGGATTTTCGCCAGCCGGTCGCCGCGCGATTTCCGCTGCAGCTTATCCGCATCGTACAGTTCTCGACGATCGCGCTCGCCTCGTACTTGAACCGCCGCGCACGCAGTCACGGCGCGTTGCTCGTGCCCTCGATCGGTGTCGTCAGCATGGTGCTCGTCACGTCGGCGTTCATCGGCTACTTCCGCTCCGACCCGCGCACGCAGATCGTCACCGACATCGCGCTCGCGCTCGGCACCGCGGCGACGCTGCCGTGGGGCGCGTGGCCGCAAGTGATCTGCGTCGTCGTCGCCGGCATCTCGATGATCTGCGGCGTGTGGTCGACGCACGGGACGTTGGCGTTCGCGACGGCGCACACCGTCGTCGGCGTGACGGTCGCGATGCTTTCGTCCGTCTACATCGCGTATCAATTCGAGCGGTATCGCCGCGCACGCGATCTCGCGGAGGCGGAGCTCGCCGACGCGCGCGACCAAGCGCTGGCGTCGGTGCGCGCCAAATCCGCCTTTCTCGCCAACATGAGCCACGAGATCCGTACGCCGATGAACGTCATCATCGGCATGACCGACATGGCGCTCGACAGCGACCTCCCGTCCGAGCCGCGGCACTACCTCGACCGCGTCCGCGCCGCGGCGACGGCCCTCCTCGACATCATCAACGACGTCCTCGACTACTCGAAAATGGAGGAGGGAAAGCTGACGCTGCAGGAGGTCGATCTCAGCCTCCGCACGACGATCGACGAGGTCGTGGCGCTCTTCGCGCCGAGCGCGCGCGTGAAGCGCCTGGCGCTCGCGTGCGTCTTCCCCCCGGATCTTCCGGAGCGCGTCATCGGCGACCCCGGACGCGTGCGCCAAGTGCTGACGAACCTCGTCGGCAACGCGCTCAAGTTCACCGAGGTCGGAAGCGTCACGGTCGAGGCCGCGATCCTCGACGCGACGCCGGCGCGAGTGAACGTGCGCATCGCCGTCCGCGACACCGGCATCGGCATTCCGCGCGAGCGGCAGACGGCGATGTTCGAGCGCTTCACGCAAGCCGACAGCAGCACGACGAGCCGCTACGGCGGCACCGGTCTCGGGCTCACGATCTGCCGCCAGCTCGTCGCGCTGATGGGCGGCCGGATCGGCATCGACAGCGAGCCGGGTAAAGGCAGTACGATCTGGTTCGACCTCGCGTTCGAGCGCGGCGCGGGCGATGGCGCCGTCGAGCGCGATGGTCGGCTGCTGGCGTCCGCGGCGCCAGACGGCGAGACGGTGCCGGACCGCGTCGCCGCCGTCGACGCGCGCCTGCGCTAGTCGCTCCCGCGCACACGGTTTCCTCAACGCGGCGCCTGTCGTACGGGTGCGGTGGGAGGAGACTGCCATGCCGAACGTCCAGCACGAGATTCACCTCAAGAGCCGGCCGACCGGAATGCCGACGGCGGACAATTTCGAGCTCGTCGAGACGCCGATCCCGGAGGCCGGCGCGGGCCAGTTCCTCGTGCGCAACGTGTGGATGTCGGTCGATCCGTACATGCGCGGCCGCATGATCGACCGCAAGAGCTACGTCGCGCCGTTCGCGATCGGCGCGCCGCTCGACGGCGGGTCCGTCGGGCAAGTCGTCGCGTCGCGACACGACGGCTTCAAGCCGGGGGACTACGTCTGCGGCTTCGCGAACGGCGGCTGGCGCGAGTACTGGGTGTCGGACGGCGCCATGATCCAAAAGGTCGATCCGAAGTTGGCGCCGCTGCAATCGTACCTCGGCGTCCTCGGCATGCCCGGGCTGACGGCGTACACGAGCCTCTTGCGGATCGGCGAGCCGAAGCCGGGCGAGACCGTCTTCGTCTCCGCTGCGGCGGGCGCGGTCGGGTCGGTCGTATGCCAGATCGCCAAGCTCAAAGGCTGCCGCGTCGTCGGCTCGGCCGGCAGCGACGAAAAGGTGCGCTGGCTGACGCGCGTCGCCGGCGTCGACGCCGCGGTCAACTATCGCACGGCGGGAAATCTCCTGGCCGCGGTCCGCGGCGCGTGCCCGGACGGCATCGACATCTACTACGAGAACGTCGGTGGCGAGCACCTCGAGGTCGCGCTCGAGCTGATGCGGAGCCACGGACGGCTCGTCATGTGCGGCATGATCAGCATGTACAACGCCCTCGAGCCGCCGCCCGGCCCACGCAACTTGATCTACGTGATCGGCAAGAGCCTCAAGATGCAGGGTTTCGTCGTCCGCGACTTCCTCGACATGGTCCCCGCCTTCTTCACCGACATGGGCCGGTGGGTCGCCGAGGGCAAGATCAAGTCGCAGGAGACGGTGGTCGACGGCATCGCGAATGCGCCGCGCGCCTTTCTCGGCCTGTTTAAGGGCGAAAACGCGGGCAAGATGCTCGTGCGGCTCGGGGCCGATCACACCTGACCGCCGCGCTCAGCGCGGCGGCGTCCGCTTGAAATCGAAGAGCGTGGCATCGGTGCGCCGGGCGGCGGGGAGCGCCTCGCCGGCTCAGCAGATCTAGCGGGACGCGGCCGCGTGGGGATCCGTCCGTACGTCGCAGCGGCTTCCGCCTATGTACGATCTATTCGCCTGCGAGGCGCTCCCCGCCGCCCGGCACGCAACGAAGAACGCTCTTCGACTACGAGTGCAGCGACGATCGGCGCTGCGCGCTGCGCGCGGGGCACGTTCGTGGCGCCGCGGAGACTGCTGATCGGCGCCGCGGGCGGTGACGGAGCGCTGGGGCAGTGGCGGGCGGCGGTGCCTGTGGGGCACGCACCGCACCTGCACCGCCGCCCGCCTGCGACGAACGGTCCGTCGTCGTCTTCGCGGCGGCGGGAATCGTCGGCCGCGCCGCGGGCGCAGCGTCGCAGCGATCGGAAGCGGCGGTCGTCGTTTCAGCGTCGGCGGGCGGCGGATGTTTTGCTAGCGAGGGCGATCCGATGACGTACACGCACTACGAGCGCCTGTCGGCGCTCGACTCGAGCTTTCTCTTCGTCGAGGACGAGAACTGCCACATGCATATCGGGGCAGTTACGCTCTTCGACGCGACGCCGCTCACGACCGCGGACGGCGGCGTCGACATCGCACGCATTCAGACCGCCGTCACGGCGGGCATCCACCGCATCCCGCGGTATCGCCAGCGGCTGATGTGGATCCCGGGCGTCGGCAACCCGGTCTGGGTGGACGACGCGCGGTTCAACGTTGCGTACCACGTGCGGCACACGCACCTGCCCCGGCCCGGGGACGAGCGGCAGCTGAAACGCCTCGCGGGCCGGATCATGTCGCAGCAGCTCGATCGCGGGAAGCCGCTCTGGGAGATGTGGGTCGTCGAAGGCATCGCCGGCGGGCGGTTCGCCGTCATCAGCAAGATCCACCACTGTATGGTCGATGGCGTCGGCAGCGTCGATCTCATGGGGACGGTGATCCGCGCGACACCCGACCGTGACCCGCGTCTCGAAGGGCCACCGCCGGCGTGGATCCCTCGTCCCGCGCCGAGCGGCGCGCAGCTCCTCGTCGACGACGTCCTGCGCCGTGCGACGATGCCGTGCGCCGTCGCGGCGGGTGTCGGGCGCGCCATCGCCCACCCGCAACGCGTCGCCGCCGAGGTCTCCGACCGCGTGGGAAGCATCATCGAGGCGATCGGCGCGGGCCTGAGCCGCGCGCCCGCGACGCCGCTCAACTCGACCATCGGTCCGCACCGGCGATTCGATTGGGCGGAGATGGACCTCGACGCGATGAAGACCGTGCGCACGCGTCTCGGCGGCACGATCAACGACGTCGTCCTGGCCGTCCTCACCGGCGGGATGCGACGTTTTCTCCGCAGCCGCGGCGTCGACGTCGAGCACCTCGATTTCCGCGCCATGATGCCGGTGAACGTCCGCACCGCCGAGACGCGCGCGACCGTCGGGAACCGCGTCGCGATGATGGTCGGACACCTGCCGCTCGACGAGCGCGACCCACGCGAGCGCCTCCAGCGCGTGACGCGCGCGACGACCGAACTCAAGCGCTCGCGCCAAGCGGCGGGCGTGCAGACGATCGAGGAGCTGAGCGACGCGTCGTTCACGTCGCTCTTCGTCGAGTTCTCGCGCATGGCGGCGCGCGTGCGGCCGTTCAACGTCGTCGTCACCAACGTTCCCGGTCCCTCGTTCTCCGCGTACGTCCTCGGCGCGCGCATGCTCGCCTGCTATCCGCTCGTGCCGCTCTTCCGCGAGCAAGGCCTCGGCGTCGCGCTCTTCAGCTACGCCGGGCGCCTCTACTGGGGCTTCAACGCCGATTGGGATCTCGTTCCCGACCTGCACGACCTCGTCGAGGCGGTGAACCTCGAGTTCGAGACGCTGTGTGCCGCCGCCGGCGCGGCGGCCGGCGGGACGCCTTCCGAGCAGGTGAACGGAACGAGCACCGAGGCGCACGCCGCTGCCGGCGCCAACGGCAGCGACCCGGTCGTCGTGCGACCCTCCTGACCGGCGCCGCCGTCCAATCGGCACGCCGTCGTTCTGCACGCTGCGTGCGTCGTTGGGGGCTGGCAGCGGTTCCGCCATTTGCGACAAAACTCACGCGGGGGGGGGGCAGACGATGCGAGTGTCGATAGGAAGGAAAGTCTAACGGAGTTTCTTATCGACGCACGAGCATCACCGAGAAGCGCCCACCGCCGACAGGTGAGGTTCGCGGCGAGCGGGATCGTCCGTAGTCCGAGTGCGGCCGCCGTGTGCTCGAGCGTCGCCGGGTCGATTCGGAGCAACGGCTGTCCGCGCTCGAGCTCGCGGTGCCGAAGCCCGCGACGCAGCCCGCCATGAGCGCGCGCAAGAGGATGCGCCGGCGGATCGCGAAACCC
>JBGPOW010000039.1:0-25596 GCA_041488235.1 Binatia bacterium
CTCGGCGCCGATCGACTGTGCCTCATGCGCGGCGGGACGGTCGTCGCGAGCGGCCGGGCGGCGGATCTCGCGCGCGACGTCGACGCGTTCCTCGCGTGCGGCGTCCGCCCGCATGATCTTGCGGTGCTCGCGCGGCGGCTCGGTGTCGACCTGCCGCTCGACGTCGACGGCGCCGCCGCGGAGCTGCATCGCCGCGGCGCGCGACCCGACGCGTCCGTGCTCGACGCGGCGGGATCGCGCGGCGGCGCGGCGAGCGCACCACCCATTCTCGAGGTGGTGCACCTGAGCCACCGCTACGCCGACGGCCCGAGCGCCGTCGAGGATGTCAGTCTGACGATCGGCGGCGGCGAGATGATCGCGCTCGTCGGCCGCAACGGCTCCGGCAAGACGACGTTCGCGAAGCACCTGAACGGCCTCCTGCGCGCCGGCGCCGGCGGCGTGCGCCTCGACGGCACGGATCTCGCGACCCTGCCGCTCGATCGCGTCGCGCAGCAGGTCGGCTACGTCTTTCAGAATCCGGACGACCAGCTCTTCGCGGCGACGGTCGCCGAGGAGATCGCGTTCGGGCCGCAGAACTTCGGGCTCGTCGCGGACGCGCTTGCAGCGCGCGTCGACGAGGTCCTCGCCGCCGTCGGTCTCGAGATGCGGCGCGACGACGATCCGTTTCTGCTCTCGAAAGGCGAGCGCCAGCGGCTTGCGGTCGCGACGGTCCTCGCGATGGCGCCGCGCGTGCTGATCCTCGACGAGCCGACGACCGGCCTCGACTACCCGCAACAGCGGCGCATGCTCGAGCTGCTCGTGACGCTGCGCGCGCGCGGCACGACGATCGTGCTCATCACCCACAGCCCGTGGGTCGTCGCCGAGTACGCCGAGCGCGTGCTGCTGATGCACGAAGGGCGACTCGTGTTCGACGGTGCGTTCGCGGCGTTCGTCGCCGGCGCGGCGCTGCGGCGTGCCGCTGCGTTCGAGCCGCCGCCGGCGACGATCCTCGGTCTCGCGTTCGGGCACGCGACGCGCACCGTCGACGAGCTGGTGCGCGTGCTCGGCCTGCCAGCCGTTCCTTCGTGAGATGGCGCTCTCGCTCTACATCGATCGCGTGAGCCCGCTGCACCGGCGTCACCCGCTTGCGAAGCTCGCGGCGATGACCATGCTCTTCGTAGCGACGTTCCTGCTCGACGACCCGCGGTTCATCGCGCCGCTCACCGCCCTCGTCCTCGCGGCGACGGCGGTGGCGGGCGCCTTCGAGAACCTGTGGCGGCTGCGGTGGATCGTCGTCCCCGTGTTCGTGTTCACACTCGCCATTTGGACGCTCTTCTATCCGGCGCCGACCTCCGGGGTCGCCGTGCACGGCGAGGCGTGGCGCTTCGGTCTCGGCATGGCGCTCAAGCTGGAAACGTTTCTCGCCGCGGGCCTGCTCTTCCTCGCGACGACGACCGTCGAGGAGTTCGCGCTCGCGCTCGGCGCCGTCGGCGTGCCGTACCGCGCCGGGTTCGTCGTGACGCTCGCGTTTCGCTTGGTGCCGGTCTTTCTCGAGTCGGCGCTCACGGTCGTCGACGCGCAACGCTGCCGCGGCCTCGACTTCACCCGCGGCCGCGTGCACCAGCGCATCGCCCGCTACGTGCCGGTGATCGTTCCGGTGTTCATCGGCGGGCTGCGGCGCGCCGATCAGATGGCGTTCGCGCTCGAGGTGCGCGGGTTCAGCTCCGGACGGCGGCGCACGGGATTACCGCGCCCGGCGCCGAATGCCGGCGACTGGCTGCTCGCCGGCGTCGCCGCCGCGGTCGTCGTGATCTACGTGGCACTGTGGACGACGGGAGCAGGACGCATCGCGCCGCGGTGACGTGGGAAGGCCGCGTGGTTTCAGGTCGCCAGTGCGGCGAGTGCGGTGTCGAAGGCGGCGTACGCGGTGGCGTCGAAGAGGACGAACCGCACCTCGTCGAGCGTCTCCGGGTGCCGCGCCACGTGGGCTGCGGTCGCGCCGAGCGCGATCGGCGCCGCCTCGACGAGCGGGTAGCTGTAGACGCCGGTCGAGATCGCCGGGAAGGCAATCGTGCGCAGTCCGTGCGTGTGCGCCAATGTCAGGCTGTTCTCGTGACACGCCGCGAGCAGCTGCGGCACATCGGGCTTCCGACTGTACACCGGCCCGACGGTGTGAATGACGTAGCGGGCCGGGAGCTTGCCCGCCGTCGTGATGACGGCGTGCCCCGTCGGCAGACCGTCGGGCCACTGGTCGGCGCGAATACGGCGGCACGCCGCGAGGATCTCCGGTCCGCCCTTCCGATGAATCGCGCCGTCGACGCCGCTGCCGCCCAGCAACGAGTGATTGGCCGCGTTGACGATCGCGTCGACGTCCGCGGCCGTGAGGTCCCCCTGCGCGAGCGTGATGGCGCAGCCGCCGATGCGTCGTGTCGTCGCGGTCGTGAAGGCGCTCCGATTCCGATCAGCCGTCCGTATCGGCGGTGCCGACGACGTGCGGACAGCCGCTCCGCGGCTTCGTCTCGCAGCCGTTCAGCTCCGCGAGGTCCGGGGTGCTCGAGACGTCGTCGTCGATCAGTACGACGTGATCGAGGTCGATCGCGGCACGTGTCTCGTCGGCGCAGAACACGATCTCGCCGCGCTTGCCGGTGTCGTTGCGAATCGTCGCGTTCGAGAGATCGATGTCGGCGGCGACGCTCGCCGCTGCGCCGCTCCCCGGACACGCACCGCACGCGTCTCCCGCCGACAGTGCGCCGACGTCGTCCACGCCGGAGCGCCCGCAAATGAACTCCGACACGACGACGTCGATGCCGGAGAGGTCGATGCGGCCGAAGGCGAGAATGTAGAGGTTGCCCTCGCTGCCGCTGATCACGCTGTTGCCGTCTCGTTCCTTCCCCGCCGTGCAGCAATCCGTGCCGGTCGGAGCGCCGCTGCTGGTCCCGAGCAGTACGTTACCCAGGTCGGAGCGGATCGTCACGAGATCGGTCGGGCTGGTGGTGAGGATCTTCGAGGCGGAGAAGACGACGTCACCCTGCGCTTCGATCTCGACGTGCCGGCACTCGAGCGTCGACGTGATCGCCGAGATCGTGCAGTTCGGGGCGGTGCCCGTGCAGCTGACCATCAACGCATCGCCGTCGTGCGTCGCGTCGCCCACGGCCAAGGTTGCGCGGGTGAGCGTGATGTCGTGCACCGCCACGATCTTCAGCTGGCCGTTGCTGCCGCTGGAGGCGAGGGTGGTATCGGTCGCGGTGAGCGTACCGGTGGCGGTGATCGCATTGGCGGCGCTGCCGGCGGCGAGCACGCTGCCCGGGTTCTCGATCGTGATGTCGTGGCCGGCGACCACGAGGCGATCGGTCCCCGGCAGCGGAACGAGCGTGCAGTGCAGGACGAGATCGTCGCTCCCGACCTGGAGATACGTCGTGCGCGTGCCCGGATTTGCCACCACGTGCGGATCGCCGGCGCAGTCGGTCACGGTGATCACGGCGGCGCTCGCCGCAGCGGCTGCGAGGACGGCGCAGAAGAGAGCGATCGCGACGAGGGGTCGTGCGTGGCTCATGACGCCTCCCGATTACGAGTCGGTTGCGGCGGTGCCCGTGACATTCGGGCATCCCGAGCGTGGCAGGGTGGCGCAGCCATTGAGCGTCGACACGTCCCCCGGATGTCTCACGTCGTCGTCGATCAGCGTCGCCTGATCGATGTCGATCGTGGCGTCGTCGTGGTCTGCCGTGACGACGATCTCACCGAGCTTGCCGAAGTCGTTGTCGAGTGTGGTTCCCGTGAGCAGCGTGCTCGTCGGCCCGACGCAGCTGCCGTCGCCGATGCCCGACGTGACGAGAATGCCCTCGCCGACGTGAACCTCGCTTCGCGTCAGGTTCACCTGGCAGAAGGCCTGGACGACGAAGTTCCCTTCGGTGCGGCCGTCGACTTTGGTGCAGCAGAGATCGGCATCGCTCTCGAGAGAGCGGATGTCGATCAGGTCGCGCGAGCCGCGAGTCACGATCGTGTTGTTGACCGCGACGATCTTGCCGAGCGTCTTGATGCGGATGTAGTGGCCGAGCAGATTCGACTTCAGCATGGTGAGCGGACAATCCGGCGCCGTGCACCGAATGGTGGTGCGCCGCCCCGCGAGCGTGCCCGCGCCGGTCGCGAGCACGGCGTTCTCGATGTCGAAACCGTTCCGCGACACGAGTTGCATGCCGCCGTTACCGTCGCTCGCCTCGAGCGCCGCGGCCTTGATCACGATCATGTCGTCGGCGCGGAGGTCGATGGCGATGCCCTTGCTGTCGCTGCTGATGCCGCCGTCAGGACCTCGAATGGTGATCGTGTTCGCGCGCAGCTTGATCTTCCGCGTGCCCGAGAGCGGCCGCAGCGGACACGCGAGCACGAGGTCGTTGGCGCCGACGTCGATGCGCGTGCTTCCTCCGAGAACGAGCACCGGTGCCAGCGTGCAGTCGGTGACCGTAATCTCGGTCGCTGGGGCGCGAGCCGCGGTGCAGAGGATACTCGCGCCGAGTGCCATGGCGACGATTCTCATGTGCTCACCTCCGCAATCGATCGGGTATCCGCTCAGGTATCAGGCCACGCCGAAGGGGCACAATGACGAGTGTGCGCCATTTTGGGGCACACTCGTCTTTTCTCGAGATGCCTACTGTTGCCAGTGCCGCCAAACACCGGCCGCGAGTCGTGCTACTCGGCCGTTCGTGTATGCGCCGGATCGCCGAGCCACGCGGCGAGCTCGCGTGCCGCCTCGGCCGCTTGTCGGCCGACGTCGGTATCGGGCGCGATCGCCGTCGCGCGTCGGTAGTGCTCGAGCGCGCCGGTCGCATCGCCCGATTGATAGAGCACGCTCGCGAGCACGGACTCCGCCTTGTAGTGCCACGGATCGATGCGCAATGCGGCGGTGAGCGCCGCCGCGGCGCGCGCGAAATCCGCCGCCGCGCTCGGCGTGTCGCCGCGCGCGAGTGCCGCGCGGGCGCGCGATCGGTAGACGGCGCCGATGCCGTACTCGGCCGATGCGTGCGGCGCGATGGCGTTGGCGCGATCGAAGAACGTGAGCGCATCGTCGAGGCGATCGCGACGGAGCTGCAAATGGCCGAGATTGACGAGGGTATTGCGCTTCGTCGTGAGGCTGCCTTCGCCGTCGACGGCGGCGCGGTACGCGGCTTCGGCGTCGTCGAATCTGCCGGCATCGGCGAGGGCGAGCCCGAGGTTCATGTTCGGGAGGGCGTAGCCCGGCGTGCGCCGTGTGACGTCGGACCACAGCGTGATCTCGTCGTGCCACACGCGATTCCTTTGCACGGTGACTGCGGCGGCGAGGGCGATCACGACGAGCACCGCCGCCGCCGCGAGGCGCGGCCGGTCTCGACCGACGGAGGTCGTGAGCGCGAAGGCGGCGAGCAACGCCAATCCGACCGACGGGAGATAGAGGTAGCGCTCGGCGACCATCGTCACCGAAATGTGCGCGAGAATGACGACTATCGACGGCGCGAGCGTGGCGACGATCCAGAAGACGGCGACGCGTGATCGCGGCGCACGGACGGCGAGTGCCGCGGCGGCAGCGCCGAGCGCCGCGAACGACCACGGCACGACGCCTGCCGGAACGACCGGCACGTACGCGGAAAGGCCAACCGGCACGAGCAAGCGCTCGACGTAGAAGCCGAAGGCACGGATGAACATGCCGGCGCTCGCGAGCGTCGGCGGTGCGAGGTGCGCGGCGTCTCCGGCGCGGTTCACCTGACGGAGCACGAGGTATGCTCCGACGCCGGTCGCCGCCGCGGCGACGTGCCGCCATGGGACGCGATGGAGCGAGTCTTTCAACGACGATTCAGCGGCGCCGGTCGCTGCAGCGGCGCCACCGTCGCGTTCCACGCGTCGTGGGACCGTCGCGGCGACGGCGATGAGCAGGGGAGTCGCGACGCCCGGCTCTTTGCTCGCCGCGGCGGCGAACGCGCAGAGCGCGACCGTCACCGCCGCGCCGACGCCGCCGTGCGTCGCGCCGCGCAGTGCGATCGTGACGGCGAGCAGCGTGAACGTCGTCGCGAGGACGTCGCCGCAACCGGTCACCCGCGCGACCGCCTCCGTATGGATCGGATGAACCGCGAAAAGCAGGGCGCCCCCGGCAGAGGCCAGCGCCGCATACCCGAGCACTCGTGCGAGCCCGAATACGAGCGCACCGTTCAGCGCGTGCAGCAGCACGGACGTGAGGTGAAATCCGAACGGGTTCCGCGACCAGAGACGTTGGTCGAGTCAAAACGACGTGAACGTCAGCGGTCGGAAGACGGCGGGAAATCCCGGCAGATCAGCGGGCTCGATGAACGCGTCGAGCGGCGAGCGGTAGAAGCGCACGCGCGAGTCGAGCACGATCAGATCGTCCCACACGAAGCCGTGGCCGAGCGTATTCGCGTACACGGCGAAGCTGGCGAGAAACACCGCGCACGCGAGTGCCGCGTCGAATCGCGTGCGTGATGCGATGGCTCTCGCCTGCGCGCGCGCCGGTGCGCGTGCCGGGCTCGTTCGTGTCGACGTTTCGGCGCGAATGCGCGCTGCGCGCTTCACCTTGACTCCCCTGGATGGCCTTCCTAGCATGCGTCGGCTCGTGGGAAACGACGCGCAGAACGGCAGGCGCCGGGTCGTCGTGACAGGCGTCGGCCTCGTCACGCCGCTCGGAACCGGAGTCGAGAAGAACTGGGCGGCGCTGATGGCCGGGCGCTCCGGTATCGGCCCGATCACGCGCTTCCCGGTCGCCGATTTTCCCTCGCGCATCGCCGGCGAGGTCCATGATTTCGCGCCCGAGGACTTCATCGAACGGCGCGACATCAAGAAGATGGACCCGTTCATCCAGTTCGCGATGGGCGCGGCGCGGATGGCAATGGACGATTCGCGGCTGCAGATCACACCCACCAACGAGGATCGAGTCGGGGTGATCGTCGGCGTCGGGATGGGCGGCATCGCGAGCATCGAGCAGTTTCACATGCTCTTCCTCGAGAGCCGGCTGCGCCGTGTGTCGCCGTTCTTCATCTCGAAGGTGATCGCGAATCTCGCCCCAGGTCAGATCGCCATTCGCTTCGGCGCCAAGGGTGTGAATTTCACGCCGACGAGCGCGTGCGCGTCGGGCGCGACGGCGGTCGGCGAGGCGCTGCGCCACATCCGCCACGGCTATCAAGATGCGATCATCGCCGGCGGTACCGAGGCGGCGCTCTGCGGGCTCGGCATCGGCGGCTTCATCGCCATGCGTGCGCTCTCGACGCGCAACGACGAGCCCGAGCGCGCGAGCCGTCCTTTCGATCGCGCGCGCGACGGCTTCGTCATGGCGGAAGGCGCCGGCGTCGTCGTCCTGGAAGCGCTGGAGCACGCGCTCGCGCGCGACGCGCCGATCCTCGGCGAGGTCATCGGCTACGGCACGAACGAGGATGCCTTCCACATCACCGCGCCGGCACCCGGCGGCGAAGGGGCGATGCGCTGCATGCGCCAGGCGCTCGACGATGCCGGCCTCGCGCCCGAGGACGTCGATTACATCAACGCCCACGGCACCTCGACGCAGTACAACGACGCCAGCGAGAGCGAGGCGATCAAACGCCTCTTCGGCGAGTACGCCGGGCGCCTCGCGGTGAGCTCGACGAAATCGATGACCGGCCACACGCTCGGCGCCGCCGGCGGCATCGAGGCGGCGTACACCGTGCTCGCGCTCGCGCGCGGCATCCTGCCGCCGACGATCAATTACGAGGAGCCAGATCCCGCGTGCGATCTCGATTACGTGCCGAACGTGGCGCGCCCGTCCGTCGCGCGCGTCGCCCTCTCCAACTCGTTCGGGTTCGGCGGCGCGAACGTTTCCCTCGTGTTCCGCCGCTGGGACCCGTGAGTCGCCGGCCGGCGCGTCGTACCTCCGGCGCAACGCGCACCATCGGCGTCATCTCCGACACGCACGGGCTCCTCCGGCCACAGGCGCTCGCAGCGCTCGCCGGCGTCGATGCGATCGTCCACGCCGGCGACATCGGCGCGCCCGAGGTACTGACGGATCTCGCGCGCATCGCGCCGGTCACGGCGGTCCGCGGCAACAACGACCGCGCGCGCTGGGCGAGCCGCATTCCCGAGGCTGCGACGGTCGACGTCGCCGGCGCGCGGCTCTACGTGATTCACGATCGCCATGCGCTCGCGATCGACCCGCGTGCTGCCGGCGTCGCGGCGGTGATCTCCGGCCATTCGCACCGGCCGGCGATCGAGGAGCGTGACGGCGTGCTCTTCGTCAATCCCGGGAGCGCCGGACCGCGGCGCTTCACGCTACCCGTCGCGACGGCGCGGCTGCGCGTCGCGCGCGGCGCGGTCACCGGCGAGATCGTGCTGCTCGACGTCTGAAGGAGGATCTCATGGGCTACGAGTTCATCACCTACGAGAAGAAGGACCGGGTCGCGTGGATCACCATGAACCGTCCCGACGTCATGAATGCGCTCCATCCGCCGGCGAATCTCGAGCTCTCAGCGGCGTGGGACGACTTCGCCGCCGATCCCGAGTGCTGGGTGGCGGTGCTCACGGGGGCCGGCGAAAAGGCGTTCTCGGCGGGCAACGACCTCAAGTACACCGCGCAGCACGGTACCAAAGGCATCACGCTCGGCAGCGGCGGATTCGGCGGCATCACGGCGCGTTTCGATCTCGCCAAGCCGATGATCGCGGCGGTGAACGGGTTTGCGCTCGGCGGCGGCTTCGAGCTCGCCCTCGCGTGCGACCTGATCGTCGCCGCCGAGCACGCGCGCTTCGGCCTGCCCGAGCCGCGCGTCGGCCTCGCGGCGCTCGCCGGCGGCGTGCACCGCCTGCCGCGGCAGATTCCGCTGAAGCTCGCGATGGGCATGCTGCTGACGGGGAAGCAGGTCACCGCCGCCGAGGCGCACGCGATGGGACTCGTGAACGAGGTCGTCCCCGCGGGCGACCTCGCGAGCGCGGCGGCGCGCTGGGCGGCGACGATCCTCGAGTGCTCGCCGACGTCGGTGCGCGCGACGAAGCAAGCGGCGATGGACGGCCTCGGCTTGCCGCTCAGCGACGCGATGAGCCGCTCCTATCCGCTCATCGGCACGCTCTTCCAATCCGAGGACATGATGGAGGGCGTCGTCGCGTTCACGCAGAAGCGCAAGCCGCAGTGGAAGGGGCGCTGAGCATGCGGTGAAGTACCCGCTCGACCGGTCGGAAGACTCATGACGTTCGACGAAGTCGACCTATTGTTGGACCCATCACCGTTGCCCATGGAGATGGGCTACGAACGACTGGCCGACGGAGTCTTACACGTTGCGGTACGCACGGACTTACACCACTGCACCGGCGACATGTTCGAGTGGTGGTTCCGCTTTCGGCCGAACACGCAGCAATACAT
This sequence comes from Binatia bacterium, assembly GCA_041488235.1. Lineage (GTDB taxonomy): Bacteria > Desulfobacterota > Binatia > UTPRO1 > UTPRO1 > DP-19. Next base: position 9,335 of record JBGPOW010000039.1, read on the forward strand.
ATGGTGGCACCCAGTCGATCATTTTTTCAGCCAGTGGATCGAGACTCGCCCCGACACTCACGTCGGCTCGATTCACGTGGTCGAAGAAAAGTTCTGCGACCTCCCCACAGCGAAGCTCACGATCCAGTTCCGCGACGCGACCGAGTTCTTCGATGCGCCGGCCTACCAGGCGGCGCGCGCTAGCAAGCGAGTGACGGCTGCTGTCTGTGCGCGCGTGGGCGCGAGTCACGAGCCGCCACGCGACGCGGAAGGCGCAGTCGTGGGTGGGCGTGTGCTCCACGTCGGTCGTGACACGCCCTGGGGCTGTGCGCTACGCAGTCACTTCTTCCTCGGCCAGGATCTGCCCGCGCTTGGACTCGGCCCCGCGCAGATGAGCCAGGCTCTTCCCGACGAGTTCGGTCGTGCGCTGCTCATGCACTGCTACAACGAGTTCACGTTCTTGTCGCGATTCTTACCGTCCTTGTATGTCGCCGAGAACCGCGGGGCCGTCCCCGTGGCCTTGCCATGGTGACGGAACTCCGATGGACAACGAGCTGATCGCGCTCCTGGACCGCCTGGCCCGCTTCGGCGACGACAACGACAGCCGCGAGACCGAGCGGCCGAAGCGCATGCTCAACATCACCCCGGACACGGGTCGGCTACTCTGGATCATCGTCTGCGCCACGCGCGCCACTCGGATCTTGGAGGTCGGCACCTCCAACGCCTTTTCGACGATCTGGCTGGCCGACGCGGCACGCGCGACGGGCGGCCGCGTCACCACTCTCGAGGTGAACCCAGAGAAGATCGCGCTCGCCCGCGCCAATCTCGCGAGCGCCGGGCTCGACGGCGTGGTCGAGATCATCGAGGGCCCTGCCGCGGACACCCTCGCCGCGCTGCTCGGTCCGTTCGACCTCGTCTTTCTCGACGCGGACCGAGCGAGCTACCTGACATATCTGGAGCTGGTCGTGCCGAGACTACGCCCCGGCGGGATGCTCATTGCGGACAACGCCACCTCGCACGCGAACGACCTGCAGGACTACCTCCGCCGCGTAAAATCCCATCCGCAGTTGTTCGCAGTGACGGTTCCAATCGGCAACGGCGAGGAGATCGCGCTGAAGCGATGGTGACGACGGAGCACCTTCCTGGTGGAGTGGATCGTATTCGTCATTGACGCGGCGACACGCCGGATTGGGGAGTACTATCAACCTTGCGTCGCCTAGGCCGTGCTCGCGAACGACCTCATGACGCTACCGCGCGCAGCAACTTGTCCATGATCACTCTTAGCCAATTCGCCGTCTCACCATTTTGCGACAAGATCCGTCGCGTGTTGCGCTATAAACGGGTGCCGTTCGAACTTTATGAATGGCCGCTCGCGGAAGTCCCGCTCATTCGGGAGAAGAACCCAATCGGCAAGCTGCCGATGCTGGAGATCGATGGCGTCTGTATTTCCGACTCGACCGACATCGCGCTCGAAATCGAACGGCGCTATCCGCGTCCTCCGCTGATCCCGACCAATCCGCTGGAGCGCGCGCAGGTGTTGCTCCTCGAGGATTGGGCGGACGAGTCCCTGTACTTCTACGAGATGACCGCGCGCTTCAGCGAGCAAGATTTCGATGCCAACATCGGCAAAATGTTCGCCGGCGCGCCACCGGAAATGCTCGAAGCGATCAGGCCGATGCTGCGCGACCAATTGAGATCGAGAACTGCGACCCAAGGTACCGGTCGCAAGTCTTCCGCACAGCTCACAGAGGATGTCGATCGCTTGTTCAACGCAGTCGAAGATCTGCAGCGGGCCACCGGTTTCGTCGTCGGCAACGCCTTGTCGCTCGCGGACATCGCGGTCTGCGTCCAAGCCGAGTGCATCGGCGACTCGACGATCGGCAAGCACGTTTTGCAATCCCGCCCCGCACTCGTCGAGTACTTTGCGCGCGTCGACGTGCTGACCGCTGCCGACCGGGTGTGAGCCGACGCAGCACAGCCGATGGGTTCTCACCGTTCGGGGGCGCCGCCGACGCGGCATCTGAGGACTGGGAATTACAACGCCGAGTGTCCCGAGTCTCAATTCGGGGCGATCAGCCGCACCCTGGGGAAGTAGGTACGGTACCGCTTGACGTCGCGTGTGAGGAGCGGGAGTTTCTCGACGAGAGCATGTGCGCCAATGAAGAAATCGGGAAGCGGTGCGGTGCGCTTACCGCCGCGCTTGCGATACGCGGCGAACGCCTGTGATGCAGGCCAGGCGGCGTCGTATGGGAGGGGCAGGCGGCGCACACCCGCGTCGGAGAGCACGCCCGCGAGATCGGCCTCCGACTCGAAGCCGAGGCATAACTCGGCGTAGATGACCGGGTTGACGGCGAGCGGGCCACGGTCGCCCGCGCGCGCGACGGCCTGCTGCGACCACTCGCCCCAGGTGGGGTCGTTGCTCCAGAGGTCGACGAAGACGTTGCTGTCGACCAGGATCAACGGTCTTCCCCGCGCGTGAGCGCCATGAGACGGTCGGCCGTGAGACGGCGATTCCACGTCGCACGCTTGAGCAGGTTGACCACCCGCGCGCCCCGCCCCCGCCGCGTCACCTGCACGAGCTTGACGCCGTCGCTCTCCCGTTGAAACTCGACACGGTCGCCCGGTTTCCATCCGAAGGCGTCGCGCAGCTGCTTGGGGACCGTGACTTGGCCCTTCACGGTGATCGTGCTCGTCTTCATCGTTCAAGTATTACCGGAGAGGTATTACTCGTCAACCGAACGTATCCGTGCTCGCCGAGGGCCATACCTCCCAGAAGTGCGCAGGGAAGCAGCCAGGACACGAGCCGGCCATCGCCCGCCTTGCCCGGTGCTGCAGGCGCATGAGATGAGCGCGCATGGCCCTGACTGACGCGACGTCGATCCTTCTCGACGGCCTCTGTTTCGGGGAGGGGCCGCGCTGGCACGACGGGCAGCTCTACTTCTCGGACATCCATGCGCACTGGGTGATGACGGTCGACGCCGCCGGTACGCCCACGCGCGTCGCCGAGGTGGCGAACGCACCCTCGGGCCTCGGCTGGCTGCCCGACGGCCGCCTGCTCGTCGTCTCGATGGACGATAGCCGCCTCCTCCGACTCGAGGTGACGACGTTGATCGAGCACGCCGACCTCGCCCCGCTCGGCCGCGGGGTGTGCAACGACATGGTGGTTGATGCCCGCGGGTACGCGTACGTCGGCGGGATGGGCTTTGGCTTCGCGCGTGGCGAGGAGTACCGGCCTGGCGCGATCATCATGATCACACCCACGGGCGAGGCGCGCGTCGTGGCCGAGGACCTGCTCTTCCCGAACGGCAGCGTCGTCACCTCCGATGGCGCGACGCTCATCGTCGCCGAGACCCGCGCCGCGCGCCTGACGGCCTTCGATCTGCTTCCCGACGGCGGGCTCGAACACCGGCGCGTGTGGGCCGCCGTCGACGGCACGACGCCCGACGGCATGTGTCTCGACGCGGAGGGCGCGGTGTGGGTCGCCTCGCCGATGAGCGGCGAGGTGCTACGGGTGCACGAGGGAGGGCGGGTGAGCGATCGCCTGCGGCCGAGCCGGCGGCCGTATGCGTGCACGCTCGGCGGCCCTGATGGACGGACGCTCTTCGTGTTCACGGCCGAGTCGCACAGCCCGACCAAGGTCCGCGCGCTTCGCAGTGGCCGGCTCGAGACGACGCGCGTCGACGTTCCAGCTGGCGGATCACCCTGAGCGCCGCGCGCGGGTCATCGGTTCGGCAGGAGCCCCCTCCGCGCTGCACGTCAAATCAGCTTGCCACGACCGGGCGTCCGAGCCCCGTGAACCTCGTCGCGTTGCGTGCCGATTCTGCTCGTGTCACGACTCCGCAGAGAGGAACCACCGCATGCCCGATGTGCGCGCGGGGGCTGACCGTCCCCGAGGAAGTCACATAGGGCGCATCGACTGAGTGTCGCCATGAACTGCGCGAGCTGCGGAGATGCGAACCGAGCCGGGGCGCGGTTCTGTGGCGGCTGCGGCAAACTTCTCACTTCACACTGCCCGGCGTGCGGAGGCGAAAACGAGCCCGGCAGGCGGTTCTGCGACAACTGCGGGGCCTCCCTCGTCGTCGCCGCCGACGAGGCGGTGGCGCGCAAGGTCGTCACCATCGTCTTCGCCGATCTCGTGGGATCGACGGCGCTGCATGAGCGCCTCGACGCGGAGTCTGCCCGCCGCTTGATGGACCGGTACTACCGGACCTTGCACGTCGCGGTCGAAGCGCACGGCGGCACCGTCGTGAAGCTGCTCGGCGACGGCGTCATGGCGGCGTTCGGCGTGCCCCACGTCGCCGAGGACGACGCGATCCGCGCCGTACGCGCCGCCGCCGGCATGCAACACGCCTTTCGCGAGCTCGCGCACGAGCAGGCCGGCGTGCTTGGCGACGTCGGTCTGCGCGTCGCGGTCAACACCGGCGAGGTCGTCGTCAGCGCCGATCACGCCGACGTCGTCGGCGATCCGGTGAACGTCGCGGCGCGGCTCCAGCAGGAAGCGCACGACGGCGAGGTGTTGATCGGCGAATCGACGCGCCGCCTGGTGAGCGACCTCGTGACGTTGGCGCCGTTCGGCGATCTCACGTTGAAAGGTCGGTCGGAGACCGTGGCGGCGTACCGCGTCGTGTCGCTCGATCGACCCGCCGGCGCGCCGGCAACCGCGTTCGTCGGGCGCGACGACGAGCTGCGGCGCATCACGGCGGTCTACGACGCGTCCGTGGCGGCGCGCAGCGCGCGCCTCGCCGTGGTCCTCGGATCGCCGGGCCTCGGCAAGTCGCGCCTGCTCGACGAATTCGCCCGCCGCCTCGGAGACGGGGCAACCGTGTTGACCGCGCGCTGCGACCCGGCCGGCGGCGCCACGTTCGCACCGCTCGCCGCAGCGCTCCGCGCGCTCCTTCGCCTCGACGACGGCGCGAGCGGCGACGCCGTGCGCGCGGCGATCGAGACAGCGGTGCCCGGCGACGAGCCCGAGCGTGCGCGGATCGCGGATGGGATCGCCGCGCTCATCGCGGCGACGCCGGCGCTACCGGAGGAGACCTTCTTCGTCGTCCGCCGCTTCCTCGCCGCGCTCGCGACGACGCAGCCGGTGCTGCTCGTCATCGACGACCTCCAGTGGGCGGCGCCCCTGCTGCTCGACCTGACCGAGCACCTCGTGCAGTGGAGCACCACGGTGCCGCTGCTCGTCCTCGTGGCGGCACGTCCCGAGCTCCGCGACGCGCGCTCGTCGCTCGCGACACCCGGCGGCCTCGTCGCCGACGTGGTGACGCTCGGCGGCCTCGACGCCGGCGCGGCAACACGTCTGGCTGCGAACGTGATCGGCGCCGGCGCGCTCCCGGCCGCCGTCGCCGGGCGAGTCCTCGCTACGAGCGAAGGCAACCCGCTCTTCGTCGGCGAGCTGGTCCGCATGCTGGTGCACGACGGTGCGCTCAAGCGGGAAGGTGACCGCTGGATCGTCGGGGTCGAGCTCGCGGCGCTCGAGATGCCGCCGACCATCCAGGCCTTGCTCGCCGCGCGCATCGAGCGGCTCCGTCCGGAGGAGCGCACCGTCCTCGAGCGCGCCGCGGTCGTCGGGCGGCAGTTCTCGCGGACGGCCGTCGCGCACCTGCTGCCGCGCGAGATCGGCGATCTCGACGCGCGGCTCGAATCGCTGCGGCGCAGCGAGCTCATCGAGCCCGACGCCGGCTGGTTTCTCGGTGAGCCCGTCCTGCGCTTTCATCACGTGTTGATCCGCGACGCGGCCTACCGGCGCCTGCTGAAGGGCACGCGCGCCGAGCTGCACGGCCGCTTCGCCGACTGGGTCGAGACCCGGGTCGGGGAGGCCGTCGAGCACGACGAGACGATCGGGTGGCACCTCGAGCAGGCGCACCAGCTCCTGCGCGAGCTCGGCCCGATCGACGCGCAGGGTCGCGTGCTCGGCGAGCGCGCGGCACGGTACCTCGCGGCCGCCGGCCGGCGCGCGCTGGCGCGCGACGACCTGCCGCTGGCGGCGAGCTTGCTCGGACGCGCGCTCGATCGGCTCGACCCCGCGGACGCGGCGCGCGCCGACCTCGCCCTCGATTGGTGCGAGGCGCTGCTCGCGGCCGGCGACGTCGCTCCGGCGGCGGGTGCAGTCGCCGAGCTCGGCCGGTTCACCGCTGGGTCGGCGCGCTTGCGGGCGTGGCACACCTGCTTCGCCGGTCAGCTCGCGGCGCTCACCGATCCCCAGACGCTGCGCGCCACCGCCGACGCGGTCGCGACGGCGGCCGAAGAGCTGGCATCGGCGGGCGACGCTGCCGGCGAGGCGAAAGCCCACTCGGTGCACGCGTTCGCCCTCTCGCGCCTCGGCAAGGTCGGCGCCTGCGAAGCCGCGCTCGATCGCGCACTCGCCGCGGCCCGCCGCGCGCACGATCGGCGGCGCGCCAACGCGGTGCTCGCGGGTGCCCCGCTCGCCGCGCTCTGGGGACCGAGCCCGGTCACGCGCGCCAGCGGTCGCTGCCTCGACGTCGTGCGCGTGCTGCGCATCACCCAGGGGGCGCCCGCGGTCGAGGCCGTCGCGCTGCGCTGCCAGGCCGTGCTCGAGGCGCTGCGTGGGCGCACCGAGGCGGCGCGGCGCATGATCGCGTCGTCCCGGCACCTGGTCGAAGAGCTCGGCATCACCCACAGGCTCCTCGAGGCCGACATGTTCGCCGGGCTGATCGAGTTGCTCGAGGGTGACGCCGTCGCCGCGGAGACCTCTTTGCGCCCCGCGTACGACGGGCTGCGGGAGCACGGGCTCGGCATCGACGCGGCGCAGGCGGCGGCGCTCCTCAGTCGCGCGCTCCTAGCCCAGGATCGGGTCGCCGAAGCCGAAGCCCTCAGTCACGAGAGCGAGGCGCTCGCTGGTGACGACCTCCAGGCGGCGATCGCCTGGCGAGGCGTGCGCGCGGAGGCGCTAGCGCGGCGTGGCGAGCATGTGTCCGCCGTCGACTTCGCGCGCACCGCCGTCGACCTCGCCGCCGCGACCGATTCATTGCTCTACCACGCCGACGCCCGCCTCGCGCTCGCCGCGGCGCTCCGCGCCGCGGGCCGCGCCGACGAAGCCGGCACCGAGGAGGGACGGGCGATCGAGCTGTGGGAAGCAAAGGGCGCCACGCTGCTCGCCGAGAGGGCTCGCCGCGACGACAGGCGCATCGTCCAAGCGGAGCGAACACCCGAGGATCGTGCTGAGCTCGCCCCGCCCGTTCGCCGTAGGGTGCGACCGAACGCCGCGACCGCCAACGCCGCCCGCCTGGACGCCGCGGTCGCCGCACGCGACGCCGACGCGTTCGGCGCCATTTTCGCCGACGACGCGGAGACCGTGCACCATCCGACCGGCACCTCGTACGACCGGCAGGGAGCGATTTCCCGCGTCCATTCTCTTTTCAGAGCCGAGAACCTGACTTTCGCGCACGAGCCGCTCGCGACCCTCGACGACTCGCTCGCGCTGTGCCGCATGTCGTGGTCAGCGAGCGGCGCATCCGGCGGAAGGTTCGACGTCGGCCCCTACGAGAACGAGCAAATCGCGCTGATCGAGGTCGACGCAGGCGGGCAGCGCCGGCGCTCCGAGTTCTTCGCCGACGACCATCTGAGCGACGCCATCGCGCGGTTGTACGAGCGCTACGCCGAACTCATCCCCGACGGCCCCATGCGCACCAGCGCCGCGGCGACGGCGCGCGCGGTCGCGACGGTGTTGGGCCCGCTGGACCTCGATAGCTACGGCACTGCATTGGCGCCCGATATCGAGTTCGTCGACCACCGGTCTCTTCTCGGGTTGCCGTCGACGCGCGGAGCCAAGGAATACCTGCACCAGTTTCGCACCCTGTTCGATGTTGCGGACAACCTCGCCACGCGCGCAGACGACGTCCTTGCCCTGCGACCTGACGCGCTGCTGGCGCGCTGGACGAACTCCGGCACGTTGCGCCTCGGCGGCGGTGCCTTCGAGAGGCATTTCCGCGTGCTCTTTGTCCTTGGAAGCGACGGCCTCGTAACGCGCATGGAGCTGTTTGATTCCAGCCACGACGATGAGGCGCTCGCCCGCTTCGACGAGCTGACGCCGCAGCCAGCGAGGGCGCGATTGGCGGTCGTGCGATCCCGAGTCGAAACGCAGCGCGAGCGCCGCGTGCGCCCGAACGCCGCGACCGCCAACGCCGCCCGCCTGGAGGCGGCGGTGGCCGCACGCGACGTCGACGCGTGCGGCACCGTCTTTGCCGACGACGTCGAGAGCGTGCACCATCGCACCGGCGCCACGTACGACCGGCAGGGAGCGATTGCCCGTGTCCGCTCGCTCCTCAGGGCCAAGGACCTGACGCTCGCGTCCGAGCCACTGGCAACTCTCGCCGACTCGCTCGCGCTGTGCCGAACGTCAGTGTCAGCCAGTGGCGCATCCGGCGGAGGGTTCGATGTCGGCCCCTACGACATGGAGGAAATCGCTCTGATCGAGGTCGACGCGCAGGGGCGACGCCGGCGAGCCGAGTTCTTCGCCGACGACCGGCTGGGCGACGCCGTCGTTCGCTTGTACGAGCGCTACGCCGACCTCTTCCCCGACGGCCCCGCGCGCGTCTGCGCCGCGGCGACGGCGCGCTCGGTCACGGCGATTTTGCCACCGTTCGACTTCGACAGCTGGGCCAGGGTGCTTGCGCCGTCCATCGAGCTCGTCGATTCCCGCACCGTGGGGATGGGGTCCGTGCACGGAGCCGACGCGGTGCTGCGGGTTGTCCGCGCCCTGCTCGAGCTCACGACAGACTTCACCTATCGGGTTGATGATATCCTCGGCCTGCGATCGGACACCCTCCTCGTACGCTGGACGAACATCGGCACGGCGCGCGACGGCGGCGCCTTCGAGAGGCCGCTCCTCGTGCTCTGGGTCTTCGGAGCCGATGGCCTCATTACGCGCTGGGAGCAGTCCGACGCCGACCGCGACGCCGAGGCGCTCGCCCGCTTCGACGAGCTGACGGGCGAGCCAGCGGCGGCGCGCATTGCGACCGCACCGTCCCGCGCTGCGGAGAAACGCGAACGCCGCGTACGCGCGAACGCTGCGACTACGAACGCCGCTCGCATGGACTCCGTGATCGCTGCCGGGGAGCGCGACGCGCTCCCCACCCTGTTCGCCGAGGCCGCCGAGTTCGTGGAGCATCCTACCGGCGTGGTCTACGACCGCGAAGGAGTGCTGGTCTCGCTTCGCGCTCTGCTGAGCGCTCGAGACCCGACGTACCGGCACGAGCCGCTCGCAACCCTCGGCGACTCGCTCGCGCTGTGTCACGTGGCGAACTCGGCGAGCGGGTTTGCCGGCAAGACATTCGATGTCGGCGCCTACGAGAAAGAGGAAATCGTTCTGATCGAGGTTGACGTGCAGGGACGACGGACGGGGGGCGAGGTCTTCGCCACCGACCGTTTGGGCGATGCCATCGCCCGCTTGTACGAGCGCTACGCCGAGCTGCTCCCCGACGGCCCCGCGCGCGCCCGCGCCGCTGCGACGGCGCGTTCGGTCGCGGCGTTCCTGGGACCGCTCGAGATCGATCGCTACGCTACGGCGATTGCGCCGGCCATCGAGTTCGTCGACCACCGGCCGCTCGGGTTTCCCCCCACCAGCGGGGCCGAGGCCTGGCTACGCCGGGTCGCTACCCTGCTCGAGAGCTCCGACGACACTACCCTGCGCACCGACCACGTCCTCGGCTTGCGATCCGACGTGCTCGTCGTCCATTGGACGAACCTGGGCACTGATCGTGCCAGCGGCGGCGTATACGAGAGGCCCTTCTTCATGCTCTGGGTCTTCGGAGCCGATGGCCTCACGGCGCGCAACGAGATGTTCGCCGCCGATCGTGAGGACGAGGCGCTCGCCCGCTTCGACGAGCTGACGGCCGAGACAGCGCCGGCGCGGATTGCGGTCGCGCGACCCCGAGCTGCGGAGAAGCGCGAGCGCCGTGTGCGAGCAAACGCCGCGACGCTGCACGCGGCTCGCCTGCAAGCCGCGGTCTCTGCCCGAGATGCCGATGCGCTCCCGACCCTGTTCGTCGACGGGGCGGAGGTCGTGGACCATACGACCGGCACGACGTGGGACCGGCGGGGAATCCTCGCTACCTGGCGCTCCCTGCTGAGGGCCCAAGACCCGATGTGCCGGTACGAGCCGCTCGCGACCCTCGGCGACTCGCTCGCGCTGTGCTGGTGCTTGACGTCCGCGAGCGGGTTTACCGGCGGGACGTTTGATGTCGGCGCCTACGAACGAGAGGACATCTTTGTGATCGAGGCCGACGCGGACGGACGACGTCGGCGGAGCGAGACCTTCGCCGCCGACCGGCTGGGCGACGCCGTCGTCCGCTTGTACGAGCGCTACGCCGACCTCCTCCCCGACGGCCCCGCGCGCGCTCGCGCCGCGGCGACCGCGCGCTCGGTCACGGCAATGGAGGGACCGATCGACCTCGATCGCTCCGCGACGGCGTACGCGCCCACCATCGAGGTCGTCGACCACCGGATGCTGGGGACCTGGTCCGCCTGCGGAGCGGAAGCGATGCTGCAGCAGATCCGCTCCTTGCTCGAGGTCGCCGCCGACGCCGTCACGCGCTCCGACGAAGTCCTCAGCCTGCAGTCTGATGCGTTGCTCGTGCGCCAGACTCACCTTGGCACCGCCCGCGCCGGCGGCGGCGTCTACGAGCGGGCGTACCTCAGGCTCCAGGTCTTCGGAACCGATGGCCTCGTCGTGCGCAACGAGTTATTCGACGCCGACCGCGACACCGAGGCACTCGCGCGCTTCGACGAGCTGACGACTCAGACATCGGCGGCGCGAATCGCGGCCGTACCACCGCGAGCTGCGGAGAAGCGCGAGCACCGCGTGCGATCGAACGCGGCGACCGCGAATGCCGCGCGCACGGACATCGCTATCGCGGCACGGGACGCCGACGCGCTCCCCGCCCTGGTCGCCGACGAGTCAGAAGTCGTGGATCACACCGCCGGCCGCACGTTCGACCGTCGAGGATTGCTCGCCACGTGGCGTTCCCTACTGAGCGCTCGAGACCCGACGTTACGGCACGAGCCGCTCGCAAGCCTCGGCGATTCGCTCGCCCTGTGCCGCGTGTCGTGGTCAGCGAGCGGGTTTACCGGCAGGACCTTCGATGTCGGCGCCTACCAGAGTGAGCAAATCATTCTGATCCAGGCCGACGCGCAGGGACGACGGGCGGGGGGCGAGGTTTTCGCCACCGACCGGCTGGGCGACGCTGTCGTCCGCTTGTACGAGCGCTACGCCGACCTCCTCCCCGACGGCCCCACGCGCGCTCGCGCCGCGGCGACGGTGCCCTCGGTCGCGGCGCTGATCGGACCGTTCGACATCGAGCGTCATGCGGCCGCGCTCGCGCGCGACATCGAGTTCGCCGACCGCCAAACGCTCGTCTCGTTCGGATCGGCGCGCGGCAAGGAAGCGCTCATGCGAGGCACGCGGATCGCCGCCGGATTCACCAAGGACGAGCACCTCCGGGTCGATGACGTTATAGCGCTGCAGCCTGATGCGCTGCTGGTCCGCACGACGATGTCGGGGATCGACCGCGCTGGCGGTGGCGCGTTCGAGCGGGAATTCCTTCGGCTCGCGATCTTCGGATGCGACGGCCTCGTGACTCGCTTCGAGTGGTCCGACTCCGACCGCAGCGCCGAGGCGCTCGCCCGCTTCGACGAGCTGACAACCGCACCGGCGGCGGCGCGATTCGCCAACGCCGCACGGCGCGTCGTGGAGGAGGAGACTCGCGCGAGGGAGCGACGCGATTGGGATGCGCTCGTCGCACTCTACGCGCCGGGGTACGTGTTCGACGACCGGCGATCGCTGCTGCGTACGAGGGTCGAGGGCGAGGCGGCCCTCGCGCAAATAAGGATCATGTTCGAGCGCACGACGGGAACGTCGCGCCAACTCCTCGCGACGCGCGGCGACCGGCTCATGTTGGACCACGTCACGTATACGAGCAGTGCCCGCTACGGAGGACTCGCCGAGTTCGAGATGCTCGTGGTGTCCGAGGTGGATGCCGACGGCCGTCACGTCGCGACCGTCGCGGTCGACCCCGACGACGTCGCCGCCGCGCACGCCGAGCTCGACGATCGCTACGCCGCCGGCGAGGGCGCGGCCTACGGTCAAGTGGCGGCGAGGATGCGTGCGTTCCTCCGCGCCATCGCCGCCCGGGATTGGGACGCCATGACAGCGCTACTCAGTCCCGATCTCGTCGTGAGCGACCACCGGCCCTTGGGTTGGGAGACGCTGCATGGCCCGGCGACCTACGTGAAGACGCTCGAGTCGTTGGTCGATCTCGCGCCCGACGTTCGACTGCGTAACGACCACATGCGGTTGTCCGACCGTGCTGCCCTCTTCGTCAACACCTGGGTCGGTACCCGCGAGGGCGGCGCATTCGAAGCACCGCGGGCGGTCGTCTTCGAGTTCGAGCGCGAACAGATCCGCAGCATGGACTTCTACAACCCCGAGCAGCTCGACGCGGCCCGCGCGCGCTTCGACGCCATCAGTGCGAGCGCGGCCCGCGATCCGAGTGCCGCTCGTGATCCGCTCGCCGCGCTGGCGCGGCCGAACGCGGCGACCGCGGCGATGGATCGGGTGCAAGCGGCGTTCGCGGCGCGCGACGCGTCGGCCGTGCGTGCCGTGTGCGCGCCGCGTGCGAGGATCGAGGACCGGCGTCGCCTGGTCCTGGCTTCTGGGGACGCCGAATGGTGGATCGCGGACATGCTGGGGATCGCCCGCGCGACGCCCGACGCCCAACCCCAGCGGCAACTCGTGGGGACCGCCGGCGATCGGGTGGACCTCGAACGCGTGTTGTGGCGCGGTGGGCCTCCAGGCGGTCGTTTCGAGGTCGAGCACCTCTGGCTGACCGAAGTCGACGAGGGCGGGCGGATCGTCGCCGGCGTCGCGTTCGACCTCGACGACTGGCGGGCGGCTCACCGCGAGGCTTGGGCGCGCTGGATCGCGGCAGACGCAGCCGCGGCCGCGGTCATCGGACCGATCGGCGCGTTCCTCGAGGCCCTCAACGATCACGACCGAGCCCGGGTGCGTGCGACGCTCGCGGACGACGTCGTCGTGCACGACCGCCGCCGGACGGGAATGGGTCTCGTCGAGGGCGTAGATGCGTACGTCGAGGCCGCGGCGGCGCTGTGGGACCTGGCGTCCGACGTCCAATACGACTGGCCGTTCCGGCTCCAGATCGAACGCTACGGTTGGATCAGTGTCGTCCGCGGTTTCGGCACGCTGCGCGAAGGAGGCGGGACCTTCGAGAGCCTGTTTCTCACGGTGACGGTCGTCGCGCGCGGCCGCATCAGTCGGGTCGAGATGTTCGAGATCGACGACGTCGACGCCGCACTGGCACGCTTCGCGGAGCTGCGCCCCGATCCGACGCGCATCCCGCCGAACGCCGCGACGCGCGCGATCGATCGCCATCAGGAGGCCCTCAAGGCGGGGGACATGGACACCTTTGCCCGCCTGTGCGCGCCGACGATGGTCTTCGACGACCGCCGCCGCTTGATCCGCCTTACCGGCGATCGCGACCTGTTCATCGCGAGCAGTCGCCTGACCGCAAGCGTTCGGGTGTCGCGCACCCCGCTTGCCACGGCGGGCGACCGCCTGATGCTCGAGCACCTTTTGTGGAGCGGGGGCGCCGCCGGGCAGACCTGGGAGACGGAGAACCTCTCCATCGTCGAAGTCGACGCCGAGGGTCGCACGATCGCGATCATCTCCCTCGACCCCGACGATCGCCGCGCCGCCTGCGCGGAGATGCTCGAGCGCTACGCCCGCAGCGACGAGGCGCAGTCGTACCCCGCGGCTTCCTTCGAGCTCCCTCGCGCTTGGAACGCCCACGACCTCGACCGGCTGCGTGCCGTGCTGCCTGCGGACTTCGTCTTCGACGATCATCGGCGCACCGGTCTCGGCCGACTCGAGAGCGCCGAGGATTACATCGCCGCCGTTGCCGCGCTCTTCGAGCAGGCACCCGACGTGATCGTCGAGAGGCTGTACATCCTCGCCGAGGAAAAGCACGGCACCCTCGCCGTCGCCCACATGTTCGGCACGCTCGTCGACGGCGGCGAGTTCGAGTCCGTCTTCGCGCAGCTCGTTCTTCACCGGGGCGATCGCTTGGTCGGGGCGGAGCTGTTCGAGCCCGAGGACCTCGACGTCGCGCGGGCGCGGTTCGAGGAGCTGCGGCCGGATCCCCTCCGGATACCTCCGAACGCGGCGAGCCGCGCATTGGATCGCGCGACCGCAGCCCGCATCGCCCGCGACTGGTCCGCGCTCCTCGCGTTTGCGGCCGACGACTTCGTCTACGAGGATCGCCGCAAGCGCGCGTTGCTGACCGGTGGCGTCGCGCTGTGGATCGAGAGCCTCAAGTTCTATGGCTCGGCAAGTCTCCAATTGGCACGTGAGCTGATCGCCACGGCCGGAGATCGGATCGCCCTCGAGCGCTGTGTGTGGACGGGTCAGTCCGACGGCGTCGCCGTCGAGATCGAGCTTCTCGTGCTGACGGAGATCGACGCGAACGGGCGGCACGTGGCGGTGATCCTCTTCGACCCCGACGACCGCCGCGCCGCGTTTGACGAAGCGCAGGCGCGCTTCGTGGCCGCGGAGGCGGCCGCCATCGGGGGACAGCTTCTCATCGCGACGCTCGTCCGCGCGTTCGGGCAGCGCGACTGGGTCGGCCTGCGGGCATGTCTGGCCGATGACCTCGTGTACCGCGACCGCCGGACGCTGGGCGTCCTGGGCACTCTCGGCGCCGACCAGTGGGTCGAGTCGCTGCGGATTCTGGCCAATCTGGCGCCCGACGTGGCCGTGGAGCAGCTCCAAATCCTTGCCTGGAACCGCCACAGTCGCGTCGGTGTGACCCGGGTGTTCGGGACGCTACGAGACGGCGGCCCGTTCGAGAGCGTCGCCGTCGGTGTCATCGCGACCGGCGGCGATCACATCCAGGGCTACGAGGTTTTCGACGTCGGCGACGCCGACCAGGCGCTCGCGCGCTTCGAGGAGCTGTGCGCCGTCGGCGCCTGCTGAGTTTCGATTCTCAGTCGGTGCCCACGACGTCGAAACCGACGGCGCGCGCCGCGGTCGCGAGCGTCGCGTCGTGAGTGGCGAAGCGCGCGAGCTGCGGTATGCGTCCGCGCGCGAGCAGGGCGCTCGTCAGATGGATCGCGTCGAGCGAGCCGATCAGCGTCGGGAACGGTTCGGCGGCGCGCGCGAGCACACGTGACTCGAGCTTGACGAGATCGAATGCTTCGAGTTGCTCGAGCACTGCGGTCCGCCGTGCGGCGACCTCGTCGTCGGGTAGCCGCTCGCGGATGCGGGCGCGATCGATCGTCCGCAGGCACTCGACGCGGATCAGCTCGCTCGAGACGGCCCGCGTGATGCGTGTCCAGCCGCGTAGCCGACCGCGTTCACCGAGGATGATCCGCAACAAGACCGAGGAGTCGACGTAGACCGTCACCGCTTGCCGCGCTCCTCGCGCAGGAGATCGAGCGATGTCCGCCGCCAGCGCGCCGGCCGATATCGCCGCCGCCGCACCGACGCGAAGGATCGGCTTGCGGGGATGATCTCCACACCGAGGTCATCGTTCGGCAAGAGGACGATGCGGGCGATCGGTCGCTCACGATCGGTCACCTCGATCTCGGCGCCACGCTCGACCGCGCGAAATGGCTACATCAGGCCATGTTCGACCGCCGCATGTCAACCGTCCGCGCGTGCCATGAGCGGCTCACGCCAATCGGCATTCCCCGCAGACGCGCAAGCGGGTGGCGTGCGAAGGTGCCGTCCCACGCGACAGCATCGCGAATGTTCGCTTGACCACCGCCTCCGCGGGACCGTACCTTGAGGGTGTGCGGGTCGCGTTGTTCTCGTTGGTGCTGCTGCTCGCCGCGGCGACGTCCGTCCACGGGGCCGACTACTTCGTGAAGAACGGCGGCAGCGACGCCGCCGACGGACTCTCGCTCGCGACGGCGTGGGCGACGCTCAACCACGCAGCCGGCGTCGTGAATCCCGGCGACGTGGTGCATGTCGAGGACGGCAGCTACCAGGGATTCTACCTCGACCGCTCGGGGACGGCGGCGCAGCCGATCACGTTCGTCGCCGACGGATCCGCGGTGCAGATCACCGCCGACAACGGCACGACGCCCGACGGCATCAACGTCGAGGGTGCCGATCACGTCGTGATCGACGGCTTCATCGTGAACGACCGCACGCGCGCTGGGATCCGCGTCGCGGTCGCCTCGTTCGTCACCGTCCGCAACTGCCACACCGGCCACAACGGCCGCTGGGGCATCTTCAGCGGCCACGC
>JBGPOW010000040.1:0-25229 GCA_041488235.1 Binatia bacterium
GCACGCCGTCCCCCTCGAGTGCCGGCCCCGCACGCGCGCCGGGCGCCCGCCAACCCCGTGCGCGGGCACGAACAATGTGCGCGCTCACCCCGCCGGGCGCGCGAACGTCCGCGTCCGCATGCGCTCGCGACGTTCGCGCGGGCGGGACCGGCTGCGCGCGCGTGCCGGCCCGGCGCACGCCGTTCGCGTGCTCCCGCCGCGCGCACGCCGCCGGTACTGGCCGGAACGTCGCCGGTTCGCTTTACAACCTGCCAGGTGCATGTTAGTCCTCGCGATCGACGAGAAGGACATGGGAGAAGGAACGAGCAGCGCAGAGGCGCAGACGCAGCACATCGTCCAGGCGTATCGCCGCCACGACACCGATACGGGCTCGCCCGAGGTCCAGGTCGCGCTGCTCAGCGACCGCATCGGGTACCTGACCGAGCATTTCAAGTCGCACGCGAAAGATCATCATTCGCGGCGCGGGCTCCTCAAGCTCGTGGGGCAGAGGCGGCGGCTGCTGGATTACCTCAAGCGGAGTGACTTCGAGCGCTACAAGTCGTTGATCGAGCGCCTCGGCATCCGCAAGTAACATCTCCTTTCTTTCCACCCCATCTCCTCTCGAAAACATCTCAATCTGAGTCCCCTCCGGGGATGGGGGTAGTTCATGAAGCGTGTAGAAATGGATCTTCACGGCCGGCGTCTCTCGATCGAGAGCGGTCGCATGGCCAAGCAAGCGAACGGCTCCGTACTCGTGCAGTATGGCGACACCGTCGTTCTCGTGACGGCGGTCGCGGCGCGCGAGCCACGAGAAGCAATCGACTTCTTTCCGCTGACGGTCGATTACCAGGAGAAGACGTTCGCCGCGGGCAAGATCCCAGGCGGCTTCTTCAAGCGCGAGGGACGACCGAGCGAGAAGGAGGTCTTGACCTCGCGTTTCTGCGACCGGCCGCTGCGGCCGCTCTTTCCCGACGGCTTCCGCTGCGAGACCCAGGTCATCGCCACCGTGCTGTCGTACGACAAGGAGAACGACGCCGACGTCCTGGCGATGATCGGCGCCTCGGCGGCGCTCGAGATCTCCGACATTCCGTTCAACGGCCCGATCGCCGGCGTCCGCGTTGGCCGCGTCGACGGGACGCTGGTGCTGAACCCGACCGCGTCGCAACTGCCGCAGTGCGATCTGCAGATGATCATCGCCGGGTCGCGCGACGCCATCGTCATGGTCGAAGGCGGGGCACGGATGCTCTCCGAGGACGTGCTGCTCGACGCGCTCTACTTCGGCCATCGCGAGCTGCAGCCGATCCTCGACATGCAGGCGGAGCTGCGGCGCGCCGTCGGCAGGCCGAAGCGCACGGTCGTGCCACCCGCCGTCGATCAGGGGCTCGCGGCCCGCGTGCGCGAGCTCGCATCGTCGAAGATCGTCGAGGCCCTCACGACGTCCGGCAAGCACGAGCGCGCCGACGCCGTACGCCAGGTGCGCGCCGACGTCCTGACCGCGCTCGCCGCGGAGTTCCCCGAACGTGAGCGCGAAGTGAAAAATCTCTTCGAGCACGTGCACGAGGAGATCGTCCGCGGGATGATCGTGGGGGAGAAGCGGCGGCTCGACGGCCGCGGTCTCGCCGACATCCGGCCGATCTCGTGCGAGGTGCAGGTGCTGCCGCGGACGCACGGCTCGGCGCTCTTCACCCGCGGCGAGACCCAGGCGCTCGTCGTCGCCACGCTCGGCACGTCGTCGGACGAGCAGCGGATCGATGCGCTGCTCGGCGACACCTACAAAAAGTTCATGATGCACTACAATTTCCCGCCCTACAGCGTCGGCGAGGTGAAGTTCCTGCGCAGCCCCGGACGGCGCGAGATCGGTCACGGCGCGCTCGCCGAGCGCGCGATCACGGCGGTGCTGCCGGACGAAACGCAGTTCCCGTACACGGTCCGTGTCGTCTCCGAGATCCTGGAGTCGAACGGCTCGTCGTCGATGGCGACGGTCTGCGGCAGCTCGCTCGCGCTCATGGACGCCGGCGTGCCGATCAAGTCGCCCGTCGCCGGCATCGCGATGGGCCTCATCCGCGAAGGCAAGGAGATTCGCGTCCTTTCGGACATCCTCGGTGACGAGGATCACCTCGGCGACATGGACTTCAAGGTCGCCGGGACGTCTGACGGCGTCACCGCCGTGCAGATGGACATCAAGATCGGCGGCGTCACGCGCGAGATCATGCGCGACGCGCTCTACCAGGCGCGCGACGGACGCCTCCACATCTTGCACGCGATGCAGACGGCGCTCGCGCAGCCGCGCGCCGACGTGTCGTCGTACGCACCGCGCATCGTGACGCTGAAGATCCGCGTCGACCGCATTCGCGACGTCATCGGACCGGGCGGCAAGGTGATTCGCGGCATCATCGAGGAAACCGGCGTCAAGATCGACGTCGAGGACGATGGGACGATCTACATCGCGTCGGCCGACGAGCCGGCGATGCAGAAGGCCGTCGATTGGGTTCACCGCCTCACCGCCGAAGCCGAGGTCGGGAAGATCTACAAGGGCACGGTGAAGAAGATCATGGATTTCGGGGCCTTCGTCGAGATCCTTCCCGGCACCGACGGTCTCGTGCACATCTCGCAGCTCGCCGCCGAGCGGGTGGCGAAGGTGCGCGACGTGCTGAACGAAGGCGACGAGGTGATGGTCAAAGTCCTCGAGGTCGACAAGAGCGGCAAGATCCGTCTCTCCCGCAAGGAGGCTCTCGCCGCGGAGGCGGGCGCTGGCCGCTGAGCGGCGCCACCCACGACACCAGCGGCCGCGCATCGGACGCGCGGTCGCCGGCGCCGAGGCGCGTCGCGACGGACGCATCGAGAAGACCGAGCTCGCCAACGGGATTCGCATCGTCTCCGAGGAGATCCCCGGGATCGCGTCGGCGACGATCGGGCTCTGGGTGGAGCACGGATCGCGCGACGAGACGGCAGCCCAGTGCGGCCTCTCGCACTTCATCGAGCACCTGTTCTTCAAGGGCACCGCACGGCGGAGCGCGGCGCAGATCGCGGAGGAGATCGACGCCGTCGGTGGCGTGCTGAACGCCGACACCGACCGCGAGTTCACCTGCTACTACGCGAAGGTGCTGGGCGAGCAGTCGGCGCTCGCGATCGATCTCTTGTCCGACGTCTTTCTCGCGTCGCGCTTCGATCCCGAGGACATCGTGCGCGAGCGCGAGGTCGTGCTCGAGGAGATCGCGCAGATCGAGGATACCCCCGACGACCTCGTCCACGATCTCTTCCACCAAGAGTACTGGCGCGAGCACCCGCTCGGGTGGCCGGTCTGCGGCACGCGCGAGAGCGTCGCGCGTTTCGACCGCGACGCCTGCCTCGCGCTTCTCGCCGCGCGCTATCGACCCGATCGGTTGATCGTCGCGGCGGCCGGGAAGGTGCAGCACGCCGTGCTCGTCGACGAGATCGCCACGCGATTCGGTGACCTCGACGGCCGCGCCGCCGCCGTCGACCACGGCGTTCCGTCGCCGCGGGCGTGTGTCGCGGTGCACGAGCGCAAGCTCGAACAGGTGCAGCTCTGCCTCGGCACGCGCGGCGTCGCCGTCACGGACCCGGCGCGCGACGCCGTCGCCGTGCTGAATGCGGCGCTGGGCGACAGCCCGAGCTCGCGGCTCTTTCAGGAGATCCGCGAGCGCCGCGGCCGCGCGTACTCGATCGACTCGTTCGTCTCGTCCTATCGCGACACCGGCTACGTCGGCATCGCCGCCGGAACGCGCGCGCGTTGGGTGCGCGAGGTCGTCGATGTGATCCTGGCTGAGCTGCTGCGCATGCGTCGCGAAGGCCTGCCCGCCGACGAGCTGGCCCGCACCAAAGGCAAGCTCAAAGGCACCTTGCTGCTCGCGTTGGAGACCTCCGAGCAGCGCATGGAGCGCCTGGCGCTCGACGAGCTGTACTTCGGGCGCGCGGTATCGGCCGAGGAGATCGCGCGCCGCATCGATGCCGTCCAGAACGACGACGTCGTCGCCGTGGCCGAACGTCTCTTCGTACCCGACGGGTGTGCGCTCGTGCTCCTCGGCGATCTGCGCCGTCACGCGCCCGACGTGCGCGTCTTCGAGGCTCTGGGGTGAGGCGATGATTCCGCGCTACACGCGTCCCGCTATGGGACAGATCTGGACCGACGAGGCCCGCTACGCGCACTGGCTGGAGATCGAGGTGCTCGCGTGCGAGGCGCTCGCCGTCCGCGGCACGGTTCCGAAAGCCGCCGTGCGCGCCATCCGCCGCCGCGCCCGCATCGACGTCGCGCGGATCGCCGCCCTCGAAGCGGAGGTGAAACACGACGTCATCGCATTCGTGACGCAGGTCGCGGAGTCGGTCGGCGCGGAGGGTCGCTTCCTGCATCTCGGGCTCACGTCGTCGGACGTCCTCGACACGGGGTTTGCATTGCAGCTCCGTGACGCGGCGCGCTTGCTGCTCGCGGGTCAGGATCTCCTGATCGCGACGCTCCGCCGTCTGGCACGGCGCCACAAGCGCACGCTCATGATCGGGCGCACGCACGGTATGCACGCGGAGCCGATCACCTTCGGCCTCAAGGTCGCCGGCTGGCACGCCGAGGCGGTGCGCAATCGCGAGCGGCTGGAGCGTGCAGCGCATCAAGTTGCGGTCGGCAAGATCTCGGGAGCGGTCGGCGTCTTCGGCAACGTCGCGCCCGAAGTCGAGGCGTATGTCCTCGGGCGACTCGGCCTCATACCGGAGCCGCTCGCGACGCAGGTCGTCGCGCGCGACCGTCATGCCGAGTTCTTCGCCGCGCTCGCGCTCGTCGGTACGGGTCTCGAGCGGATCGCCGTCGAGATCAGGCACTTGCAGCGCACCGAGGTCGGCGAGGCGGAGGAGCCGTTCAGCGAGAAGCAGAAGGGCTCGTCGGCCATGCCGCACAAGCGCAACCCGATCGTCGCCGAAAACGCCGTCGGCTTGGCGCGGCTCCTGCGCGCCTACGCCGGCGCGGCGCTGGAGAACGTCGCGCTCTGGCACGAGCGCGACATCAGCCACTCGTCCGTCGAGCGGGTGATCGCGCCCGACGCGACGTGTGCGTTGGATTTCATGCTGGCGCGGATGACGGCCGTGCTCGAAGGGCTCGTCGTTCGTCCTGAGAGGATGCGGGAGAACCTCGAGCGCAGCCACGGCATCGTGCTCTCGGAAGACGTGCTGCTCGCGCTCGTGCGAGCGGGAGCGCGCCGCGAGGACGCGTACCGCTGGGTGCAACGCGCAGCGCACGCTGCGTGGGACGGCCGCAGCAGCTTCGCCGACGCGCTCGCCGGCGAGCAGGAGGTGCGCGCGCGTCTCACGCCGGCGCAAATCGCCGCGCTGCTCGATCCCGCGCGCCATCTCGCCAATTTGGACTTGCTCTTTCGCCGAGCGTTGGGTAGCAATCGCCGCACGCGACGACGCGGCCCGGCGGATCGGCCGCGACCCGTCCGCGCAACGCCCGGGGGGATCCGATGAGCGACGCGGTGGAAACGCGAGAGCTCCTCTACGAGGGGAAGGCGAAGAAGCTTTTCGCGACGGCCGACCCGGACCTTCTCCTCCAGTACTTCAAGGACGATGCCACCGCGTTCAACGCCAAAAAACGCGGCACCATCGTCGAGAAGGGCGTCCGCAACAACGCCATCTCCGAGGTCTTCTTCCGGCTCCTCGAGCGCGAGGGCGTGCCGACACACTTCGTCCGCCGTCTCGACGATCGCCGCATGCTGGTGAAGCGTCTCGAGATCGTGCCCGTGGAGATGGTCGTGCGGAACGTCATCGCCGGCAGCCTCGCGAAGCGGCTCGGCCTCGAGGAGGGCAGGGCGCTGCCGGAGCCAATCGTCGAGTTCTACTACAAGAGCGATGCTCTCGACGATCCGATGATCAATGAGTGGCACGTGCGCGTCCTCGGCATGGCGACAAAGGCGGAGATCGACCGCATCGTCGAGCTGACCTTGCGGACGAACACGGTCCTGCGGCCATTCCTCGCCGAGCGCGGCATCATCCTCGTCGACATGAAGCTCGAGTTCGGGCGCCACCACGGTGAGATCATTCTCGGCGACGAGATCTGCCCGGATACGTGTCGCTTCTGGGACAGCAGCTCGGGGGAGCGTCTCGACAAGGATCGCTTCCGGCGCGACCTCGGTCGCGTCGAGGAGGCTTACGAGGAGATCGCGCGCCGCGTCGGTGCGTGATCGAGAGCGGAGACGCGCATGGCGTGGCGGGCTCGCGTGTTCGTGACGCCGAAGCAAGGCATCCTCGATCCGCAGGGCAAGGCGGTCGAGCGCTCGCTCCACACGCTCGGCTATCCCGAAGTGACGGACGTACGGATCGGCAAGGTCGTCGACCTCCATCTCGCCGACGTCAGCCGCGACAGCGCCCAGACCCGCATCCGCGAGATGTGCGAGCGCCTGCTGGCCAACGGCGTCATCGAAGACTTCTCCTTCACGATCGACGAAGCCCCGTGACGCTGGCGGCCCGCGCCCGAACCGGTAGAATGGCACTGTGCGCTGACGACAAAGCGCCGATCGAACGCAGCGCCGCGTCAACGCATGCGGACTGCAGTCAGCGTGCGACGGCGGCGTTGGTCGAATTTGGCGACGGCCCTGTACGCGACTGGCGATCGCGCGGCGTAGCCGCGCGGATGGAGGCGGCCGAATTCACTTCGGCCGCCGACGCCCATCGGAGCATCGACCCGGTCGTCGCGGACGGCCGCGCAGCGGCCGAGCGCACGGGGGCAAAAGTCAAATGAAGTGGGGCGTCATTACCTTCCCGGGATCCAACGACGACGTGCAGGCGGCGTACGTCCTGGAAACTCTGCTCGGCGAGAGCGTCGTGCGCTTCTGGCACAAGGACACGGCGCTCGATGGGCTCGACTGCGTCGTGCTGCCGGGCGGCTTCTCGTACGGCGACTACCTGCGCTGCGGCGCGATGGCGCGCTTCTCGCCGATCATGCGCGCGGTCGCGGAGTTCGCGGCCGCGGGTCGGGTGGTGATCGGCATCTGCAACGGCTTCCAGATCCTCTGCGAGGCGGGGCTGCTGCCGGGGGCCTTGATTCGAAACCGCGGCCTCTCGTTCCTCTGTAAGCGGGTCCATCTTCGCGTCGAAGATGCGGACACGCTCTTCACCAACCGCTGCCGGCGCGGTGACGTCCTCGACATCCCCGTCAAGCACGGCGACGGTTGCTACGTCGCCGACGAGGCGACGTTGCGCACGCTCGAGGCGCAGCGGCAGATCGTGCTGCGCTACAGCGACGCCGAGGGCCGCGTGACGCCGGAGGCGAATCCGAACGGCTCGCTCGCCTCGATCGCCGGCATCCGCAATCGGCGCGGCAACGTGTTCGGGATGATGCCGCACCCCGAGCACGCCTGCGAGCGTCTCGTCGGCGGCGAGGATGGCCGGAAGATTTTTCTCTCGGTCATCGCCGCGGCCGGCGCGGAACCGTCGGTCGCGAAGGTGGTCTCCGGGCCGTGAGCAACCCGGTCACGGTCGAGACCGGGCTGCAACACGGGCTGACGGCCGACGAGTACCGTCGAATCGAGACGGCGCTCGGACGGCCGCCGACGCTCGAGGAGCTCGGCGTCTTCTCGGTGATGTGGTCCGAGCACTGCAGCTACAAGAGCTCGCGGGCGCACCTGCGTGGCCTGCCGACGACCGGGCCGCGCGTCCTGCAAGGGCCCGGCGAGAACGCGGGCGCCCTCGACGTCGGCGACGGGCTCGCGGTCGTCTTCAAAATCGAGAGCCACAACCACCCGTCGTTCGTCGAGCCGTTTCAAGGCGCGGCGACGGGCGTCGGCGGCATCCTGCGCGACATCTTCACCATGGGGGCGCGGCCGATCGCGAACCTCAACTCGCTGCGCTTCGGCAGCGTTGCGCATCCGCGGACGCCGTATCTCGTGCACGGCGTCGTCGGCGGCATCGGCAGCTACGGGAATTGCATCGGCGTCGCGACCGTCGGCGGCGAGGTGTCGTTCGATCCCGGATACGATCACAACATCCTCGTGAACGCGTTCACGCTCGGCCTCGTCCGTTCCGACCGGATCTTCCGGGCGCGTGCCGAGGGCGTGGGCAACCCGGTCGTGTACGTCGGCTCGAAAACCGGTCGCGACGGCATCCACGGCGCGAGCCTTCTCGCCTCGGCGGAGTTCGACGCCGACTCCGAGCACAAACGACCGACGGTGCAGGTCGGCGATCCGTTCACGGAGAAGCTCCTCCTCGAGGCGTGTCTCGAGCTCATGTCGCCCGCCTACAGCGAGCACCTCGTCGGCATTCAGGACATGGGCGCCGCCGGCCTCACGAGCTCGTCGGTCGAAATGGCGGGCCGCGCCGGCAGCGGCATCGACCTCGACCTCTCGCGCGTGCCGCTCCGCGAGGAGCGCATGACGCCGTACGACATCCTGCTCTCGGAGTCGCAAGAGCGGATGCTGCTCGTCGTCCGCGCCGGCTCCGAGGACGTCGTGAGCGGGCTCTTCGCGAAATGGGACCTCGACGCCGCGGTGATCGGGACCGTGACCGACACGGGCCGGCTGCGTTGTACCTGGGGAGGCCGCCAGGTCGTCGACCTGCCGATCGCGCCGCTCACCGAAGGCGCACCCGTCTATCACCGGCCCGCGGCGGAGCCGCCGCCGGAGGACGGCGGGCGTCTCGTACTGCGCGACCTCGCCGAGCCGCGCGAGTACGGCCACGTCCTGATGCAGCTCCTGGAGTCGCCGAACCTCTGCTCCCGCGAGTGGGTCTATCGCCAGTACGATACCTACGTCGGCGGCAATACCGTCGTGCGGCCCGGGTCGGATGCGGCCGTCGTCCGTCTCGACGGTACCCAGAAAGGCGTCGCGATGACGCTCGACTGCAACAGCCGCCTCTGTCTCCTCGATCCGTACGTCGGCACGGTGAGCGCGGTCGCGGAGGCGGCGCGCAACCTCGCGGCGTCGGGTGCAGAGCCGATCGGCGTCACCAACTGCCTCAACTTCGGCAGCCCCGAAAAGCCCGAGGTGATGTGGCAGTTCCAGCAGGCGATCGCCGGCCTGCGCGATGCCTGCCTCGCGTTCGGGACGCCGGTCGTGAGCGGCAACGTCAGCTTCTACAACGAGACCGAGGGGCGCAGCATCCCGCCGACGCCGGTGATCGGCATGGTCGGCCTCCTCGAAGACGTCGGGCAGCGGGTCACGCAGTGGTTCAAGGGCGAGGGCGACGCGATCGTGCTCCTCGGACGCAATCGCGAGGAGCTCGGCGGCTCCGAGTACCTCGCCGTCATCCACCACCAGGTGCGTGGGACGCTGCCGTGGATCGACCTCGACCTCGAGCGGCGCGTGATCCGCACGGTGCTGACCGCCGCGCACGAGGGTCTCCTGCGCTCGGCGCACGATGTCGCCGAGGGCGGTCTCGCCGTCGCGCTCGCGGAGTGCTGCATCTCGACCGAGACGGGGCCGCCGATCGGCGCCCGCATCGAGCTCGAGAGCGGCCTCCGACCGGACGCGCTCCTCTTCGGCGAGAGTCACGGCCGCATCGTGGTGTCCGTCAGACGCCGGCACTTGGCGCACCTGCGCGAGATTGCGCGCCGCGACGACGTCGTGATGACGCCGATCGGCGAGGTGCGGGGCCAGCGGCTCGAGATCGGCGACCTCCTCGATTTGCCCGTCGTCGACATGCGCGAGCGCTGGCGAAGCGCGCTCGAACGCACGCTCGCTGGGCGGGTCGGAGAGTGATAGGTCATCGAGAGTGAGCGACGTCGTTGCGCACGCGAGCGGGGCGCCGGCCGCGCTCGACAGGTTCACCGAGAAGTGCGGAGTGGTCGGCGTGTACGGCCATCCCGAGGCGGCGAACCTCGTCTACCTCGGCCTCTGCGCGCTCCAGCACCGCGGCCAGGAGGCGGCGGGCATCGTCTCGTCGGACGGCCACGTCCTGGTGTCGCACCGCGGGATGGGTCTCGTCGCCGACGTCTTCCGTGAGGACATCGTGCGGCGTCTGCGCGGCGACGCGGCAATCGGCCACAACCGCTACTCGACGACCGGCGCGTCGCATCTGAAGAACGCGCAGCCGCTCGTCGTCGAGTACGGGCGCGGCGGCCTCGCCGTCGCGCACAACGGCAACCTGGTGAACGCCGAGGAGCTGCGCGTCCGCCTCGAGGAGCGCGGCTCGATCTTCCAGTCGACGGTCGACAGTGAGGTCATCATCCATCTGATCGCCGCGTCGCACGCCGACACGCTCGAGGATCGCGTCGTCGAGGCGCTGCGCGAGGTGCGGGGTGCGTACTCGCTGGTCTTCCTCTCGACCGACAAGCTGATCGGCGTCCGCGACCCGCACGGCTTCCGGCCGCTCGTCCTCGGGCGCGTGAAGGGCGCGTGGGTGCTCGCCTCCGAAACCTGCGCGCTCGATCTGATGGACGCGACGTACGAGCGTGAGGTCGAGCCCGGGGAGGTCGTCGTTCTGTCCAAGGAGGGGCTGTCGTCGTATCGGCCGTTCGCGCCCGAGCCGGCGTCGGCGTGCATCTTCGAGTACATCTACTTCGCCCGCCCCGACTCGACGGTCTTCGGCCGCAACGTGTACCGCGCGCGCAAGGAGCTCGGCCATCAATTGGCGCGCGAGGCGCCCGTCGAAGCCGACATCGTCGTGCCGGTACCCGATTCCGGCGTCCCGGCCGCGATCGGCTACGCCGAGGAGTCCCACATTCCATTCGAGATGGGGCTCATCCGCAATCACTACGTCGGGCGCACGTTCATCGAGCCGCAGGACGCGATCCGCCATTTCGGGGTGAAGGTGAAGCTCAACGCCCAACGCGAGGTGCTCGCCGGGAAGCGCGTCATCGTCGTCGACGACTCGATCGTCCGCGGCACCACCAGCCGCAAGATCGTGAAGATGATCCGCGACGCCGGCGCCCGCGAGGTCCACATGCGGATCAGCTCGCCGCCGACGACGAACCCCTGCTATTACGGCATCGACACCCCGAACCGTAGTGAGCTGATCGCCTCGTCGCACAACGTCGAGGAGATCCGCCGCTACATCACGGCCGACTCGCTCGCCTATCTCAGCGAGGAAGGCATGTACGCGTTCCTCGGCGGCAAGCAGGGCGGTTTCTGCGACGCGTGCTTCACCGGCCGTTATCCCGTTCCCTTCGACGACCACGCCAAGCACCGTCAGCTGGTGCTCTTCGACGCCGCGGACCGACGCTGAGCGTCGCCACCCCTGCGACGAGTTGACGCGCGCGCCCGCCGAGCTGATCGCCGAGATCGAGCGCGGCCCGTCGGGCCCGCAGGTGGCCGCGTTCTTCGATCTCGACCGCACGCTCCTCGCCGGGTTCTCCGCGACCGCCTTCATCCGCGACGACATGATGACCGGGCGCATGACCGTCAGCGAGCTGGCGCAGACGCTCGTCGCCGCGACGCGCTTTCAACTCGGCGCCCTCGGCTTCTCCGGCTTCATCGCCGCTACCGTCGCGCGCATGGCGGGACGCTCCGAGGCGGAGTTCGAGGCGAATGCCGAGCACGTGTTCCGCGACCGTCTCGCCGGCGACGTCTATCCGGAGTCGCGCGCGCTCGTCCGCGCGCATTTGCGCAAGGGGCACACGGTCGTCGTCGTGTCGTCGGCGACGCGCTATCAGATCGAGCCGCTGGCGCGCGACTTCGGCATCCCGCACGTCCTCTGCACCGGGCTCGAGGTGTCCGACGGCCGCTTCACCGGCGGCGTCGTTCACCCGCCGTGCTACGGCGAGGGCAAGGCCGAGGCGGCGCGCGCGTTCGCGGGCGCGCACGAGATCGATCTCGCCGAGAGCTTCTTTTACACGGACAGCGACGAGGACCTGCCGCTCCTCGAGATCGTCGGTCGGCCGCGGCCGACCAATCCGAGCGCGCGTCTCGCGGAGATCGCCGCGAAGCGCGGCTGGCCGGTTCGGCGCTTCCGCAGCCGCGGCACGCCGGGCGCGCTCGAGGTGCTGCGCACCGCGCTCGCGATCGGCAGCCTGGTGCCGGCGTTCGCGCTCGGTGTTCCGGCGGCGGTCCTCGGCGGCAGCTGGCGGCGCGCCGTGAACGTCGTCATCTCGACGTGGGGCGAGCTCGGCACGGCGCTCGCGGGCGTCGATCTGCGCGTGACGGGCGAAGAGCACCTCTGGTCGCAGCGGCCGGCGGTCTTCGTCTTCAATCATCAGAGCGGCATCGACATGCTGCTCCTCTGTCGTTTGCTGCGCCGGGACATCGTCGGCGTCGCGAAACAGGAGCTGCGCCGTAACCCCATCTTCGGGCCCGCCTTCGCGCTCACCGGCACCGTCTTCATCGACCGCTTCGATCGCGAGCGCGCCGTCGCCGCGCTGGCGCCTGCCGTGGAGACATTGCGCCAAGGGATTTCGATCGTGCTCGCGCCCGAAGGCACGCGCAGCGCGACGCCGCGTCCGGGCCGGTTCAAGAAAGGCGCCTTTCACCTCGCGATGGCGGCAGGGGTGCCGATCGTGCCGATCGTGTTTCGCAACGCCCTCGACGCGCTGCCGAAGCACGGCGTCGTCGTCCGTCCGACGACCGTCGACGTCGTCGTACACCCGCCGATCGCGACGACCGACTGGACAGCCGCCCGTCTCGACGACGAGATCGCGGCGATTCATCGCCTGTACGAGGAGACGCTCGACGCATGACGGCGACGTCGGCCGGCGCGGCGCCGACCGTGCGCGATGCACGGGCGCGCTACTTCGCCGCGAACGGCTTCGACGAGCGCAGCTACGCCGATCGCTGCCGTCGTCATCGTCGTACTCGTCCTGCATTGACCGGCCCGTTGCGCCGCTCCACGGGCCGACGTACGCTCCGCCCGCATGGTCCCCTCCGACGCGTCCTGGGACTATCTGGTCATCGGGAGCGGCATCGCGGGCCTGACGTTCGCGCTCCAAGTCGCCGATTCGGGGCAGGTGGCGATCGTCACCAAGGACCGCACTGACGAGAGCAACTCCTCGTACGCGCAAGGCGGCGTCGCGACCGTCTGGAGCGCGGAGGACTCGTTCGAGTCGCACGCCGACGACACGATCCGCGCCGGCGCCGGTCTGTGCCACGAGGACGTCGTCGACATGGTGGTGCAGGAAGGACCCGCTCGCATCCGTGATCTCATCGCGCTCGGCACGCGCTTCGACTCGCATTTGACCGGCGACGCCGTCGAGTACGATCTCGGACGCGAAGGCGGCCACTCGCGGCGGCGTGTGCTGCACGCCGGCGACTTGACGGGGCAGGAGATCGTGCGCGCCCTGTCCGTTGCCGTGCGCCGTCACCCGAACGTCCACGTGCTCGAGGGGGCGCTCGCGGTCGACCTCTTGATGGACCGCGCTCTGCCGCAGCCGAGGTGCTGGGGCGCCTACGTCTACGATCGCACCAGCGGTGATGTCCGCACGCTGCGTGCGCGCGCGACCGCGCTCTGCTCGGGCGGCGCCGGCAAGGTCTACCTCTACACGACGAATCCCGACGTCGCGACGGGTGACGGCGTCGCGATCGCGTATCGCGCCGGCGCGCCCGTCGGCAACATGGAGTTCTTCCAGTTCCACCCGACGTGTCTCTTCCACCCGCAAGCGAAGTCGTTCCTCGTCTCGGAGGCGCTGCGCGGCGAGGGTGCTCGCCTGCGCGCGCCGGACGGACGCCTCTTCATGGCGACGTACCATCCCGACGGCGAGCTGGCGCCGCGCGACGTGGTCGCGCGCGCGATCGACCACGAGATGAAGGTGCACGGCTACGAGTGCGTCTATCTCGACATCACGCACCAACCGGCGACGTTTCTGGCCGAGCGCTTTCCGCACATCCTGCAGCGCTGTCGCGAGCTCGGGATCGACATCACGCGCGAGTGGATCCCGGTCGTGCCGGCGGCGCACTACATGTGCGGCGGCGTCGTCACCGATCGCGACGGGCGGACTGCGATCGGACGTCTCTACGCCGCGGGCGAGGTTGCGATGACGGGTCTCCATGGCGCGAACCGCCTCGCATCGAACTCGCTCCTCGAGGGGTTGGTGTTCGGACACCGCGCGGGCCTCCACGCGCGCGCGCTCCTCGAGCGCGACGCGACGATGCCGCCGTCGATGCCCGAGTGGAATCCCGGAACGGCCGTGAACAGCGACGAGTCGGTCGTCGTCACGCAGAACTGGGACGAGGTGCGGCGCACGATGTGGAACTTCGTCGGCATCGTGCGCTCGGACCGCCGCCTGGAACGCGCACGCAAACGCATTGCCATGCTGCAAGAGGAGATCCGCGAGTACTACTGGGACTTCCTCGTGACCGGCGACCTGCTCGAGCTGCGCAACATCGCAACGGTCGCGGAGCTGATCGTCCGCTCGGCGCTGCTGCGGCGTGAGAGCCGCGGCCTCCACTACACGATCGACTATCCAGAGCGCGACGACGCATGGCGCCGCGATACGATCGTCTCGATGTCAGACTCTTGACGCGGATCACCTCGGCAGATGTTCGGCGCGTATCTTTATGCGTTGACGTCGCCCTATAGGCTTGACTATGGTTGCGCCCGATGACGCGGGTCGGACGACGGGCGCCTGTGGCGGTCGTGAGCGCCCTTCTGCTGCAAGTCCTGCACGGCGTTACGGCGCCGCCGGCTGGGGCGGACATCTTTCTCAAACGCGACCGCTACGGGGTGCTGCACTTCACCAACGTTCCGACGGACAAGGGCTATCAGGTGATGATGCGCGAGCCCGCGGCGGCACCGCGCCCGGGGGGCATCGGCTCCAGCGGTGCGACCGGCAGCTCGTTCATGGTCGATTCACGCGCGTTCGATCCGATCATCGCGGAGGTCGCGGGTCGCTATCAGATGGATCGCGCGCTGGTGAAGGCCGTCATCAAGGCCGAGTCCGGGTTCCAGCCGCGTGCGGTGTCGCGGAAGGGCGCCCGTGGGCTCATGCAGCTGATGCCCGAGACGGCGTTGCTGCACGGCGTCCGGAACATCCACGAGCCGAGCCAGAACATCGAGGGCGGCGTGCAGCATTTGCGCATGCTGCTCGATCGCTACCGCGGCAACGTGCCGCTCGCGCTCGCCGCCTACAACGCCGGCGAGCAGGCCGTCGACCAGCACGGCGGCATCCCGCCGTTCCCCGAGACGCGCGACTACGTGTGGCGGGTCCTGCAGTTCCGCCAGCAGTACCTGCAACAGTACATTCAACAAGCGATCGCGCGCCGGCCGTGACGGCTGCGGCCGGTCGTGTGCGCCGGCCGCTGGATGCGTCGGCACGACCGGGGTGGGGCGTGTGATGGTCGTTGACGCGCGCGAGCTACCGATCCGGCGTGCGGCGCTTCTGTGGACGGCGCCGAACGTCCTGACGCTCTTCCGCGTCGCGCTGGTGCCGGTGCTCGTCTACTTGCTCCACGACCCCGGACGGCTCGCCGGGTTTCTCGCCGCGCTGCTGTTCTTTTTGGCGTCGTTGACGGACTACTTCGACGGTTATCTGGCGCGGAAGTACGGCATCGTCACGACGCTCGGGAAGTTCCTCGACCCGCTCGCCGACAAGCTCATCGTCACCGCCGTCCTGATCATGCTCGCCGCGATGCCGTGTGTGCCCGGCGAGCCGTGCGTTCCGCGCGTGCCGGCGTGGGTCGTCGTCGTGATCGTCGGACGCGAGCTCGCGGTCACCGGTCTTCGCGGGATCGCGTCGGGCGAGGGCGTGATGCTCGGTGCCGAGGAGCTCGGGAAATACAAAATGATCTTTCAGATGTTCGCACTCGTCGGACTGATGCTGCACTACCGCTATCTGTACGTCGACTGTCACGCCGCCGGCATGTACTTCTTGTGGATCGCGGTCGTGCTCGCGGTTTGGTCCGCGGCCGATTACCACGTGCGCGTGTACCGCGCCGTGCGCGACGCGCGCGCGTCGTTGGCCGTTGACAGCCCACCAGTGCCCCCTTAAGGTGGCCCGCCTGTGCGGGTGTAGCTCAGTTGGCTAGAGCACGACCTTGCCAAGGTCGGGGTCGAGGGTTCGAAGCCCTTCACCCGCTCTCCGTCTCCGAAGGCCCCGGCTTGCCGCCGGGGCCTTCACGTTTCTGGCATCCGTGAGCGCGACGTCCGTCCTCACGATCTATCCGACGGGACTGAAGATTACGGCGGTGCTGCGCGCGCGCGCGCGCGCCGGCGACGTCTCGCTCGGGCATCGCCTGACGACGTTTCCGGAGCTGGTCGACGCGCTCGACCGCGAGATCGCCGCTGCAGCGCCCGTCGTCGACGAAGCGCGTGCGACGCTCGTCATGCAGGGCGCGCTTGCGGACGTGCTCGGCGATGCGAGCGTCGACGAGCGTCCCGGTCTCGCGCGCGCAGCGCGCCGCGCGATCGGCGAGCTCGCCGCGGCGTGCATCGGCGCGGCGGAGCTCGCCGCCCTCGCGCCACGCATGCCGGATCCAGCCGCGCGCCGCAGCGTCGGCTGGCTCGCAGCGGTCGCTGCGGCGTACACGCAGCGCCTCGCACGACTCGGCTGTGCCGACCGGCACGAACGCGACCGCCGCGTCCTGACGGCGCTCCACGCGCACGAGGCTGCCGGGACGCGGCCGCGCGTGCTCGCGGGAATCGAGCGGCTCGTGATCGCGGAGATCTACGACTACTCGCCGCTGCAATCGCTCGTCGCGCGCGCGCTCATTCGCCTCGTCGGCGACGCCGAGCTGGTGACCTTGGCGCACGGCGAGAACGTCGATGCGACGCGCTTCTTGGAGCGCACGTGGAACCGCTTCGTCGAAGACCCGGCGATCGCCGACAAGGTCCTGCCCGACTTCGTGGTGCGCGGCGGCCGGCGCGGCACGCTGGCGCGTGTCCTCGCCGGCCTCTTCGTCGAGCCGAAGCCGCCACCAGGCGCCGACCCCGAGCCGCGCGCGGGCGCGGCCGGCATCGGCGGCGAGGCGCACCACGACGACACCCTCCGCATCGTCGCGGCGCCGAGTCGCGTCGCCGAGGTCGAAGAGGTCGGCCGTCGCATCCGCGCGGCCCTCGCCGCCGGCGCGGATCCGGAGCGCATCGCGATTCTCGCGCGCGACGTCGGACCGTACCGCACGATCCTCGAGGACGTCGCCCGCCGATATCGACTGCCGCTCACGATCACCGCGCCGCGCCCGCTCGCCGCGCACGCCGCGGTGCAAACGGTGCTGCGTCTGATGCGCGCCGTCGTCGACGGCGCGCCACGTGCGGCGCTCGTCAGCGCGCTCGAGAGTCCGTACCTGACGGCGGCCCCGCGGGGCGTGCGACGTCTCCTGCAGCTGTGCGGCTATGTCGATGCTGCGACGCTCACGCTCGCACATTGCCTCGCCCACGCGCAGGCGCGCCTCGAGCGCGCCCGGGCAGCACGCGCGGGTGCCGACGATCCCCGCCCTGCGGGCGCCGCAGCGCACGCGGGCGCGGACGAGCGTGAGTCCCGCGACCTGGCGCGTCTCCGCCGCGACGGACCACCCATCGTGGCCGTCGTGCGCTGCCTCGCAGAGCTCGACGCGTCGCGGACGCTCGCCGAGCATGGCGCCGCGCTGGTGCGCGTCCTCGACGAGCTCGGACTCGACGTTCCCGACGACGTCGCGGGCGGCGAGGCGTGGAGCGAAGGCGTGGCGCTGGCGACGATGCAGCGGACGTTGGCCGACGTCGCCGCCGCCGGACCGGCGCTCGGCGCGCGACGCATTTCGCTGGCGGTGTTCCTCGCGCGCCTTCACGAGGCCGTCGACACGAGCGAGGTCGCGGCCTCTGGACCCGTCGCAAGCGGAGTGCCGGTGCTCGCGATCGCGGATGCACGCGGTCTCGACTTCGACGACGTGTTCGTCCTGGGACTCGAGGACGGCGGCTTTCCGGCTGCGCTCGCGGAGGACGGGCTCGTGGGCGATGCGGCGCGCCGCGCGCTGAACCGCCATGCACCGGCGCTCGTGCGTGCGGCACTCGGCCGCAACGTGCAGGACGCACCGCTCGGCCGCCTACTCCGTACCCGCGACGATCGATCCGCCGAGGATCCATTTCTTTTCTACCTCGCGCTCTCGACGGCGGAGCAACGCGTTCTCCTCACCCATGCGACGTACGACGACGACGGCAACGCGCTCGTGCGCTCGCCGTTCCTCGACGAGGTGGTCGCGATTGCCGGCGAGCACATCGTCACGGCGGCGACGCGCCAGCCGTGCGTGCATTCTCGTCAGCCGGCGGGCGACGCGAGCGGACGGGATGCCGACGACCCGGCGGATGCGGCAGAGCTTCTGCATGCAGCGATCGCCCGAGCGGAGCGCGATCCCGGGCTGCTCGCCGCCGTAGCCGGACGCCTCCCCCCCGGCAGCGTCGCGCGCCTCGTGCAGCGGATCGGTATCGAGCGCCGGCGCGAGCGCTACTTCCTCTTGGATCGCGAGCGCGACGCCGCGGCCAAAGACGCGCTCGCGGATGCGTTCGTCGGCCGTCTCGCCGCCGATCCGCGCCGGCGCGAGCAGCTGCGAGCGATGCCGTGGAGCGCGACCGGACTCGAAGAGCTCGGCGCCTGCGGGTTCAAGTTCTTCGCGCACCGCGTGCTCCACCTTCGAGCCGACGACGCCGGCGCGGAGGCGTTCGACGTCCGCGAGGAGGGCATGCTGGCGCATCGCCTGCTCGAGCTCGTCTTTCGCCGTTGCGATCCGCTGCCGTCCGATCCGCAGCGCGCCGCGGCGGCGGCGCGGGACGTCGCCGAGGACGCGCGCGCGGAGATGCTCGCCGCCATGCGTCCCGCGGATGCGACGCTCGTGACGCTCGCGTGGTCGCGCGCGATCGAGGCCGTCGTCGAGGTCGTGCGCGACGAGTGCGGTGAGGCCTCGCGACCGGCGCGCCGGCTGCTCGAATGGCCATTTCGGCTCGGGATCGCCGACCACCGGACGAGCGTCGACGGTGCGTCGCTCGACCTCACGCTCGTGGGCGCGATCGATCGTGCCGATCTCTGGCTCGACGACGCCGGGCGCGTCGTCGCCGCGCGCGTGCTCGATTACAAGAACGCCAAGCGCGATGCCGATCACGGCGCGAAGCTCGACGCCGAGCGCGCGATGGGCTCGACGAGCTTTCAGATCCCCGTCTACGCGCTCGCGCTCGTCGCGTCGGCAGGGCTCACGTGGGCGCCGGAAGCGGAGATGCGCGGCGGCTACGTGCTGCTGCGTGCCGACCGGAAAATGCGCGTCCGACCGATCGCGCGTGGATTCTTGACGCGCGATCCCGAGGCGCGTCGCACGATCGCGGCCGCCGGCACGGCGGCGCCGATCGCGAGCCGTGTGATCGAGCTCGTCGAGCGTGCGGTCGACGGGCGCTTCGACGTCGACCCGAGCGAGTGCAGCCGGTTCTGCAACTACCGCTACATCTGCCGCTACGAGCCACCGCCGGAGGAGGGCGAGTGAGCGCGACGCCGCGAGCGCGCGAGCGGCGCGTTCCCGACGCGATGGAGCTGACGGAAGCGCAGCGCGCCGCCGTCGAAACGCCGGGAAGCGTCGTCGTGCGTGCCGGCGCGGGGTCGGGGAAGACGGCGGTGCTCGTCGCCCGCTACGTCCGCCTCGTCTGCGGTGACGGGGGTGCGCCGCCGCTCGACGTCGCGCAGCTGCTGGCGGTCACGTTCACGGACAAAGCGGCGGCGGAGATGCGCGACCGCATTCGCCGCGCGCTCGCGGCGCGTGCCGCGGCGGCGACGGGAGCGGACCGCGCACGGTTGCTGCGGACGCAGCGCGCGCTCGCATCGGCGCGCATCGGGACCATTCACGCGCTCGCGGCGAGCCTGCTGCGGCGCACGCCGCTCGAGAGCGGCACGCGGCCAGGAGCCGCCGTCCTCGACGAGATCGACGGTCCGGCGTGGACGGAGCGCGCCGTGCGGCGCACCCTCCTCGAACGGCTTCGCGCCGGCGATGCCGACGTGCGCGCATGTGTCGACGCTTGGGGTTTCGGCTCACACGAGCAGAGGACCGGCGTCGTCGCCGTTACCTGCGACATCCTCGCGGTGCTCGCGCGTCGCGGCGTCGGCGCCGAGGCACTGGCGGCGCCGCTGGCGCGCCAGCGCGCCGCCGTTGCGGCGTGCGCGCGCGATGTGTGCCGCGACGCCGGACGCATCGTGACGCTCGTCGACGGCTGGCTCGCCGAGGCGGCGTTGCCGCGCGCGCGGCTGACGCCGGCGGCGACAGCGGCGCTGACCGAGTTCGGCGATCGCTGGCGCGAATGGCGCGCCCACCTCGCGGTGCTCGCGACGGCGCTGCCGTTCTCGGATGCGGGCGCTGGTACCGAGCATCTCCTCGGTACCGAGCATCTCCTCGCGTTGCGCAACTTCTGCGCGACGGCGGCGCGCGCCTTTCGCCGTCGCGCCGAGTGGCCGCAGTGCGCCGAGCTCTTGACGTTCAAGCTCCAAGACGGGACGCCGCGCTTCGGCGGCACGCTCGCCGCCGCTCTCGGTTGTGCCGCGTCGCTGCCGCTCGCCGCCGCGTTCACCCGACTTCTCCGAGCGACGCACGCGGAGCTCGCGCGCGTGAAGCGCCGCGAGGGGGTGCTGACGTTCGACGACCTGATCGCGCAGGCGCGCGCCGTCCTCGCCGACGCGGACGACGTCGCCCGTCTCGCCGGCGACGTCCGCGCCATTCTCGTCGATGAGTTCCAGGACACGGATCCGGCACAGGTCGACCTGCTGCGACGGCTGGCAGGCGATCACGCCGAGCTCTTCGTCGTCGGCGACGAGAAGCAATCGATCTATCGCTTCCGCGGCGCTGAAGTGCAGCTCTTCGTGGAGATGGGCGCCGCGCTCGGGCGCGAAGTCGCGCTTGCGGACAACTTCCGCTCTCAGCCGCCGCTCCTCGCGTTCGTGAACGGGCTCGCCGCGCGCCTCTTCGCCGCGCGCGCCGACGATGCGCCGTGGCGCGTCCGCTGGTCGGCGATGCAACGCCTCCGTCCACGCCGCACGGGTGACTCGGCCGTCGGCGTGGACGGCGATCGGGCGCCCGCGAACCGCCGGCGGGGTCGCGATGACGATGCCGCGCCGGTGCGCGAGCGCCCGCTCGTGCGGGTGAAGAGTCTCGTCGAGCAGATCGGCAGCGGCGACGCGGAGCTGCCGGTCGCGGCGGCGCGCGCCCTCGAAGCACGCGCGATTGCGGCGACGATCACCGACCTCGTCGCCGAGGGCAGCCGCCCCGGCGACATCGCCGTCCTCCTTCCGGCGTTGACGCAGGTGAAGGCGTACGAGTTCGCCCTCCGCCGCTGGCACATTCCCTACGCCGTCGTGCGCGGCCGTGGCTTCTACGAATGCCAGGAAGTTCGCGACCTCGTGCAGCTCCTCGCCAGCGTCGTCGACGCCGACGATGCGATCGCGCTCGCCGGGGCGCTCCGCTCGCCACTCTTCGGGCTCTCCGATGCGACGCTGGCGGTGCTCGCCGACCATCCCGGCGGACTGCCGGGTCGCTTCCGTGCGACGGAGCCGCTCGACGGTCTCGCCGCGGTGGACGCGGCGACGGTAGGAGCAGCGCGCGATCTCGTGCGCGAGCTGCGCGCCGTCCGCGACCGCGTACCCGCGGGAGATCTCTTGGCGCGCGCCGTCGCGGCGACGCAGCTCGAGGCGGTGCTGCTCGCGCAGTTCCACGGCGTCCAGAAGGTCGCCAACGTGCGCAAGCTGATCGCGCAGGCTCGGGCGGCTGGGGAAGGCGGTTTCGTCGGTGCGAGCGAGTTTGCGGCGCGCGCGCGACGGCTGCTGGATCTGGAGTCCCACGAGCCGGAGGCACCGCACGTCGCCGATGCGGGCGACGTCGTCCAAGTTATGACCGTGCATCAGGCAAAGGGGCTCGAGTTTCCGGTCGTCATCGTCGCCGACCTCGGCCGCGAGCCGATGCGCGACTATCGCTCGCCGGCGCTCGTCGATCGGGAGCACGGGGTGCTCGCGTTCGCGACGTTCGGTGCCGGCCGCCACCGGCTGCCGCACCGGCTCGCCGAGGCGTGGCGTCGCGACGAGCACGCGCGCGCCGACGCCGAGCGCGCCCGTCTTCTGTACGTCGCGTGTACCCGCGCGCGCGACGTCTTGGTGCTCAGCGAGGGCAAGGGCCGGCGCGCGGCGCTCGCTGCGACCGACGGCGGCAGCGACGATCGCACCTGGTGCGAGCAGGTCTGGTCCTTTCTCGGCCGCGACGCGGTGGCGGAGTTCGTCGCGAGCGGCGCGGATCGCGTGATTGTCGAGGCAGCCGGCGAGGGCGCGGAGGGCGAGGCGATTCCGGTCGCCGTCGAGATCGAGAAGAGCGGGGCGCTCCTCGCCCGCGTCGCGCCGCCGGCGCGCGATCTCGCCGAAGGCGCGCTCGAGCGCGCACTGGACGCAAAGCCGACGGCCGCCGACATGCGCGCGGTCGCGCGCGTGTGGGACGCGCCGCCGCAGCGGCCGGGCGCGCTCGTCGTCAGCCCGACGGCGCTCGTCGACTATGCGCGCTGTCCGCGGCAGTTCTGGTATCGCCACATCCGTGGCGTCGTGCACAGCCACGTCGGCTCCGAAGGCCGCGGGAATGCGGCGCCGGCCGGCGCACACTGGCTGCCGAGCGACGCGGCGCGGCTCGGCGTCGCCGCGCACGCTGCGCTCGAAGCGCTCGATCTCGATCTGCCGGTCTCCGATCGGGCGGCCGCCGTGGCCGCTGCCCTCGCGTCCGCGCGCGACC
Organism: Binatia bacterium; assembly: GCA_041488235.1. GTDB lineage: Bacteria > Desulfobacterota > Binatia > UTPRO1 > UTPRO1 > DP-19. Next base: position 22,539 of record JBGPOW010000040.1, read on the forward strand.
TTGCGGAGGCGGAGCGCGAGAGCCTCGCGCACGACCTTCTCGCGGCCCTGGCGCGGCATGGCGCTGACGATGGCTCGTTCCGAGTCCACGCGCGGGAGGTGCCGTTCTGTCTTCGGCTGGAAGGTCCGCCGGAAATCTTCGTCCGTGGGAGAATCGATCTTCTCGGCGAGCGCGGCGAGCGTCTCGTGATTCGCGACTACAAGTACGCGCGCCCCGAGGACGACGGCGAGGCGCATCGCGTGCAGCTCGAACTGTACGCGCTCGCCGTCGCGGCCGCGTACCCGGGGCGTACGCTCGACGGCGAGATCGAGTGGCTGCGCGGCCCGGGCGGGCGCGTCACGATGGCGGTCGATCTCGCGACGGCGCGCGAGCGCACCGGCGCGATTGCCGTGCGGCTGGTGGCGGCGCTCGAGGCGCGGAACGTCGGGGCGTTTCCGATGGCGTTCTCGGTTCCGGGCTCCTGTCGCGCGCTCGGCTGCCCATTCGTGTCACGATGTTTTCCGCGCGCGCGTCGCGAGCGCGCCGCCGCGATCTAGCAGATTCGGCGACCGGGCCGCGCCTTCCGCGCTCGTGCGGCGTTCGGTACGATGCGGCGGTGACCGTGGACACGCCGACGCCGGCCGATGAACGCGACGACGGTCCGCGGGTCGCGATCGTCCTCTCCGGAGGCGGTGCGCGCGGCGCGTACGAGGCGGGTGTGCTCTCCTATCTCATGGCGGAGCTGCCGCGCCGGCTCGGCCGTCGGCCGGTGTTCCACATCGTGAGCGGCGCGTCGGTGGGCGCGATCCATGCCTCGTACTGGGTTGCGAGCCTGCACGAGGACGACGAGACCAGGGCGGCGCGCTTGGCGGACGTGTGGGACTCGCTCACGATCGAGCACGTCTACCGGTTCAGCATCGGCGACCTGCTGCGGATTCCGTCGCGGCTCTTCAGTTATCAGTTCCGCCCGCGGCCGGCGCCGAGCGACGCGCTGCCCGATCGGCTTCCGGGCCTTCTCGACACCGCGGCGCTCGAGGCGTTGGTCTGGCAGCAGATTCCCTGGACGCACCTGCCGCCCAACATTCGCACGAGCGGAACCATCCTCTGCGTGTCGTGCACCGAGATCGCATCCGGACGTGTGGTCGTGTTCGTCGACGGTCGCGGCGCGAACCTCACGCCGTGGCAGTACGACCCCTACGTCGTCGCGCGCGCGTGTGCGATCGGGCCGCTCCACACGCTGGCGTCGGCGGCAATCCCGCTCTTCTTCCCGGCGGTACGGATCGGCGACCGCTATTACTGCGACGGCGGCCTGCGTCTCAACACGCCGCTTTCGCCGGCGCTACGGCTCGGCGCCGATCGCTTGCTGCTGATCGCGCTCCGCCATCCGCCCGACGAGACGTCGGCCGAGAGCGACCGCGCGCGCGAGGTGGCGTACAGCAATCCGGCCTACCTCGTCGGTAAGGTGCTGAACGCGCTCCTCCTCGATCACGTCGACTACGACTTGCAGCGCATGCGCCTGGTGAACTCGATCCTTGCCGGCGGCGAGCACGCGTTCGGCCCCGAGTTCTTGCCGAAAATCAACGCCATCATCCGCGAGCGTCGCGGCGCGAACTACAAGCAGGTTCGCGAATGCGTGGTGCGCCCCTCCGAGGATCTCGGCCGCTTGGCCGGTGTCGCGTACAAGCAGCGCACGCGCTCTCTCAGGCCGGCGCGCGTCGTCTCCGACCTCGTCATGCGCTCGGCGGCGCAAGGCGTTCCCGAGGGCGAGGCCGATCTCCTCTCCTACGTGCTGTTCGACGCGGCGTACACGCGGAAGCTGATTGCGCTCGGCCGGGCCGACGCCGCGCGCCAGGCCGACGAGATCGCCGCGCTCTTCGCGTGAGCCCATGCGACCCGTCGTCGACATGCCGCGCGCGCAGCGCAACGCGCTCGCCGAAATCATCGTCACCGCGCTCCACGACCGCGGCGCGCACGCCGCTCTAGCGGCGTTGGCACGCGTCCTCGAGGCCCGTGGAGGCGTGGCGGTCGAACTGCGTGTCGCTGCAAGTCTGCGAAGGCACCGCATCGTCATCGACGCGCCGGACGGTGCCGCGTCGTCCAGCGAAGCCGCGCGCTCGTACCGCGAGGTCGCGCTCGCGCCGGCCTTCGAGTGCGTGCGTGACGCGGCGACCGCGCGCGTCCGTGCCGCGTGTGTCGCGGCCGACGAATACTGGCGGCACGCCTGCGTGCGTGCAGCCGACGAGCTGGCGCCGGCTCTTCGCCGCGCGGTCGCACTGTTCGGCGCCGGGCTGTACTTCGAAGTGCACGAGGAGCTCGAGTCCGTGTGGCGGCGCACGCACGGCGCGGCGCGCGTTGCGCTCCAGGGATTGATCCAGATCGCGGTGGCGCTGCACCATGCGGAGCGCGGCAACGTCGCCGGCGCGCGACGGCTCCTCGCTGCTGGACGCGCCAAGGTGGAACGGTACGCGCCGGTATGGGAAGGCGTGGCGATCGACACCTTGCTCGGAGATTTGCGGCGGTGGGAACGTGCCCGCCTCGACGACGGGCGCGTCGCGGCGCCGCCGCGGCTGGTGCTGGCGTGACGACGCGCGAGCACGAGTCCCCACCTTCCGCCGCGGACGCGCTCGCGATCCTCGACGGTCACTTCCTGATCTTCCGCGCCTACCACGCGCTGCCGGAGCTGCGGGCGCCCGACGGCACCGCGGTGCACGC